>DAORUJ010000011.1:0-48336 GCA_035433105.1 Thauera sp.
CCAGCCGCAATCCAGCACGAATGCGGTTGTCGCGCAGATCATCGTAGAGATCGCGCTCCGCCGATGTCAGGTGATGCAAGTCCGCGACCAAGGGCTTGTCCTCGTGCCCCCAAACGGCGACATGCGCTTCAAGGGTCTCCCTGTCCATCAGGAATGAAGCCACATGCTCAAAGTGGCCTCGCAGCTGATCCAGAATTCCGAAGCCGTGGGTATCAATATCACCCCAGTAATGGATTGAGCAGTTCTTCAGCCAATGACTGCGTGACAGCGCGTCCCAACCGTACCCTGCGCCAAAAATCACGATGGCATCACGAGCCTGCGGAAATGCCAGGAAGTTGGTCTCGTTTTCGGTGATGAACACACGCTGTAGCGAGAGCTCCAGGCGACTGAAGCTGTCGGCATCCAGCGTCACGTCAGGGCATGCCGAGCAGGGCACGGCACGTATTGCTGGATCAAGCACACGGAAGCGAATGCGCGTTGGCTTTTCCAGAAAACCATAACGGCCAGAAAACTGGCTGACACCGGTCTTTCCTGTGTCAACGGCGTCCACAGGCAGTGCCAGATCGAGCAATTCAGAGAGCACGGCGCGATGGGCTTCGATGAACTTGCTGTGCACGCCAGGTAGGTCCACCTGGCGCAAGTAGATGCCTGGACGCGGATGCTCGACCAGCCAAACCACAACAGCCAGCAATCGAGGCCATACGGCGGACAGTTCCAGCGCCTGCAGTGGGCGTTTCTCAAGCCACGGCAGCAAAGCGGGGTGCGCTTGCCGAGTAACCAAAACTTGAGCTAAAAAGCGATCCCAGTCTTTTCGCTTTCCCAGCCAGGTTAACGCATCCTCGATGGTCTCGATCCATACGCCGGCCGGCACTTTTTGTGCGCCTTGGACCCGGTGTCGAACATCCTGCCACTCCACGCGTATCGAATCTGTGGTTGCCAATTCAGCAGCCCACGCGCGCACCTCGTCAAAACGATCCGTGATGTCCGCTGAACTTGGGGACTTGATTGAGAGGCGCAAAGGGAAACGCACATTGCCTGTCACTGCGTCTCGCAGCAGTTCGCTACGCTCCCACAGTCGCGCTAATTGCGCCTTCAAATCCTTCGGACCGGTCCATGTCACTGCGGCAACTCCTGCGCAGATTGCGCAGGCATCAATGCCTTCTGCGCCCGGTATTCCTCAATGGAAAGATTACGCAGCTTGGAGGCTCGTCCGCCCTCGTTGTGGACGAAGCCGACGCTGGACACGTAGGGTTCGATGATGTGTATTTTCTGTAGCGGCGTCACGATGAGAAGTTGCAGGTTGAGTTGCCGGAATAACTTCAAGCCATATTGCGCCGACTCATCCGAGCCGCGCCCGAATGCTTCATCGATGACCACAAAGCGGAAAGAGCGGGAGCGGACCGCACCCCACTCCAAACCGAACTGATACGCAAGACTAGCGGCCAAAATAGTGTAGGCCAGCTTCTCTTTTTGTCCGCCCGACTTACCGCCGGAGTCCGAATAGTGCTCGTGCTCGCTGTTGTCTTCGCGCCAGCGCTCACTGGCGGCGAACAGGAACCAGTTGCGCACATCGGTGACCTTGGTGGTCCAGCGGCGATCTTGTTCAGACAAACCTTCGCGTCCACGGAAACGGTCGATGATGGCCTTGACCTGCAGGAACTTTGCCTCTGAATACTGCGCATCGTCCGACCCGGTGATCGCCCCTTCGGTGCAAGCGCGCAATTCCTGCTGGAAGTCACGGATTTCAGCATCCGGGCTGGCCTGCGATTCCAGCACGATGTAGCGCCCGGGGTTGTAGTCGATTTCGCTCAGCGATTTATTGATGTGAGCAATGCGTTCCTTGATGGTCTCGCGCTCACGGGCCAGCTGGGCGTTGAAGTTGGCGATTTCGTTGATCGTGTTGACGTTGAGCAGTTCTTTGAACCTCGCGACGAAACGTGGCAGATCGTCACGGTTCAACTGCGTCAGCAGGTTTTCATACTCAAAGGCTGCTTCAAGGCTGGCGTCGATCTCGGCCGTTTCCAGCTTGAACGCCTCCTTGAAGGAAGCCATGGCCTTGATGATCTTCTCTGCCAGGCGTTTGAGTTTGCTGTCTTCCGCATCGATCTTTGCCTGAAGCCAGGTTCGCAGGTCCTGCTCGCGGTTGTCACAGGACTCGACCGTCAGTTGATGATCACCCAGCGCCTCGACACGCATGGATTCAAGCTTTGCCACCAAAGAACGATCAATGATGGTCCCTTGAAGCAGCGTCTCGGTTTGCTGACTAAGCTCTCGCGCGTCTGATTGGCGCTGTTCCGCCTTGGCCCGCTTTGCACGCGCAGCCTGCAGTTCTTCCCCAGTTTCCTTCAGCAACCTCTGCAGCGCGCGCAGGTTATCGTTCAACTCCTTGAGCACATCCGACGCTGATTCCAAGCGACTGCGCTCATCAGTCAGTTGCTCGATTTCCGTGGCGACACTGGCCCAGTCCAACTCATCGAAGGCCGTGAATTCTTCAAGGCGCGTCAGCGCATCGAGTCGACTGGTGAGCCCGTCGCGTTCTTTCTGGATTTCACCGATCTGGCTGCCAACCTCACCCAGCCGCGTTTCAAGCTGACGACGTTTGGCTTCCAGCGCAGCGACCTTGGCGCTGTTGCTCCAACCCAGCACATACCGGCTGCGATCATCAATGCGATGGCGATCATCTTTTTCGTGCCGGCCGCTCGGGTCTTTGATCTGGCCTGCGCGCGTGATGGCGCGAGTCTCGCGGCGGAACTGCTCTTGCGTGGCGCAGCAGGCTACATCAAACCGATGGGCAAGTTCGCGTTCGAGCCAATCGTAATGCGGTGAATCAGGCTTGATTGCTAGCTTGCGAGCCAATGAATCACGGTGCAAGTCTGGTAGTTCAGCGGCCTTGCGTGGCCGCACATGGAAGTACACCAAGCGGCCACGCAGATGGGCGCTATCCACCCAGTCGGCCACCGCCTTGTAGTGGGTATCGGGCACCAGCAGGGCCAGGCCGAAGCCGCGCAACAAGCGTTCGACCGCAGCTTCCCAGTCGCGCTCATCGTCACGCACCTGGATCAACTCACCAGCGAATGGCATGTCATCCGCGTTCAGACCCAGTGCCGCACACATCGCAGCACGGATCTGGATCTGCTGATCATCGATGTTGCTGCGCCGACGCTTGAGGCTGTCGATCTCCAAGCTCTGTTGCTCGTGCTCCTGCTTGCCCTGGCGCAAGGTCACGCCGTGTTCAGTAAGGGCATTTTGCAGATCGGCATCGCGGTTGCATGCCTCCTCGCGCCATCTTTGATACTTGCCGCGCTGCGCGGCGAAGGTGGCGGTATCTGCAGCCAGCGGCTCGCCCAGCACGGTTGCCAGCTGTCCATAGCGACCTGCCTTGGTTTTGCGCGTATCCCGCAACTGTTCTTTTTTGCGAATGTCGACAGCAAGGCGTTCCAGCCTGTCGCCACCATTGTCATTGATGGCCTGCTTCAGCTCATCAACTTGTTGGCCTTGCGCTTCATGGGCCGCGTCGAGCTTGTGTACCTGAGCATCCACGCGCCCCCATTCTTCCGCCAGCAAGCACAGCCGCTTATCTATCAGGCCCAGCTTCAGGCTGGCGAAGTGGGGCCGCAGGCTATCCCGGCACTCGCGCAAACTATCGACATCGGCCACCAAGGCACTGTGGCGGGCGCAGTCCGCAATCAAAGGCGTGAGCAACTCAACCTGCTGCTGGGTTTTCAGCACGGCCTGATGGGCACGGTTGAGATCGTCAAAATGGCCGATCAGGGCCTGCAGGCGTGGGCCAACCTCGAAGGGTTCGAGCATGTGGCTGCGCACGAAGTCAGTCAGGTTACCCACCGACTTCATTGATACAGTTTGGTGGAACAGTTCCAGAGCCTGATCATTTTCAATGCCAAAGCGTCGACGGAACCACGCCGCATAGGGCGGAAAGCTGTCGTGCAATTCGGCTCCCAGCCCGCGCAGCTTCTTGCGCAGTTGGGCGATGTCCGATCCGAAATGGGCAAAGTCGGTAGCAATCGATAGTGCTCGCTCAGCGCCCAGAAAGAACCGCGCCGGCTGACCCTGCGCTTCCTTCATCCAGAACACCTGAGCCAGTGTCACCGTCTGGTCGTAGCCTGCGTTGTGGAACACGCCCAAGATCACCGAGTAGCTATTGTGGTCCCGCAGGCTCACCGGCTTGGCTGCTCCCGTTACCTCGTTACGCTCGGATTTGTAATGCCCGAGCACGTAGGAGCGCAGCGTTCTTTCCTTGCTGTCCGCACCGGCGGCCTTGTTGTAGGCAATCCGATTGGCAGGCACCAGCAGGGTGGTGATCGCATCCACCAAGGTGGATTTGCCCGAGCCGATATCGCCCGTGAGCAGGCCGTTCTTTCCATCCAGTTGCAGCGTCCACACCCGGCTGTCGAAGGTACCCCAGTTGAATACCTCCAGGCGCGTAAGACGGAAGCCCGACAGCGTGTCATCGGCACAGAAGTCCAGGCCCAATGACTGCGGATCATTCATGGCCGGCTCCTTCTTTGGCATTGCTCACGCCAGCCAGTTGAGACTGGTAAGTGGCCAGACGCGCATCGAATTCAGCCAGCCAGTGGGCGTCGACAAAAGCCTTCAGGATGCGTCGCACCTCAAAATTAGCTTGCCCGGCCGCAGCGCCACCGGCAGGTCTGAGTTTTTGCAGAAAACCCAGTTCCGCCACCTTGTTGATCGTGGTTTCAATCTGATCAATCAGCTTGGCCTCATTCGGACCATCGGGCAGGAACACCCGCACCAGTTCCACGATGTGATCACGGGACAGCACCAGCCGGGTATCGCCGCCGCCCGCATCAAACTCAGCCAGTTTCTTGCGCAGCAAGGCGAGCAGCAGGCTCACGGCGAAGGACAAAGGCCGGCGTGCCACCAAACGCGGCAGGCGGGGCGCTGGATCATCGTCGGCAGGCTCGGGGCGGCTTTTCAAGAAGGCATAGCCTTCCGCTTCATCCAGCACCAAATCCAGATTGAGCACCGCCACGTAATCACGCACCCGTGCTTGTAGATTCAGCAGTGCCGCCCATTGGCGTTCGTCGCCATCACGGTACAACACGCTTTTGAGCAAGCCGATCAACAGCACCGACAAATCAGCGGCTGGGGCCACCATCGGATGCGTTGCGGCAGTCGCGTTCGAGAATTCTTCTTCCATCCCTTGCCTCAGCCGTTTTTCTTGTTCAGCGCATGAAAATCACGCGTGGCAGTCGCGCGCTGCGAGTGATTGCCTGGCCGTCTGTGGCCACTGTCTGCCAGCGGATGGGCTCTGGCGTGTCCTCATCCACCACTGTGCTGAATGTCTCACTGCCCAATTGCAGATAGGCCACCAGCTCAGCCAGCCCCTGTTGCAAAGGCTGGCTGACCACCAGTTCGTTCAACGTGATCTGGGCCCGATCTTGCAGGGCATGGCGGATGTGGCGGCTGAGCAGTGCTTTATCGACGACCACCTGATCGAACAGCTTGGAGGGGTCGATGTCTTCATCGCCCGCCTGCAAGGCCAGGTCGGCAATTACGGGTTTGATGGCCGGGGTGAACAAGGGGCGCTCCATTGCCAGCTCGATATCAGCGCAAGCCTCGGCCATTTCCATCACGTTGCCCGCCGGCGGTGCATCACGCAGGGCCAGCGCCTTGCTTTCGATGCCGTGCAGGATATCCATGATGCGGCGGTTTTCCAGCCAGGCCTGGTCGTCCAGAAAACGGCGCAACTGCTGCGACAAAGCGGCGACCGTGCGCTGGGTGTGCTCGCCCGCCTCCATCCAGTCGTAGTGCACGCGGCGCGTGCGGGTGTCGGGGTTCAGGCCGGTCACGGCGGGCAGCGCCAGCACGCGATCCAGCAGCTCTGTCAATTCCTCCTGACGACGGCTGGAGAGCAGAAAATCCCAAAACGCGCGAAAGCTCTTGCCTTGATCGGAATCAGCAATCGCATCGCGCTCGCCCATGATGTCTTCCAGCAACGCGCCCTTGCTGCCCTCCCACAGCGCAATGCGCTCACGCACCCGTCGATCTAGCTGGCGAAAGTTGTGCTCTACCTCGCGGAAGTCGGTGAGCAACTCGCGCGCACCCTGCATGAACTGCTGGAAGCGATCCTTCAGCGCCGTATCGTCCAGCAGCGGTACATCGCCCGCCAGCACTTGTCCAATCTCGGCATCAATGCCATCGCGCTTCTTGTGCAATTCCGCAATGCGCTTGGCCGGGTCGGCCTCGCTGCCTTCGCTCATCTGCTTGAGCAGATCTAACAGCGTGAGCAAACGCGACTCCGTGCCGACGAATTGCCGCTCGGAGAGTTTCGCCAACCAGGCGATGGCCTTCTCGGTGGCCGGCGTCAGATCGAACTGCGCCTCGTCTGTGCCGGGTTTGTAAAACTTGCGCAGCCAGCCCTTGTCGGGTGCGGCCCAATCGTTCAGATACTCCAGCGCGGGCTTCGGGAAAGCCGTTTCACCCAAGTGCAAGCGCAGGGCATACAACTCATCCTCCAGTGACTCGGCCAAATCCGCCGCCGCCATCACCCGCACATTGGGTGCCACGAACACCCGCTGCAGAAAACTCGCCACCAAGGGCGCATGGTCCGAGCGCAACAGCCGCCACGCGGGGTGGTGGGTGCGCAGGGTGTCGAGGGTGACGAAGTCGAGAGTCATTCTGCGACGGCCGCGAACTTGCGCAGCCATGGATCGAGGTGGGCGATGTCAAAGTTTCCGGCCTCAAACATCTGGATCATCTCGGCGTGGATCTGTATCGGTAATCGTTGCAAGCGCGAGCCATTGATGCGCAGGAACACGTCGGCAGAGGCAAAGGCGATGCGTTTGTTGCCACCCACGAATGGGTGGCTGATCGCCAGGCTTTCCAGTAGCGCCGCTGCTTCAGCCACGATGTCTTCGTAATAACCCGTCTGCGGGCGGAACAGCGCGGCTTCCAGTGCGCCAGGGTCACGTACGCCCAGCGCGCCGCCGTAACGCTGCATCAGCACGGTGTGCATGCTCAGCACATCGGCCACAGTCAGGTAATCGTGCGGCACAGCTTACTTGGCCAGTTCGCGGTAGAGGCTGTCGAACTCGTCCAGGCTGGACGCGAACGAAGCCATCACATGGCGACGGGGACGATCCTTCTGTTGCCGGTCGATGTAGTCGCGCAGGGCGTCATCCAGCACAGCCTGAAACTGGCGCCCCTGGCTTTCGGCGATCTGGCGCAATGCTGCCAGCACGTCGGGAGCGGCTTGGGAGGAGAATTTTTCGCGGACAACAGTGGTCATGACACCCTCCATCATGATTCGTCTTGACGTTTCATGATAGGGCACGATGCGGTACCGCGTCACTCTCTCTCTGATTAGCGTTTGATGCTTGACCGACCGCCATGGTTGTCGATGAACCGACACGCGTACGTTGGTGATTTTGCAGAGCAGCGATCTGCACCTACCCGCAGGCCAGACAGAGAATAGCGACTGATTGGGAGCCAAAAACGCTGAAAACAGGGCATTTCGGCGCGTCGCCACCCGCAGCGCTGGTGGCCGGAATCCCGCGTTGCGCGGAGATTTCAGGCAAGAAAAAGGGCTCGGAGATTAACCGAGCCCCAAAATTTGGTGGTGGGGCGGCACCCCGCACCAAACGACTATTGAAAGTACGGAATCGAAGCGCTGCGGGCTGCTGCGAACCACTGCGAATCGCATCGAAAAGCCTGCCGGTACGCCAGACGGCTGTGGACAATCAGACAGGTTTTCCGCCGAGATTGGCTACCGAAAAAGGCTCTCAACCTTGTCCGCTCTCTGAAGCCAGTTCAATTCCCGAAACGGGAACTGAACCCGCGTCCGTCAATGTCCATGGCGTGCCTTCCACGCCGCGTATTCAGACGGTCGCAGACCATAGCGCGCCAGCACCCCCTCGTGCAGCCGCCGAAGTTCTTCGACGATCAGAGCCTGAACGGCTGGCTGCTCTTGTTCTGGGACACGCTCTGCCACGGATTGTTGAATACTGGAGAGCGGCTCAAGTCCCGGCTGCGTGATCACTTCGCGGATGGTCTGTTTGATGAAGTCACGCCAGGCCAAGCGCAGGGGATCGGGCTCAGCAAGGTCTTGCTTGATGACCAGGTATTCCTGCGTCGAACGCTCGTAGGCCCAGACATAAAGGTCTCGCAGCAGTTCCACTCGGGTCATTTCGTATACGCCGAGGGTGGCGCGGCTGTAGGCCTGCTCTGGCACGTCCAGAAAGGTTAGCGGACATAGGTTGGCGCGGAACAGCGGCAGATTCGCGGCCAGTCGCGAGGTGCGCTTGTTGATGTCGGCAAAGGGCTGCAGGTAGGGCAAGTGCACCATCATGAAGAAAGATTGCTCTAACGGATCACGAATCTGGTTGGCCTTGTTAAGCAGTGCGTCCAGCGCGTCTTCGATCTGCTGTGGTGTTGAGAGCGGGCGATAAACGCTTTTGCAGATATCCACAGCATGCTGGCGAACACGCCCCTCATCTGCAGGGTTGGGCAGCAAGTTCTCCGCCAGGGCGCTGTGCAGGTTCATCAAGGTGTAGCGGTTGAACTCCGCACTGTCGATGTTTTCGACCAGCAGTTCGATCGCCGTCTTGTGGTTCAGAATCATCTGGGTTTCGATGGCCGCCTTGCCCCGCGCAGCCTTGCCGTGCTCGATGAGCTCACGCGTGTCGAGCCGGGAGTAGGTGTTGCCTTCCAGGTGGCTCGATGCCCATGACAGGTCGATCAGTAATCGGTTGAGAATGGCGCGGCTGTAAGTTCCCGCAGGCTCGTCAACGTCAGTGGTTTTGCCCATCTTGTGCAATTGGCGGCGCAGCGGTTCCGACAAATACCAGGTCTCATTGGGACGGTAGGCATCGAGAAAATCACGTTGATAGCCTACCGGCTTGCGCGCCTCTGGCGGCTGGTCGATATAGGCAAGGATGTCCTGGCTGTCGGCAGACAGGGGAATGAAGGGCGGAAAACCATCTGCTTTGGTGACCAGTGCACCGCTGCCAGATTGGGCATCTGCACGGAAATAGCGGCGGGCCCGACCTTCACCCGTTGCTGCGACTTGGCCGCTCTCAATCAGCTTCGCGATCAAGCGCTGCGCTGTTCGCCTGGCAATGCCAGGGTGCGCGGTCAGTAGTTCGGCCAGCGTCAATCCATTCTCGGATGCCCGGATGCTGTTCAGTAGGTCCGTTGTAGATGACATCGCGTTGTGGCGCCGTTTGAGGTACAAGTGGCGCAATTATGGCGCAGTTTATCGAGTCGCGCCAATTTAAACAGGAAAAGTGGCGCAGTTCAGAGAGATCTGCGCCACATAGAGACTGAAGACGAGGTCTCCGGTGCGATGCTGTGGCACCTATTTACACCCAATATGGCGCGGTTCCTGAAACTGCGCCACGGCCCTGCATAGGGGTAAAGATGGTTGGCGCTACTCGTATCCTATCTTGAGTTCTTGGGCCTGCGCAGTGAGTTCGTCCAAGGCATGAAGGCGGGCCACCTTGGCATCGTGCGCATTGGCAGCCTCCGGTGCCGTAGCTGGATGGCTGGGCTCGCACTGGACTGACGCAAACCCATTCAAGGTCAATTCGCCACCAAGTGAATCGACGACGCGCAGTACATGCTCAAGACGGAGCGTGGGCTTGCCTGCCTCTAGCAGGGCGTTGACTTAATGCATTTTCCAGCATCTGCAGGGATTCTACGGCTGATATAATTACGTCTGCATTACGATACTGATTATTCCAATGCGCGGCATCGACCACAAACAGAACGCCCTGTTCAGCTACGTCAATATCGAAGACCGAATTGCTCCGGACCATCCGTTGCGCCGGATCAAGACACTGGCCGATATGGTTTTGCGTACGATGTCGCCGCATTTCGATGCGCTCTATGCCGAGGGCGGACGCCCCTCGATTGCACCGGAACGCTTGCTGCGGGCCTCGCTGCTGCAATGCCTGTTTTCGATTCGCTCGGAGCGCGCGCTGGTCGAGCACATCGACTTCAACATGATGTTCCGCTGGTTCGTCGGCCTGACGCTGGACGATCCGGTATGGGACCACTCGACGTTCAGCGCCAATCGCGAACGGCTGCTCAAGGAAAGCGTGATGCGCGAATTCTTCGGTGGCGTGGTGGCGATTGCTGAGTGGGCCGAGTTGGTGTCGGACGAGCATTTCAGTGTCGACGGTTCGCTGCTGCGGGCGTGGGCCTCGCACAAGAGCCTGATGGCGCGCGACGGCTCGGACGAACCGCCCGGACCGGACCAGGGGCGAAACCCCGAGGTGGACTTCCGAGGCCAGAAACGCTCGAACGCGACGCATGTCTCGCGCACCGACCCGCAGGCCTTGCTTGCCAGCAAAGGCGGTGCAGGCGCCTACCTGAGCTTCACGACCCATGCGCTGGCGGAGAACCGCAATGGGCTGATCGTCGATGTGCATACCACGCAGGCCACCGGCACCGCCGAGCGCGAGGCCGCGCTGGTGATGGTCAAGCGCGCCGTGAGGCCGGCCGACGCGACGCGAAAGCCGACGCTGGCCGCCGATCGGGGTTACGACTCCGCCGAGTTCATCGCTGCGCTCAAGCCGCTGGGCGTGTTGGCGCACGTTGCCGCCAAGACCAAGGGCAGTGCCGTGCCCGTGGCACTCAAGGCCACGGAAGGCTATGCGGTCAGCCTGCGTCGGCGAAAGATGATCGAAGAGGGGTTTGGCTGGGTGAAGGACATCGGCACGCTCCGCCGTCTGATGGCGCGCGGGCTGGAAGCGATTCGCGCGCATGCGCTGCTCAATTTCGCCGCCTACAACCTCACGCGGCTGGGTAATTTGCTGGCGCCGTAATCCAATGGCGCCATCGCGCCATTCGCACTGCGGCATTGGATTGTTGAATACGTTGGCTTTGCAGCGACGGGAGCGCTGCTCAATTGCGGTTGCACAATCTGCTGGCAAAGCGGCTGGAATCGTCATCAGGGCGGCTCGGGTCGGATCTTCTTCGCGTCGATTTTTTCCCAGGCACCTGGAAGCCGAAGGTGACGGTGAGACTTTCAACACCCTGCTAAGCGCTGTGCTCGACGAAAATGCGCTGGCCTGGTGGCAAACCGCGGTGCAATACCAGATGTGGCACGCAACGGGCCTGATCGCACTGGGTGCGGCACGTCTGCCGCGCAGCCTGCTGCCGGCGGTGTTGCTGACCGCAGGCACGATCATCTTTGCCGGCACGCTGTACGCGATGGCATTGGGTGGGCCGCGCTGGCTGGGTGCGGTAACTCCGGTGGGCGGCAGCCTGATGATTGCGGGCTGGCTGGTGCTGGCCTGGCGGGTACTGCGCAGCACACCGCGCGCCCTGTGAAGCGGCCCAGTGCCAGAAACTCAGCGCCGGCGCGGCGGTGCCGTGCCCAGGCAGCGGTCCCAGAACGCGGTGAGGGTGCCGAACGCCCGCTCTTCGTCGACGAAATGGTGATAGCCATGATGGACACGCAACCGTGCGAGGTGCAGGCGGGCCAATCCAGGGCCGGACACCGGCTGCGGGTGCAGCCTTTGGTGCACGGTCTGCTGCAGTACGTCGCCAAGCAGCAGCCCGGCAGAGAACACCAGCGCCAGCCCGCCATCTACGCCCAGTAAAGTCAACGCGGCCAGAGGCAGACCAATCACCGCCACCACCAGGACAAGGCTGAACACCAGCGGCACCCGGATCGGTTCTGCCGGATTGCGGTGATGCGCGAGATGCCAGGTGCGAAACGGCTCGACGTGATGCATCAGCACGCGGTGCAGGACGTATTCCAGCAGCGTCCATGCCGCCAGCCCCGCCAACACGGCGGCGGCGGCCAACCAAGGGCCCATCGTGTCCGGAACCGCTGCGGCTGGCTCAATTGCATTCGGCCCGATTGCATTCGGCCCGATTGCGCTCGGCCCGATTGCGCTCGGCCACATCAAGCCCAACGCGCACAGACCCAGCGCCGGCACTGCCAGCGAGGCCGGATAAGGCAGCGCAACGCGAATCAGGCCAGCTTCAGCCACGCTCGTCTCCCTCGGGCACAATCTCCCACGCATACATCAGCCCGGTTTCCGAAAAACTGGCGCCGGTCTCGACGTCGCGCCACCATGCGAAGTCCCGTGCGTCCCTGCCTTCGAACCGCCACTGGCGGAGCTCTCCGCTGCAAAGCCGAATCGAGTAGACCCGGTCGAGTTCCAGTTTCATATCCTACAGCTCCCTGCTCTACAGCCTCATGTAGTCGCTTCCATACCCCAGCTTCCAGACCTCTTTCCCGCGGTGAGCGCCTCTGTTGATTTGATCATAGACCTCGACGCCCACGGCACAGCTCCGTAGTGCTTGCAAATACAGTACTGTTTCAGTACAGTATCAAGCATACCCGACAGTGAGATGCCCAACATGCTTCGAATCAGCAAGCTCACCGATTACGGCACCCTGATCGTGACGCACATGGCGACGGCGCCCGAACGCGTCATCAGCGCCGCTGAACTGGCCGATACGCTCGGCCTTGGCCTGGCCACGGTCAGCAAGGTGCTGAAGGCCCTCGGCCGCCACGGACTGGTCCTTAGCCAGCGCGGCACGCGGGGCGGCTATGTGCTGACTCGTCCGCCCGAGCAGATCAGCATTGCCGACATCATTGATGCGCTCGAAGAGCACGCTTTCGGCCTGACCGAATGCAGCGCCAACAGCGGCGTATGCAACCTCGAGTCCCACTGCCGTATCCGCGACAGCTGGATCCGGATCAACGCGGTCGTGCGCGACGCACTGCAGGCCGTCAGCATCGCCGAAATGACACCCGCCCCCTTGCCTGAACACGCCCCGACATCGGGGGAGCACCGTGTTCTTGGCCCCAACCGTCTTGCCCGCCACGCTGGCTGAAGCAACTGGAGAAACCGACGTGAACGCCCCTACCCTGAAGCAACCCAGTCAAACACCCCCGCCTCCCGTCCCCGCGACACCCAGCGCGCGCGGCGATGCGATTGGCGCATTCCTCGAGCAGGATTACACCGCCGGCTTCGAGACCGTGATGGAAAGTGACAGCCTTCCCAAGGGCTTGTCGGAAGACGTCGTCCGGGCGATCTCGGCGCGTAAGGGCGAGCCGGAATTCCTGCTGGAATGGCGCCTTGAGTCCTATCGTCGCTGGCTGACGATGACGCCGCCGAAGTGGGCCGCGGTGCAGTTTCCGCCGATCGACTTCCAGGACATCGTCTATTACTCGGCGCCGAAGTCGAAGAAGGATGGCCCCAAGAGCCTGGACGAGGTCGACCCGGAGCTGCTGCGCACTTTCGAAAAGCTGGGCGTTCCGTTGCACGAGCGCGCACGCCTGGCGGGTGTGGCGGTCGACGCGGTGTTCGATTCCGTATCGGTGGCGACCACCTTCCAGAAGGAACTCGGCGCGCACGGCATCATTTTCTGTTCGTTCTCCGAGGCGGTGAAGACGCACCCGGAGCTGGTGCGCAAATATCTCGGCACCGTCGTGCCCCCCGCCGACAATTTCTACTCGGCGCTGAATTCGGCGGTGTTCTCGGACGGCTCCTTCGTTTTCATCCCCAAGGGCGTGAAGTGTCCGATGGAGCTCTCCACTTACTTCCGCATCAACGCCCGCGACACGGGCCAGTTCGAACGCACGCTGATCATCGCCGAGGAAGGCGCGTCGGTGAGCTATCTCGAAGGCTGTACGGCGCCGATGCGCGACGAGAACCAGCTCCACGCCGCGGTGGTGGAGCTGATCGCGCTGGATGACGCCAAAATCAAGTACTCCACCGTTCAGAACTGGTATCCGGGCGACAAGGACGGCGTGGGCGGTATCTACAACTTCGTTACTAAGCGCGGCGACTGTCGCGGGCCGCGCTCGCACATTTCGTGGACGCAGGTCGAGACCGGCTCGGCGATTACCTGGAAGTACCCGAGCGTGATCCTGCGCGGTGACGACTCGGTGGGCGACTTCTACTCAGTGGCGCTGACCAATCACCGCCAGCAAGCCGATACCGGCACCAAGATGATCCACATGGGGCGCAACACGCGCAGCACCATCCTGTCGAAGGGCATCTCGGCAGGGCGCGGCAGCAACACCTTCCGCGGCCTGGTGAAGATCACGCCGCGGGCCGAAGGCGCACGCAACTACACGCAGTGCGATTCGCTGCTGATCGGCGACCGTTGTGCGGCGCACACCTTCCCCACCATCGAAGCGCGCAACCCCACGGCGCATGTCGAGCACGAGGCCACCACCTCACGCATCGGCGAGGACCAGCTTTTTTATGCGATGCAGCGCGGCATCAGTGCCGAAGACGCGGTGTCGATGATCGTCAATGGCTTCTGCCGCGAGGTGTTCAAGGAACTACCGATGGAGTTCGCGGTGGAAGCGCAAAAACTATTGGGCGTGAGCCTCGAAGGCAGCGTCGGTTAAGGACAAGGGAGAAAACACATGCTGAACATCCGCAATCTGCACGCCGCCATCGACGGCAAGAGCATCCTGAACGGGCTCAACCTGGAAGTGAAGGACGGCGAAGTGCACGCCATCATGGGCCCCAACGGTTCGGGCAAGAGCACGCTGGCCCAGGTGCTGGCCGGGCGCGATACCTTCGAGGTCACCGCCGGCAGCGTCGACTGGGACGGCACCGACCTGCTTGCCCTGCCGGCCGAAGAGCGGGCTCGCGCCGGCCTGTTCCTCGCCTTCCAGTACCCGGTCGAAATCCCCGGGGTGTCCAACGCCTACTTCCTGAAGGCGGCGGTGAATGCCATCCGTCGCCATCGCGGGCTGAACGAATATGACGCGATGGACTTTCTGTCACGCGTCAAGGCCGAAATGAAGGCCGTCGGCATGAAGGAAGAATTCCTCTACCGCTCGGTGAACGAAGGCTTTTCCGGCGGCGAAAAGAAGCGCAACGAGGTGCTGCAGATGGCGCTGCTCGAGCCCCGGCTGGCGGTACTCGACGAGACTGACTCCGGCCTGGACATCGACGCGCTGAAGATCGTCGCCGAGGGCGTCAATCGCCTGCGGTCGCCGGAGCGCTCGATGATCGTCATCACCCACTACCAGCGTCTGCTCGACTACATCGTGCCCGATCAGGTGCACGTACTGTCCGGCGGCCGCATCGTGCGCTCGGGTGGGCGCGAACTGGCGCTCGAACTGGAAGAGCACGGCTACGGCTGGATCGATGCCGAAGCCGGCTCGGCGGGCAGCGCAGCAAAAGGAGCGCGGCCATGAGCACCGTCGACACCTGGGTCGCCCGTCACCGCGAGCGCGCCGCCAGCCTGCCCGGGGCCGCCCTGCCCTGGCTGGCGAAGCGGCGCAGCGATGCCATCGCGCGCTTTGCCGAACTGGCCTGGCCGACGAACCGGCTCGAGGCCTGGCGCCACACCTCGCTCACCTTCCTCGAACAGCACGCGCTGTCCGCCCCGGAGTCCGCAGCCCACCCCGCTGCGACGCTGGCCGCGCTGCGCGGTGGATTTGACGATGGGGGCCGCTGGCTGGTCTTCGTGGACGGACGCTTCGAACCCACGCTGTCGGTGATCGGCAGCCTGCCAGGTGGCGTCACCGTGGGCGCATTGTCCGAAGTGCTCAAGCGAAAGGACAAAGCCGCCGAAGTCGCCGAGGCCGCATTGGGCTACGCCGATGACGGTGACAGCCCTTACGCCCTCAACCTGGCGCTGTGCACCGATGGCGCGTTCGTCCATCTGGCGCGCGGCACCACCATTGCCGAGCCGCTGCATCTGGTCTTCATCAGTGCCACCGGCGCCGCCGATACCCATCTGCGTAACCTGATCGTGACCGAGGCCAATGCCGAAGCAAGCATCGTCGAGCATCACCTCGGCGGCGGCGCCACGCTGGGCACCGTGGTCACCCGCGTGCAGGCGGGGCCGGATGCACGCATCACCCATCTCAAGCTGCAGCAGCAGGACAGTGCGGCAATCCACCTGGCGCAGATCAAGGCCGAGCAGGCACGCGGTTCTTACTTCGCATCGCACTCGCTGTCCTTCGGCGCACGCCTGGCACGCAACGACATCCACACCCGGTTCGACGGCGAAGGCTGCGAAACGTTGCTCAACGGCCTGTACCACGTCGACGGCCGGCGCCATGTGGACCACCACACCCTGATCGAACACGCCCGCCCACAGGGCATCAGCCGCGAGTACTACCGCGGCCTGGTCGATGGCAGTGCGCGCGGGGTGTTCGCCGGGCGCATCATCGTTGCCGAGGATGCGCAGCGCACCGACGCCATCCAGCGCTGCGACAACCTGCTGCTGTCGCGCATGGCCGAGGCCGACGCCCGGCCTGAACTCGAGATCTACGCCGACGACGTGAAGTGCGCACATGGCGCAACCGTGGGCCAGATTGACGAAGATGCGCTGTTCTACCTGCGTGCCCGGGGTATCGACGAGACCCACGCACGTCAGTTACTGACTTACGCTTTCGCCGCCGAGGTGCTCGAGCGCATCGCGCTGACTTCGCTGCGCGACAATGCCCGTGTCGCCCTGCTCGCCCGCCTGCCGGGCGGCGCCCTGCTGGAGGACATCCTGTGACTGCGATCACCAACACTGGCCCGCACACAGGCGCGCCCGCGCTCGATCTGGCGGCCGACTTTCCAATTCTTGCCCGGCCTGTGCATGGCCGCCGGCTGGCCTACCTGGATAACGGCGCCACGACCCAGAAGCCGGCGGCCGTGATCGACGCCGAAAGCCGCTACTACCGCGAATCGAATGCCAACATCCACCGCGGCGTGCATTGGCTGTCGCAACACGCGACCGAGCTCTATGACGGTGCCCGGGCCACGGTGCAGCAGTTCATCAATGCGGCACACGTCGACGAAATCGTGTTTACCCGCGGCACCACCGAGTCGATCAACCTGGTCGCCCAGAGCTGGGGGCGCGCCGAGTTGCGCGCAGGCGACGAGATCCTGATCACGACCATGGAGCACCACTCCAACATCGTGCCGTGGCAGCTGCTGTGCGAGCAAACCGGCGCCATCCTGAAGGTGGCACCGGTCAACGACGAAGGCGAGCTCGATCTCACGGCCTTCGACGCCTTGCTGAACGACAACACCCAGCTGGTGGCGATCACCCACATGTCGAACGCCCTGGGCAGCATCAACCCGGTGGCGGCGCTGACCGCCCGTGCGCACGCTGCGGGCGCCGTGGTGCTGGTCGATGGCGCCCAGGCAGTGGCCCATCAGGCGGTGGACGTGCAGGCCATCGGCTGCGATTTTTACGCCTTTTCCGGCCACAAGC
Source organism: Thauera sp. (assembly GCA_035433105.1). GTDB lineage: Bacteria > Pseudomonadota > Gammaproteobacteria > Burkholderiales > Rhodocyclaceae > Thauera. The sequence goes on from DAORUJ010000011.1 coordinate 17,188, forward strand.
TCTACGGCCCCACCGGCATCGGCGTGCTGTACGGCCGCCGCCGCGCACTCAAATCCATGCCGCCCTGGCAGGGTGGCGGCGACATGATCAGCACCGTGTCCTTCGAACGCAGCACCTATGCCGAACCGCCACAGCGCTTCGAGGCCGGCACGCCGAACATCGCCGGCGCCATCGCGCTGGCCGCCGCAATCGACTATGTCAGCGCGGTCGGACTCGAGCGCATCGCCGCGCACGAACACGCCCTGCTCGACTACGCTACAGCCGCAGTCAGCGCCATTGCGGGCGTGAGGCTGATCGGCACGGCCAGGGAAAAGGCCGGCATCCTGTCCTTTCTGGTCGACGGCATTCACCCGCACGACCTGGGCACCATCCTGGACGCGGAAGGCGTGGCGATCCGCGCCGGCCACCACTGCGCCATGCCGCTGATGACCCGCTACGGCATTCCGGGCACTGCGCGCGCGTCACTGGCCCTTTACAACACCCGCGCCGACATCGACGCCCTGGTCGCCGCCATCGACAAGGCGCAGGGCCTTTTCGGCACCCGCAAACAAGGATGAAAACCATGAAGGACGGCGGCCCAGACCTGCGCGAGCTGTATCAGGAGGTCATCTTCGACCACAACCGCAACCCGCGTAATTTCCACCCCATGCCCGAAGCCGATCATCACGCCGACGGCCACAACCCGCTGTGTGGCGACCAGCTCACGGTGTATCTGCGTATCGAGGACGACATCGTCAGGGACGTCAGCTTCGTTGGTCATGGCTGCGCCATCTCCACGGCCTCCGCCTCGCTGATGACCGAAGCGATCAAGGGCAAGCCGGTGGCCGAGGCGGAAGCCCTGTTCCACGACTTCCACGCGCTGCTGACCGACACGCCGCCCGAGCGCGACTTCGGCAAGCTCGCCGTGCTGTCCGGCGTACGCGAATTCCCCGCACGGGTGAAGTGCGCCACGCTGGCCTGGCACACCCTGCACAACGCGATCGTCGGTGCGCAAGACCCGGCGCGCACCGAATAGGCCCAAGCACGGAGACGATCATGGGTGAGCGTTATGGAGAGACCGAATCACGGGTCATGAGTCGCGACTGCGATGCAGTCAGCGTGCCCTGGGGGCGCCCCGAAACCCTGCCAGAGGGCAGCTATGCCATGGTGACGCAGCGCCTCGGCGGCTCGATTACGGTGATGTGTGGCGGCAACCTGTACCGCATCGCCGAACGCGATGCGGATGCGCTGGGGCTGGAGCCTCAAATCGAGGAAGCGCCCGCTGTGCACGCGGACGGCGAGATCAGCGTCGAATCGGTCGAGCAGGCGGCCTGGAAGTCACTGGGCACCTGCTACGACCCGGAAATCCCGATCGACATCGTCAATCTGGGCCTGGTCTATGCCTGCACCGCCGAGCCGCTGGCTGATGGCGGCTATAACCTGGAGGTACGCATGACCCTCACTGCCCCAGGCTGTGGCATGGGCACGCTGATCGCCGACGAAGCGCGCGACAAGCTGCTGTATCTGCCCGGGGTAAAGGATGCGACGGTCGACCTGGTTTGGGACCCGCCCTGGAGCCGCGAGATGATGAGCGAAGCAGCGCGGCTGGAGATGGGAATGTTCTGAGCACGAATTGAAACGGGGGCCGCAGCCCCCGCATTCATTTACTTGGTAGCGAAAACCCGTCAGCGCAGCGAGAACTGCACCTGCCCTCCCTCGCCCCCCGCTTCAAGCTTGGGTTCGAGCACGAAGATACGCTCACCCGCGACCTTGCCCTCGTTTACCAGCCAATCACGCACGGCTTGGCCACGCTGCTGCGCCAGAGCGAGCAGGGACTGGTCACCGACCTCGGTGTTGGCGAGGATCAGCGCCTCCATGTCGGCCACGGGTATGTCCCTGGTCAGGCCGATGAAGTTGGTGGGCTTCTTGAAGTCCCCCGCGCGATAGGCCTTCTTCAGCAGCTCGGCATATTCGGCCTCAGCCACCTCGATGTCATCGAGGGAGGGGGCCTCCTGCCCCTTCGTCACCAGGGCCTTGAGCTTTTGTGCCTTGACCAGCCGCTGCAGCGCCGCCTGCTTGAGACCGTCGGTGTCGACCACAGGGTCTGCGCGTCCGGTGATATCGAGCTTCAGGGCGGGACGATCGACCAGGGCCTTGGCCAGCGTGACCAGCTTTTCGTGCTGAGCCTCGCCCGGCGCCGCACTACCCGGCGCAAGCGCAAGCTGCGACAGCTCTTCGCCGCCACCCAGCACCGAGCCGAGCAGTGCAAACGGCGAGGTGATCGCCTTGCCGATCAGGTTGAACAGCATCTTCATCGCCAGCCCGAAGACGCTGAACTCGGGGTCGTCGAGCGTGCCGCTGATCGGCAGATGGAGATCGATCTCGCCACGGCTGTTCTTGAGCAGCGAGACCGCAAGCTGGACCGGCAGGTTCACCGCATCCGGGCTGTCGACCTTTTCACCAAAGTTGAGCTGATCGAGAAAAATCTGGTTGGTCGCGGTGAGCTTGCGATCCTCGATCTTGTAGTTGAGATCGGCCGAGAGCTTGCCCTTGGCGATGCCATAGCCGACATACTTGCCCGCGTAGCTCGACAGCCCGGTGAGCTCGAAGTCCTTCACCGAGGCGAGGATGTCGAGATGCGCATCCTGGCGGAAAGGGTTGAGTTCGCCGCTGACCTTGACCGGCGCGGCCTTGTCCACCTTGCCCGTCAGGTCGAGCTTGGCGATGGTGTCCGGGCGGGTCGACAGGCCCACGAGCGTCCCCGCCATATCGGTCAGGTTGACGTTGTAATTGGGACGAATGAAGCGATCACTGTAGGCAATGTTGCCGCGCTTGACCTCGATGCGGTCAACGCTGATCGGGGGCAGTGGCTCGCCTGGCGGCGGCAAATCGGCCGTGCGCTGGCCCTCGATCTCGCGCGGCCGGGCATTGGCCAGAGAGGGCTCGGCAAACGGATCCGCGCCAACCTGCGAGCGTGACGCCGGCTTTTCGTCACCGGACGTGCCCTGGATCTCGCGCAGGTTCAGACGGCCTTGCTCGTCGAGGATGAGGCGCGTACGGAAGTCGTCGAGTGCAACCCGCTGCACGGCCAGCGACAAAGGCTCGAGGCGCGCGTTGATCCCGTCCACACGCAAGGTCCGCCAGCGCACGAAGTCCGTGGCATTGAGCTTGTCGATCGAAGCAAAATCGCCCACGGCGACATTGCCACGAAAACTACCCAGCACTGCGCCACCGCGCCCACTGCCAACATTGAGCTGTCCCTGCGTGCTGAGCTTGCCACGAGAGATCGCGATCTTGGTCTGCTCCAGCACATAGGGCTGAACAGGCAGCAGATCGATGTTGCGCAGGTCGAGCTTCAAATCGGCTTTCAGCGGCTCCAGCCCCAGGCTGCCCGACACGCCAAGCTTGCCGGTCTTGTTGATGCGCGAATCAAGCTTGATCTGGCTGAGCGTATCCTTTGCGGTCGAGAAGCCATCGACCTCAAGGCCAATATTGTCGACGGCCAGCACCACCGGCCGGCCCACGCTGCGGTCTTCGACACGCACCGATGCGGCCTGCAACGCGAGCTTTTCGACCTCGACGGTCCAGGGTGCAGCGCCCGATTTGTCAGCCTTTGGTGCCGGGCCGACGAGACCGAGCAGATCGATCCCGCCATCCTTGAAACGCACAGCTGAAACACTCGCGCCCTTCAATGCCAGTTCGCCAAGCCTGACGCGCTGAGCGCCGAGGTCGACGACCGCATCGCGCACGTCGAGCTCGGGCAGCTTCAGCGCAGCGTCCTTCGCCCCCTTCAACGCCAGCGCAAAGCCGCGCAGCGCCAGGGTATCGGCACTCAGATCGACTTTTGACCCGCCCTTGTCGTCTTCTGCGATGCGATAACGCAGGTTGCCGCTCAGCGTGCCGCCTCGCAACTCTGCGCCCGGCAGCGCCAGCGCCAGGTAGGGCGCGTAACGGGGTCCGTTGATGGACTCGAAGTTCAGCATGCCCTCGTAGGCGAAGGGCTGCAGACGCAAGCGATCCTCATGGACGAACTTTTCACCTGCGTCCGTCGTGTAGTCGAGGCGAATCTCTGCCGGCAACTCGGAAACGGTCGCCAGATCGCGCAGGTCGAGATTGATCGCCTCGATGCGCGCCTTGAAAGGCTGCGCCAGGCTGCGATCCTCGAAGCGCAGCACGCCGTCGCGGATACGGGCATGGGCAAGCAGGAAGTCTGGCTCCACCGCGGGCGTCTTCGCTGCTGCGGTGGCATCGGTATTCGCACCCGTGGCCTTCGAGTCAACAGCCTTCGGATCAGCAGACCTCGGATCGGCGGCCTTCGCACGAGCCGCCTTCGCATCCTTGCTCCTGCCCGCCGGGGCCTTTTCCGCTTTGGCCGGCAACAGTTGCGTGAGGTTGAAGCCTCCGTCCTTCAGCCGCAGCAGATCGATTTCGGGCTGTGCCACGCGCAGGCGGGTGAAATGCCAGCGGCCGATCAAGGGCTGGACGTCGGCGAACTCGAGTTCGAATTCGGGGATGCTTGCAACTGGCGCACCGTCCTTGTCCTGCAGCAGGAACTGCTCGAGCTTGAGCGGCCCTCGCAGCGACAGCACCGGCGGCGCATCGACGGGCTGATTGAACGACAACTCGAGGTTGGTGGTCAGCAGCGCCGATGGCAGACGGAACGCCGGCTTGAAAGGCGCATAGGCCAACCAGGGGGCGAGGTCGAACTTGTCGAGCACGACGTCGAGGATGGTTTCCTGCGTGTCGGCGAACGGCTTGAGCCGCGCGTTCATCTTCAACGGATTGCCATCCAGCGTCGCGGCCAGCGTGGGTTCGACGAAAACGTCGACCTTCACCGGCAGGTTCGACAGGAAGGGCACGCCCAGCTCTAGATCGGCCAGCTCATGCTGCAGCCCACGCGGTCTGTCATCGACACTGATGTGCCCGCCACTGACGCGAATGTTGCCAACCGAGAACAGCGCCCCGGTGCCGTCCGCCGCGGGAGCCTCCGGATCCTGCGCCTGCGCCGCACTCGCCTCGATGCGCTCGGCAACATCGCTCCAGCTATGGCGCCCGCCCTCATCAAGCGCGACCTTCAGGCGCGGCGCGGTCAGCGTCAACTCGTGCACCACGACACCGCGCTGCATCAGGGATTCGATCACTTCGATGTTGGCGCGCAAGGAATCGAAAGCAAAGTCTTCAGACTGAGCATCGGCCGAGAGAATCTTCAGGCCCCTCAGCTCGGCCGTGACCGAAAAGGGGTTGAGGGCAACGGCATCGAGCGAAACCGGCCGCCCGATCGTTTCCCCCAGAATCTTGACGGTGTAGTGTTTGGCGACCGGCGGCAGGACGAAGAATCCGACCACACCCGTCACAATCACCACCCCTGTTACCCACAACGCCGGACGAACCAGACCCCGCTTTCGGGTCGGCGTGTTCGGGCCGGTGGTGGTATCGGTCATAAAGCGCTCCAACAAACGGAAGTTACTGATTGGGTCATTGCATCACCAATGCCTGGCCGCAAACGGGCCTCGGGGACAGCTGGCGGCAATTGCCGCTAGCGGGCTCAGCGCGTATTCTGCGCCGCTTTCCTTGTCGCAGGTACTCACATGGCAAAACCTGCCGCCGCTCGCTCGCCAGCGGGCCGCAGCTACGATGTGCTCATCATCGGCGCCGGCGCGGCCGGCATGATGTGTGCGGCCATCGCCGGGCAGCGCGGACGCCGTGTACTGCTCGTAGACCACGCTGGGAAGCTTGCCGAAAAGATTCGTATCTCGGGTGGCGGTCGGTGCAACTTCACCAACCGCCGTGTGGCGGCGGAGCATTACCTCAGCCGCAACCCCCACTTTGTTCGATCGGCCCTTTCGCGCTACACGGCGGCGGATTTTATCGAGCTTGTACGGCACCACGGCATCAATTTTCACGAAAGGGATTGGGGCCAACTCTTCTGCGATGATTCCGCACAACAGATCATCGACATGCTGCAGGCAGAATGCGATGACGTCGGCGTAGATTGGGCAATGCCAGCCACGGTGCTGCAGGTGTCACACACCGAAAACGATGCCAAGGGTGGCGCCGAGCGCTACATCGTCGACACCAGCATCGGCCGCTTCACCGCCCATAGCCTGGTGGTCGCGACCGGCGGGCTGTCGATTCCAAAAATCGGCGCCAGCCCACTGGGCTACAAGCTGGCCGAGCAGTTCGGCCTGCCCATCATCGCGCCACGACCGGCACTGGTACCGCTGACCCTGCCGCCCGAAACCCTGTCGCGCCTCGCACCGCTGGCGGGAATCTCGCTGGAGGTGGAGGCGCGCTGTCGTGGGCCGGTGTTCCGCGAAGCGGCACTGATCACCCACCGCGGCCTGTCCGGCCCTTCGATCCTGCAGGTGTCGAACTACTGGCAGGCTCAAGCCTATCAGAGTGAGGACTGGGAACCGGTCACGCTCGACCTGCTGCCCGGCGTCGATGCCGAACACTGGCTGCTGGAGCACTCCAGCGATCGCACCCTGCTCGCCAACCTGCTGTCCGAACGCCTGCCGCGCCGCTTCGCCCAGGCGTGGTGCGAGCTGCACGACTGGATCAAGCCAATGAACGAGTTCCGTCATGCCGAGCTGCGCGCCATCGCCGCCACGCTGTCGGGCTGGCCACTGGCGCCTTCGGGTACGCAGGGCTATGCAAAAGCCGAAGTCACCCTGGGCGGCGTCGACACCAACGCGCTGTCCTCACGCACGATGGAGGCCCGCGCCTGCCCGGGCCTGTATTTCATTGGCGAAGTCATGGACGTCACCGGCCACCTCGGCGGCTACAACTTCCAGTGGGCCTGGTCGTCGGGCGTGGCCTGCGGCCAGGCGGCCTGACAGAATCGCGTCCTCCCCGCCCCCTACGCCTACTACGCCGACTCGGGTGGCCTCTGCCGTGACAGCAGCGGCAGGAAACTGATCACCTGCAGCACGAGCAACGCTGCAAAAGCCAGGCGCAGCGAATCGGCCATCGTCCAGCCGCTGGCACGCAACGCGTCAAGTACCAGGCCGATGCCCCACTGCACCAGGAAGGCACCCGCAAAGGCCATCAGATTGATCGAGGTGCTGACGCGGCCGAACATCTCGCGCGGGAAATGGTTGGCTGTCGCCAGATAGGCCTGCGAATTGACCGCCGACAGCGCCCCGAGCAGAAGCCACTTTGGCGCAACAGGGCCGACACCGAACAGAATCGCAGCCTGCACCAGCAACAATCCTGCGTAGCCGACGTGCAGCAGGCGCAGGGGCTGCACGCCCCGCCGCGCCAGACGCACGCCGAACACGCCGATCGACAGCTGCCCGAGCAGCATGCCCAGGTTGAGCCACAGCAACATGCGGGCCGCCGCCGCCAGGTCCAGACCCTCGACCTCCATCAGCCAGGGCACGGCCCACAGGCTCTGCAGTGCCATGAAGCCACCAACGAAAAACAGCGAGGTGCCGGCAAAGCGGAGAAAGGCGGGTGCCACGAAAATGCCCGCCACGCTCTTTAACACCCCCGCCAGGTCGCCGGACCCGGCCGTGGGCGCCTCTCGCGGCAAACTGCGCAGCAGGGTGGCCGACGCCACCAGCGCCACCACCGCAATGCCCCAGAACACGCCGCGCCAGCCCAGCAAGGGCATCATGGCCTCGACCGGCGCGCTGGCGGTCAGCGCCCCCATCGCCCCGCAGGCCATGATGAAGCCAGTCATCGAGCTCTGCCGCTCGGGCGGATACCACAGTGCCAAGCCTTTCAACGCCCCCATCAGGCAGGCTGAAACACCCAGCCCGATCAGCGCGCGCGCCAAACCCAGGCCGACCATCGAATCGCCCAGCGCAAACAGCACCGCACCGAGCGCGGTCACCAGCAGCAATGCGCTCTCGACCCGACGCGGACCATAGCGATCGAGCGCGATACCAACGGGAAGCTGCGCCAGCCCGAAGGCAAAGAAATACATGCTGGTCAGCAGGCCCAACTGCGCCGCCGACAAGCCAAGCTCGCCGGTCAGCGCCGGCGAGATCACCGCATTCACCGTGCGCAACAGGTATGACAGGTAGTAGCCAAGCGCAAAGGGCAGGAAGATCCGGCTCCAGGCACCCGGCGGGGCCGCGCGCGACATGCCGCCTCCAGATGAATCAAAGCCTAGATTGTGCACCTGCAGCACCCTATTTCCCAAATTCGGCGCGGTCTGCAAGCCCATGCGTCAACTTGACTCGTATCAATGCCATACGCTGGCCGCTGCGGAAAATGCCATCCATCCACACCGGAGCACGACATGAGCACGATTGCCGAACTGATGACCCATGACCATCGCGCGTGCGACCACGACTTCGCCCGCGCCGAAACCCTCGCTGCCAAGGGTGACTGGACAGGCGCCGCCGCGGCGCTGAGCGCATTCGCCGACGCACTGACCGCACATTTCGATGCCGAAGAGCAACAGCTCTTTCCTGCTTTCGAGGCCGCCACCGGAATGACCCAGGGGCCGACTCAGGTCATGCGTGGCGAACACATCGACATGCGCGCCGCGCTCGACCGCCTGCGGGAAGCGCTGCGCGTGCAGGACAGCGAAGACTACGCCGGCGAAGCGGAAACCCTGCTGATCATGATGCAGCAGCACAACATGAAGGAGGAGAACATCCTGTACCCGATGTGCGACGCCCGCCTCGCCGATGTAAAGGATGAACTCTGCGCCCACCTGTCGCAGGCGCTTGCTGCGGAGCACGCACTATGAACATGCCGGTTGTCGACGCCCGCGGCCTGGAGCCGCCCGAGCCCTTCGAGCGCGCCATGGAAGCACTCGCCAACATGGAGAGCGGTGGGCAGTTCACCTTGCTGCTCGACCGCATGCCACATCCCTTGCTGCGAATGCTCGACCGTGACGGCTATCGTCACGACGTCAGCTTCCGCGACGATGGCAGCGTGGCAATTCTGATCGGCAGGCCATGACCAAGGCGAAGGCGAACCCTGGGCTCGCCTACGAAGACACCCCGCCGCTCTCGGCACCCCTGCGTTTTTTCCTCACCGCGCCCTTGTTCGGCATCTGCGCCGGACTGGTACTGCTGTTTGGAGACGAAGTATTGAGCTCACGGTGGACGCCGGGCGCGCTGGCCATCGTCCATCTGTTCGCGGCCGGTTTCATGCTGCAGGTGATGGTTGGGGCCTTGCAGCAGATTCTCCCGGTCGTCGCCGGCGCGCGCTTTCCCGCCCCACTTGGCATCGCAGGCAGCAGCCACGCCTTGCTGACGCTTGGCGCCGCGGGGCTCACCGGCGGCTTTGTCTTCGGCAGCCCGAACGCAATCGTCGGCGGTGCAGTGCTGCTGATCGGCGGCATCGTCGTGTTCCTGATCGCAGGGCTGATCAGCCTCGTCCGCTCCCCCTCGCTCAAGACCAATAGCCATGCACCGCGCGACCTGCGCCTGGCGCTGATCAGCCTGGGTGTGACCGCCGTACTCGGCCTCGGCCTGGCTCTCGCGGTGGGACGCGGGTGGGCGCTGCCGCTGCCGCTGCCCACCTTCGTCGACATGCACGCGGCCTGGGGCTGGCTGGGCTGGGGCGGCACGTTGCTGGCCGCCACCAGCTGGGTGGTGGTGCCCATGTTTCAGATTACCCCGGGCTATCCCGCACGGTTCACCACCTGGTGGGCACCCGGCGTGCTGGCCGGGCTGGTGCTGTGGTCCGTGGCACGGTCGCTCGACATGGGCGCCACCAGCATCGCACTGGGCATCGCACTGGCCATCGTATTTGCCGCCTTCGCACTACTCACCCTGCACCTGCAGTCGCGCACCCGCCGCAGCACGCCCGACGCCACATTCCGCGCATTTCGCGCTGCCATGCTGGCCATGATCGCTGGGCTCGTCGCACTAACCGTTAACCTCGTTCACGACGCCGAGTACTGGACCGTGCTCGCCGGCGTGCTGATCCTGCATGGTGGCTTTGGCGGCGCAATCAGTTCGATGCTGTACAAGATCGTTCCCTTTCTGGCGTGGCTCCATCTGACGCAAGCCGGGGTTCGCGCACCGAACATGAAAAAGCTGCTGCCCGACGCGCCGGTCCGTCAGCAACTGCGGCTCCACATCGTGGTGCTGATCACGCTGATGCTCGCCGTGTTCGTGAGCGCGTTCGCCCGTGTGGCAGGACTGCTGATGGTGGTCGAGTTCGGCTGGCTTCTCTTCAACCTGCTTCGCGTGCTGCGTGCCTGGCAGCGTGCCAGACAGGCCTGAAAGCGCCTGTGAATGCGGTTTGCCGGTGTTCACCCGGCAAAAGAAGCAAAAGGCGAAAAAGGTGTTTGACGCAAGCAAGGGAGGTCTGTATAGTTCGCGGCTCTCGGGGTGTAGCGCAGTCCGGTAGCGCGCTTGCTTTGGGAGCAAGATGTCGGGGGTTCGAATCCCTCCACCCCGACCAGCTCACACCCCGAAAGCCCGCGGGAATCTGCCCGTAGCTCAATTGGATAGAGCACCAGCCTTCTAAGCTGGGGGTTGCAGGTTCGATCCCTGCCGGGCAGGCCAGGACAGGGTAGTTTTTCAGGGCTTTGGTTTTGCCGGGGCCCGACAGTGGCGGCATTAGCTCAGTTGGTAGAGCACTGGATTGTGGCTCCAGTTGTCACCGGTTCGATCCCGGTATGTCGCCCCAAGTACATCAAGGGCTGTGGATAAATATCCACAGCCCTTTTCTATTTCGCAAGCTCGCTAAAACGGCACACGCTGCCCAGCACTGACAACGTTCCCGTCTACCGTCACTCACTGACCAAGGCGATCGCGCTCTGCATGCAAGCGAGCCACATCATCCCGAAGGCGACTGATTCTCATGTCGTAAGTCGAGACTACCGCACTCATCTCGTAGCTGATGCTCTGCTCCCAAGTCGCACCAGCAAGGTTATTGCTGGCACGACTTTTCTTGGCCCGCAAAAATTCGAGCTCGGCGTTCATTTCGTTACGTACCGACTCGATGTGACGTTCTTTGAACTCGATCTCGTTGGTCAGCTGCCGGCGCCTGATGGCGACCTCTCCCTGGTCAGCCCGTGCCGAACGAACGGCAGGCACGGGCGATGACTCCGCATCCGGCAAAGGCGCCGCAGCGTTTGGCACCCCACTCCCTCGGGCGGGTCTGACGTCCAGAGGTTTCGCCCCAACCGCACACGGCTGGTCTGTGAATACCGTTACCCCGTCGACCCTGCATTTGTAGACTTGCCCCTGCGCGCTTGACGAAAGCAAAAGTGCGGACCAAGTTGTGATGAGTATCAGTGCTGCCCTACGCATGATTTCATGCAATTCCGTAGATAGTCTAGCCACTCTACACGCGGACGCTAGAGACAGGTTCGCGGGCGCTCTCAATATGTCTGATGCGGTTCGCGCAATGGTCTATCACGCAAAAGCGTGCACATAATGCGGGACGGAGAAAACCGGAGGGCGTCGTGCTCTCGATTCCGCCCATAACGCCCGCTCTTGGACCAAAGAGATTTCAGCATGAAGCAGATCGACCACAGCAAACTCGACGGCATCGTTGCCCAGGCACGCAAGGCGGCGGACACCCGCAGCGATGGCTACCGTGAGCGCGCACTCAAGATTTACCCCTGGGTGTGCGGGCGCTGCACGCGCGAGTTCACCCTCGCCAACCTGCGCGAACTCACGGTCCATCACCGCGACCACAATCACGACAACAACCCGTCCGACGGCAGCAACTGGGAACTGCTCTGCATCTATTGCCACGACAACGAGCACCAGCGCCAACTGGAAGCTCAGGCAGGGACCAGCATCGTGACCGATGTCGGCACAGTCGCAACACACTCCCCGTTCGCCCAGCTCAAGGCGATGATGTCGCCCGACAAGAAGTAAGCGAGGCTTTCACCTCGCGCTGGAGCATGTTGCTGGCACCGCCTCATGCTTCCGCAGTAAAGCGGAGATAGGGCAGCGTATCGTGACCAAAGCGGACACGCTGCACCTCGGTCATCCCGTTGCGACTCAACAGCACGGTATAGCTGCCATGTGAGAGCGGGCCGACTGTCGCTTCGCCGTCCAGCGTGAGCTGGGTTACGTTCCGCCCGCTCGCATCAAGGATTCGCAGGCGGACGGATTTGCCCTGCGGTGCGTACTGGGGCACGTCCTCGTGCAGCGCGATCGAATGGAGATAGAGGCGGCTCACCTCCTCCCGCGCCTGCGCGGAGGCTTGATTCTCACCGCGGTAGGTCGCGGCACGCACCTCATCCGTTTCGGCAAGTGCCGGACTGGCGCCCAGGCCGATCGCCATACTGGCGGCGGCGAGCTGGAGGAAGCGCTTGATCGCGCGCGGCGGAATACGGTGTCTGGCGTTCATTTTTTTGTCCTCGCAATGGTCTGCAGCTGATCCACGAATGAGCGCACGCGAGGCACCCCTGGGGCGCATCCGCGGCGGCCCGGATGGCGCGTGGGCCTGAGGATTCAGCCGAGTTCGATCGGCACGAAAATCCGCGCTTCGTTACGCTGGATCAGCAAGGCGACATGTTTGCTGGCCGCATCGATCAGCTTGTGCAGCGCATCCACGCTGACCACCGGTTTGCCATTGACCGACAGAATCACGTCGCCGGCGCGGATGCCCGCGTGGGCAGCGGGACCGCTCGCGTCCAGCACGAGCAGCCCCTGGGTTTCGGCCTCCTGCTGCTCCTTGGGATCGAGCGGACGCACGGCCACGCCGAGCCGCCCCTTATCGGGTGAAACCTTGCTGTCCGCAAGCCCTTGCGCCTGGGGCAGCTCGCCGACGGTGGCCTCAAGCGTGCGTAGTTCGCCCTTGTGCCAGACGTCCAGCCTGGCCTTGGTCCCGGGGGAAATCGCCGCCACCTTCGCCGGCAACTCGGCCGAAGCGCTGACCGGCTGACCGTTGAGCTTCAGGATCACGTCGCCCACTTCCAGACCCGCGGCAGCGGCCGGGCTTCCCTCTTCCACCCGGCTCACCAGCGCGCCTTGCGCACGGTCGAGACCGAAGGACTCCGCCAGCGCCTGATTGACCTCCTGAATGACCACACCCAGCCGGCCGCGCGTCACCTTGCCGTGCTTCAGCAACTGGTCCTTGACCTGGGCGGCGACGTTGATCGGAATGGCAAAGGACAAACCCTGGTAGCCACCCGAGCGGCTGAAAATCTGCGAATTGATGCCGACGACCTCGCCTTTCATATTGAGCAGCGGCCCGCCCGAGTTGCCCGGATTGATGGCGACGTCAGTCTGGATGAAGGGAACATAGCCCTCATCGGGCAGGGAGCGCGACTTGGCCGACACGATTCCGGCGGTGACACTGTTCTCGAAACCAAAGGGCGAGCCGATGGCGAGCACCCAGTCACCCACCTGGGTCTGCGCCGGATCGCCGAGCGGCACGGTGGGCAGATCCTTTGCCTCAATTTTGAGCACCGCGATATCGGTCGGCTTGTCGACGCCCAACACGGTGGCCTTGAATTCGCGCTTGTCGGTAAGCTTGACGCTAACCTGGTCAGCCCCTTCGACGACATGCGCATTGGTCAGAATGATGCCGTCCGGGCTGACGATGAAGCCCGAGCCCAATCCACGTTTCATCTGCTCACCAGGCGGCACCTGAAACTGCGGCCCGAAGCGACGCAGGAAGTCGGAAAAGGGATCATCCGGGTCGATCTGCGCGAACGGCCCTTGTGCCGCAGCCGCCGTCTTGACCGTGCCTTCCACGCTGATGTTGACCACCGCAGGGCCATATTTTTCGACGATGTTGCGGAAATCCGGCAGGGCGATCGTCGGTGCGGCGGCAAGGGCGACCATTGGCGCCGCCGATTGGGCGTGTGCCGAGCGGGCAAAGTAGCTTTCGCCCGAGGCGCCGAGGGTGATTCCAGTGATCGCTGCGGCAAGAATGCCGAGCTTGAGGGCGTTGGCTTGCATGTCTGCCTCCTGTGCAGGAGCGGGCAAGAACGCCCGCGATGCCTGCACACTAAAAGACGTCGACTTAAAGCAGGCTTAAGACATGTTGGATCTCATGCAGCGGAGCCCATCAGGTTTTCGGCTCACGAGTCGGCGGCGGGAAACCCACCGCCACGCGCAGCCCACCCAGCGGCGAGGCATCCAGGACCAGCGTCGCCCCGTGGCGTTCGGCGATGCTGCGTACGATGGCCAGTCCAAGCCCGGTGCCAGGCTCGGACTGGTCCGGCCGGCGGTAGAAGCGGTCGAGCACACGTTCTCGCTCGTCGGGCGGAATCCCCGGCCCGCTGTCGCAAATCGACAGCCAGTGGCGGGTCTGTCCGCCCTCGCCTTCACGGAGCACACTGACGTCAATCTGGCCACCCTCTGGGGTGTAGTGGATCGCGTTGTCAACCAGGTTGCTGGCAAGCGTGTGCAGCGCAGCCCTGTCGCCATGCACCAGCAGCTCGTCGTCGAGCTGTGTCGCGCCCAGGTCGATTCGGCGCGCGTCGGCCAGCTGGGCATGATCGGCCAGGGCCTGGCGGGCGATGTCGGCCAGCCTGGCCGACGCCTGCGGTGGCGAGCTTTCCGCCCCGGGCTCCTGCCGCGCCAGCGTCAGCAACTGCTGCACCATGTGCGTGGCGCGCTGCAGCCCGACACGCAGTTCGGCCAGCGCCGCGGCCCGTGCCTGCTCGTCGCTCGCCCGCTCGCACAGCTGCAGCTGAATCTGCAGCGCGGCAAGCGGCGTGCGCAGCTCGTGCGCGGCATCGGCAACGAAGGCACGCTGCGCACTGAGCGTCTTGTCGAGACGCTCGAGCAACTGGTTGAGGGCATGGACGATCGGCTGGGCTTCCTGGGGCACGCGCTCGGCCAGCAAGGGCTGCAGGGCGTCGGGCCGGCGCGATGCGACGTCGCGGGCAAGCCGCTCGAGCGGCCGCAGCCCGCGCCCGACGAGATACCAGATCAGCACCGCGAACAGCGGGATCGCGGCCAGCAGCGGCAGCAGCGTGCGCAGCGCGGCATCCGCCGCCATACGGTTGCGCACCGCCATCGGCTGCGCCACCTGAACCACCCGGTCGAGGAGCGGAACGGCGAAGGTGCGCCAATCGCCCTCCGGCGTCTTCATCATGCTGTAGCCCAGTTGGGCCAGCGCGGGCAGCACGCTGTGAGGCCGCGACAGGTAGAGCTGCACGCCCGTGTTGTCCCAGATCTGAATGACGAAATCGAGTGACTCCTCCGGTGCCGCAGGCGGCGTCGCAGAGCGGCCGAACAACGGATCGCGCAGTGACAGCGCGAGCTGGCGCAGCTGGTAGTCCATCAGATCATCGATCTCGGCCCTGGCCGTCATGAAGGTGGCCACCCCGGCGGCAAGAAAAACCGCCGTCAGGGCGCCGAGCAGGGACAACAGCAGGGTGCGACGCAGGGAACCCATTGCAGACTCAGGTTTGGGGCGGGACGTAATAGCCTACGCCGCGCAGGTTGCGTATCCACTCGGCGCCCAGCTTGCGCCGCAGCGCATGGATATGGACTTCGATGGCGTTGCTTTCCACCTCCTGGTCCCAGCCATACAGACGTTCCTCGAGCTGGGTGCGGGACAGCGGCTTGCCGGGCTGCTCCGCCAAGGCGCACAGCAAGGCGAATTCACGTGCGGCCAGCCGTACCGGGGTGGCATCGAGCGTCACCTGGTGGCTCGCCGGATCGATCTGCAGGCCGCCGATGGTGATCAGCGGTGATGCCGTGCCGCGCTGGCGGCGCTGCAGGGCACGCACACGGGCGCTGAGTTCGTCGAGATCGAAAGGCTTGACGAGGTAGTCGTCGGCACCGGCATCAAGGCCGCGAATGCGGTCGGCCACGGCATCGCGTGCGGTCATGACCAGCACCGGGATGGCGTGGCCAGCGCTGCGCAAGCGCTCCAGCAAGCTGATGCCGTCACGGCGCGGCAGACCCAGATCGAGCAGCAGCACGGAATAGGGGTTGGCGGCAATGGCCAGCTCTGCCGCAACGCCATCGCGCACCCAGTCGACGGTGTAGCCCTCGTCGCGCAGGGCGCGCTGAACGCCGGCACCGATCATCGGATCGTCTTCAACAAGCAGGAGGCGCATCCCAGGCTCCGGGAAATGGGTCGGGCAAATCACTTGAATGGACTGAAAGGCGACAGTCTGAACCTTGAAGGCTGCCAGGCGAAGTTGGCGCCCGCTTCCGCCTCTCTGCGATCGCCAATCTGCAATGCCTGAGCACACGAAGAGGCGCATTGTGCGCTGACCTGCACGCGCAGACTTGCCCAATTTCACGATTTTCTCACACGCTGCCGCCTAGATTGCGTGGGTTATAGACCTTGGCTGCGCGCGATCATGTCCGAACACAAGCTGTCACCCCGTCCCGGCTCGACGGCAAGCACCTGGCGCGCAGCCCGACGCACGCACGCAATCCGACGCGCAAGCACACTGCGCGCATGGGCGAACTGGCGCCCGGAAATCTCGACCGAATCCTTGTTACTCGGTTTGAGCCTGTACTTCACCCTCGCCTGCAATGCGCCATTCTGGCGCGCACTGCTCGCGGGCCGCGGCACCGAGGAGGGGACGCTTGTCTATGTCCTTGCAGTCGGGATTGCGCTCACGGCGCTGAACTTCGGTCTGCTCGCGCCATTGCTCAACCGCTGGACCACCAAGCCCCTGCTGGGCGTGCTGATCCTCGTCGCCGCCATCGCCAGCTACTATGCCAGGCAGTTCGGGGTCTACTTCGACCCCGACATGCTGCGCAACGTCGTTCGGACCGACATCGCCGAAGCGCGCGAACTGCTCACCCCGGGGATGTTCGCATACCTGCTCGCCCTGGCGCTGCCACCCTTGTTCGTGCTGCAGCGCGTGCAGTTGCGCCGCCGGCGGACGGCCCGCGCGCTGATCGTGCGTGCGACATCAATGGCACTGGCCCTCGTCGTCGCGCTGGCAGCGCTTGGCAGCGTGTTCAAGGACTTCTCGGGCGAGATGCGCCAGCACAAGGAAATCCGCTACCTGATCACGCCCACGGCAGCGGCGTGGTCACTCGGCCGCGTGATGACCCGTGATGTCGCCGCTGCCAATACCCCACGTCGCCCGATCGGCACCGACGCCCACCTCGGTGCAAGCTGGCAGATCGCGCACAAACCGCTGCTCTTCGTCATCACCATTGGAGAGACGGCGCGCGCGGCAAACTGGGGCCTGAACCAGCCCGCCGCCGCCCGCGCCGCGCATGACACGACCCCCAAACTCGCCCGTCGCGACGTGATCAACTTCCCCGACGTCAGCAGCTGCGGCACCAACACCGAGGTCTCGCTGCCCTGCATGTTCTCCGTGCAAGGGCGCCGTCACTATGACGAGGATGCCATCCACGCCAGCGAGTCGCTGCTGAACGTGCTGCAGCATGCGGGCTTGCGAGTGGTGTGGAACGACAACCAGTCGGGCTGCAAGGGCGTATGCACCGGGCTGGAGACGATGCGCCCCGACCCGGCGGCGTTTCCCGCACTCTGTCCAGACAATCACTGCTTCGACGAAGCCCTGGTCGACAGCACCCGCAGTCTGCTGCGCGATGCCCAAGGCAACCTGGTGCTGGTGCTGCACCAGCTCGGCAACCACGGTCCATCGTATTTCCGCCGCTATCCGGAGGCCTTCCGCCGCTTCACCCCGACCTGTGACGACGACGATCTGTCGCAGTGCAACCGTGAGCAGATTGTCAACAGCTACGACAATGCCCTGCTCTACACCGATCACGTCCTGGCCCGCACCATCGACCTGCTCAAGGACGTCGAGGACAAGTACGACTCCGCCCTGGTGTATGTATCCGACCACGGCGAATCACTCGGCGAGAACGGACTCTATCTGCACGGTCTGCCGTACTCGATCGCCCCTTCAGAGCAGACACGGGTGCCGATGGTGATGTGGTTTTCCCCCGGCTTCGCCGCGCGCAACCGACTCGATCTTGCCTGCCTGGACAAAGAGGCACAGCAACCGACTTCACACGACACGCTTTTTCACACCGTGCTCGGACTGCTCGACGTCACCACCTCGATCCACGAACCGGCGCTTGATCTCGGCGCCGCGTGCCGGCGTTGAAAGCATGCCCAAACTCAGGCTGCAATTCGATTGCCAGCCCCCGGACGATGCGGCTCCATCCCACGCGGATACCCCTACCGTCCGGCCACCTGACCGCCATCGACACTGTAGAACTGGCCGCTGATCCACTCACCCTGTTTGCTGCAAAGATAGACGACCATGCTGCCGATTTCCGCAGGTGCGCCCGCACGTTTCAAAGGCACATAGGTATCGATGATCGCGTCCCACTGGGCGGGCGACAGGTCATCCAGCCGGGACGTGGAGACGATACCCGGGCAAATCGCGTTGACGCGGATGCCATATCGCCCCACCTCACCCGCCATGGCCGCAGTCAAGGCATGCAGCCCGGCCTTGCTGGCCGCATAGGCGGCGGTGGTGGGCGCCATCAGCTTCCCGCCCACCGACGAAATATTGACGATCGCCCCGCCCTGGGCCTGCTCGATGAGCTTCTGGCCGAAAACCTGGCTCATGTAGAAGCTGCCATTCAGATTGACATCGATGACATTGCGCCAGGCAGCAGGATCGACATCCACCACCGGCGCACGGTCACCCGCCCGCGCCGCGCCGGCATTGTTGATGACGAAATCCACCCGGCCGAATTCCTCCATGACCTTCTCAGCCAGCGCCTTGACCGAATCCAGGTCAGCCACGTTGCTGACCATCGGCAATGCGCGCCTGCCCAGGGCACGGACTTCCTCCGCGACGGACTCGATGTCCCGCCACCCTGCATTCTTTTCGTCGTCTGGAAATGAAACCGGTGAGCGACCGCTGCCGGTAATGACCAGGTCGCAACCGGCTTTTGCCAGTTCCAACGCGATCGAGCGCCCGATACTGCGCATTCTCCCCGCCCCGGTGACGACGGCGACTTTGTCTTCGAGGCCTGTCAGTGCATAAGTCATTCTGGGTTCCTTGCTTGTCAATGTGCATTGCTTCTTTATCTGAAGCCTCCTGCTTCAGCGCGTGTGCGGCAAAACCGAGCCGCGCTTGGGGGCGACTTTACAGTTGATCACGATGAATTCGACTTCCCGCCTGAGGCATCTGCACTTGCTCGGCATCCGCCTTAATCGACGAGGCATTAAGCCGGCCTTAAGTCTCGCATCGCTACGCTTGGCTCACGCTGGCCCGGCTGCAAATTCAATCCGACACGCCGAACACACGAAGAGAGTATCAAACATGGCGTGGAGCCTGGCAGCATGACGAAGCCTGCAAACGGCGCCGAGACACCCAAGCCAGGCCCCGAACCGGAGCGCATCCTGCGCCGCCTCGTTGTGCCGGCCGTCACCGTGCTGCTGCTGGCGCTCGCCTGGTTCGCCGTGCGCCGCCTGGCAGCGGACGTCTCCTACGAAAACCTGCAGGCCGCCATTGCCAGCGTCCCTGCCACGACCCTGCTCGCAGCGCTGGCCCTGACCGCGCTCAGCTTCGCCGCGCTGACCGTCTACGACCTGGGCGCGCTCGCCTTCGTCGGCCGCCAGCTGCCACTACCCATCGTCGCCCTGACCTCCTTCTCCGCCTACGCAGTGGGCAACACGGTCGGCTTCGGCGCACTCACAGCGGGGGCCATCCGCTACCGCTTCTACACCTCGCAAGGCATCGAGCCCGAGGAGATCGGCGGCATCGTCGCCTTCGTCACGGTGTCCTTCGGCCTTGGGCTCGCCGGTGTGGCTGGCCTGGGGATGCTCGCGGCCGCGGGCGAGTTTGCGCATCTGCCACTGCCACCGACCAGCATCGAGTGGATCGGTGCGACGCTGGTGCTCAGTCTGGCCGCACTGGTCCTGGCTGCGGGAGACGGGCGTAGCGTTCGACTGTTTGCGCGCGAATGGCTTCTGCCCTCTCGCCGCCTGATGCTGCGCCAGTTCCTCGCCACCGCAGTCGATGTCAGCGCATCGGCTGCGGTGCTGTGGGTACTGCTGCCGGCAAACAGCGTCGGCCTGCCCGCCGTCATCGCGCTCTATGCCGTTGCCGTCGGCCTTGGTGTGCTGAGCCACGTTCCCGCCGGCCTGGGCGTGTTCGAGACGGTCATCGTCGCCGGACTCGGCGATCAGGTGGGTATCGACGCCGTGCTTGGCGCCCTCGTGCTGTACCGGGTGATCTACCACCTCGTGCCGCTGGTGCTGGCGGTGTTGCTCGTGTCCGCGCTGGAAATGCGCCGCGTGGCAAGCAGCCCGCTTGCCACCCTGGCACGGCGCGCCGCGACACGCATGGCTCCACCCATCATCGGCGCCTTCACCCTGGTCCTGAGTGCGACCCTGATCCTCTCCGGTGTGACCCCTGTTGGCGAGGAATCGCTCGGGCTGCTCGACGGCTTGATGCCGCTGCCGGTGGTGGAAGGCGCGCACTTCCTGGGCAGCGTACTGGGCGTGGTACTGCTGCTGGTGGCGCGCGGGCTGGTGTTCCGGCTCGACGGCGCATGGTGGATGGCGATGGTGCTGGTCCCGCTGTCGATGGTGCTGTCGATGGCCAAGGGCATTGCCCTGGGCGAAACCCTCTTGCTGGGTACCTTGCTGCTGGCCTTGATCACCGCACGCCGCGAATTCACCCGCCCGGCTTCCCTCATGCACCAGGCGCTGTCACCGGGCTGGCTGCTGACGATGGGCACCCTGCTCGTGACCGCCGCCGCCGTGTTCTTCTTTGTCTACCAGGAGGTCGCTTACTCGCACGAACTGTGGTGGCAGTTCGAACTCTCGGGCGAAGCCCCACGCAGCCTGCGTGCAATGATGGGCATCGTGCTGACTGCGGGCTTCGGCGCCGGCTGGTTGCTGCTGCGGCCCTTCGCGGCCAGCAGCGCCCTGCCCACGCGAACGGAACTCGACCGCGCCCTGCAGATCGTTGCCGCCCAACCGCGCACCGAAGCCTGCCTGGTGGGGATGGGCGACAAACGCCTGCTGTTCTCCGATGACGGGCGAGCCTTCATCATGTACGGCCGCCAGGGGCGCTCTTGGGTAGCACTGTCCGATCCGGTCGGTCCACGCGACTGCTGGCCTGAGCTCGTCTGGCGTTTCTGCGAACTGGCCAGCCAGGCGGGCGGCCGCGCGGTCTTCTATCAGGTGGGCGCAGATTCGCTGGCGCTGTATGCCGACGCCGGGCTGATGGCCTTCAAGATGGGTGAGGAAGCGGGTGTCGCCCTTGCCGACTTCGACATCAAGGGCGGGCGAAGGGCCGGCCTGCGGCAGGCGCTCAACCGTGCGGAGCGCGAGCGTATGGTGTTCTCGATTCTCTCGCCCGCAGAGGCCGAGCACGCAATCGCAGCGCTGAGCGCCGTCTCGGCGGCCTGGCTGGCCCACCACAAGGTGCGCGAAAAGCGCTTTTCGCTCGGTGCCTTCGATCCCGACTATCTGCGCGGCCAGCCGGTCGCGGTGCTGCGTCAGGACGATCGCATCATCGCCTTTTCCAATCTGCTGCTGACCGGGCTTCAGGACGAGGCCAGCATCGACCTGATGCGCTTCGTGCCGGATGCGCCCAATGGGGTCATGGAAGTCCTGTTCACCCACCTGATGCTGCACTTCAGGGACGCGGGCTATAGCCGATTCAACCTGGGCATGGCGCCGCTGTCCGGCCTGTCGGCGAGCGGCGCGGCACCGGTGTGGCATCGCGTGGGGCGCGCGGTGTTCGAACATGGCGAGCGCTACTATAATTTCTCCGGTCTGCGCGCATTCAAGGCCAAGTTTCGCCCCGACTGGCAGCCCCGCTACCTGGCCGTCAGCGGCGGCATCAATCCGATGCTGGCCCTGACCGACACCACCATACTGATCAGCGGCGGGCTGAAGGGCGTCATCGGACGATGAGCAAACACATCCTGCAAGCGAACGAACGAACGATGAGCAGGCCACAGAGCCCGCTGATCCAACACGCCCTGATCGTGGCCAGCCTGCTGTGCAGCGCCACCGCCAGCGCCGCCCTCACGTTACCGGCTCAGCCGATGATCGGCAGCCCCGAAATCGTGTTGCCCCACAGCGCCCCAGCAGGCGCGGTCGTGCTGTTCTCGGGCATGGGTGGCTGGGGTGAAACCGAACGTGGCCTGGCCAGGACACTGGCCGGGCATGGGCAAATCGTCATCGGCGTCGATCTGCCGTCGACACTGCGCCATATGGCGACAAGCACGAGCTCCTGCGTCACCCTCATCGGCGAAGTGGAAGCCGTCAGTCACCAGATCCAGCGCGACGCGAACGCACAGGCCTACCACTTCCCGGTCCTGGCCGGCATGCAGGCCGGTGCGACGATGGCGCTCGGCGTCGCCGGCCAGGCGTCTACCGCCACGATCGCGCGCGTGCTGGCAGTCGATCCCGAGCCCGCGCTGCCCGGCCGCAAGCCCCTGTGCAGCGAGCTGCAAGCAAGCAACCGCAACAGCATGCCCACCTATGCGCTACCCGCAGGACCGCTGCCCTACGGCGTGGACATTCTGCTCAGCACCGCGGCCACCGCGGAGGTGCGCCTGCGGGCCACGGCGTTCGCCCATGGGCGCGCCGAAATCCGCCTGACCGATGAGCCACGGGCCGCGCCCCCTGTAGCGCTGCTGAACGGT
The DNA here is from genome assembly GCA_035433105.1 of Thauera sp. GTDB lineage: Bacteria > Pseudomonadota > Gammaproteobacteria > Burkholderiales > Rhodocyclaceae > Thauera. The sequence goes on from DAORUJ010000011.1 coordinate 39,630, forward strand.
CTTAACCAACATGCACTACAGGCTGGCAAGGTGGCCGGGGACGGCGCGACCGGAGCCGACTCCACCCCGACCGACCTGGCCCTCACCGAGCTGCCCCTCGCCGACTTGCCCCTGGTCGAACTCCCCGTTGCCGATGCTGGCGACACTGTCGCCATTCTGTACTCGGGCGACGGCGGCTGGCGCGACCTGGACAAGCAGCTCGCCGCCATCCTCCAGCAAAGTGGCCTGCCAGTCGTCGGTGTAGACGTCTTGCGCTACTTCTGGAAACGTCGAGATCCGGAGCAATGCGCGCGGGACCTGGGCCGTATCATCGAGGCTTATCGCCAAAAGTGGGGCGCGCGCAAGGTCGTATTGATCGGCTACTCCTTCGGCGCCGACGTGCTGCCCGCGCTCTACAATCGCCTTGCTCCCAGCGACCGCGAAGCGGTGGTACAGATTTCCCTGCTCGCCTTTGCTGCCACGGCAGACTTTGAGGTCACCGTCGCCGGCTGGCTGAAGCAGCACCGCAGCGATGCGCTACCCACGCTACCCGAAGTCCGGCGCATCGACCCACAGCGGCTGCAGTGCTTTTATGGCGAGGACGACGACGAGTCCGCGTGCACGCAGATCGGCAAGGACGTCGAGCTCGTCCGCACCACCGGCAGCCATCACTTCGACGGTGACTATCCAGCGCTGGCGAGGCGGATCATGCAGGGGCTGAAGCAGCGCAGCCTGCCCTGAGCCGGAGGCCGTAAAACCTGACGACACGGGCACCCTGAAACTGTCGGTGGCACCGCGCTACTGAAAGCTCACCAATCCACATCTTGCGGGACCTGCACCCGCAGGACTGCGCCCATGCCGTGCGCAGTATGAAAATGGGGAGCGTCTCCGCTCCCCATTTCTTGTTCCAGAAATGATCGACACCAAGCGATCCACTTACCCCAGGAAGGCCTGGCCGCCATCCAGAGCGATGCTCTGGCCGTTGACGTAGCGGCAGTCGTCGGTGCACAAGGTGACGACGAAGCGGCCGATATCGCCCTCGCATTCGCCGACCCGGCGCATGGGAATGGTGTTGAAATAGGCCTTCGCCTCTTCCGGACGGGCGGCCGCCCAGCCCTTGAGGCCTTCGGATTCGGCCAGGGGCAGGATCGCGTTGGTACGAATCCCGTCCTCGGCCCATTCACAGGCTGCGGCCCGCGTCAGCTGGCGGATGGCCTCTTTGGTGGCGCCGTAGCAGCCATAGCCGGTGGAATCCCAGCGACGACCGGCGGCGCTGGCCAGGTTGATGATGTTGCCGTCACCCTTCAGGTAGGGATAGCACAGTTTCATCAGACGGAAGGTGGCCTGCGGACCGGACTCCCAACCGGCGGTGAAGGCGTCGTCGGTCACCTGATGGAGCTTGCCGTTAGGCACTTCCTGGGCGTTGTTCACCAGGATCTGGAGGCCGCCAAAGTGCGCCACCACCGCATCCACACACCTTTTCAGCGAATCCTCGCTCTTCACGTTGCACTCGATGGCCAGCGCTTCACCGCCCCTGGACTGGATCTCGCGGCAGGCATCTTCCACCTTGGACAGGGTGCGACCCGAGACCGCGACCCTGGCCCCTTCGGCCGCCAATGCCAGGGCGATGCCCCTGCCCACACCCTGACCGCCACCGGTCACCAATGCCACCTTGCCTGCCAGACGCTTCATATCTGCTTCTCCTGTCTCATCTTGTTTTGGAAAGACCACCTCGTACGGCAGCAAGCACGCGGGATGGTCAGAGACAGATGCTAACGTGAAAGACAGGAATTCAGTGCCGGGTCAGGCCGCCTGCTTGAGGTCCCGCACCACATCAGCCCAATGGCTCGGATCGGGGTAACGGTTGTGGGTAATGCTGACGCTGTCGGCGATTCCATCCAGGCGGGCACGGAGCTTGTCGGCGATCTCATGGCGCTCGCCGACGACGGCGATCTCGTTGAGGATATCGTCGCCGATCAGGTCCGTCATGTCGTCCCAGCGGCCTTCCTTGGACAGGCGGTTCAACTCCCGATGCACTTCATCCCAACCATGACAGGCGAGTGTCTGCAGGTAGGCGGGGGTGGAGCCGTAGAAGGCCAGTTGCTTGCGGGCGGCAAGTTTGGAGGCAGCAAAGGCTTCCTCGGTGTCGGCGGTAACCACCAGGGTGGCGCTCATCACCTCGATGTCGCCGCGCTGACGGCCAGACTTGGCCAGGCCCCGTTCCAGTGCCGGGAGTGCGTTTTCCAGCAGGGAACGACGGGTGTTGAAAGGGTGGGAGATGAAACCGTCGGCCGCCTCGCCGGCCACCGCCGTCATCAGCGGACCGAAACCACCGGTGAAGATCGGTGGCGGGCCGTAGGGATTGGGGCCCGGGTTGAAGGCAGGGATCATGATGGTGTGGCGGTAGAACTTGCCCTCGAATTTGAGGGGCGCCTTGCCTTCCCAGCAGTTCCAGATGGCCTTAATCGCCAGCACGATCTCCCGCATCCGTTCCGCCGGGTGGGACCAGGTGCTGCTGAAGCGCTTCTCGATGTGGGGCTTCACCTGGGAGCCGAGGCCCAGTACGAAGCGGCCGCCGCTGATGGACTGCATGTCGTAGCCCAGGTTAGCCAGATTCATCGGGTTGCGGGCGAAGGCGATGGCGATGGCCGTACCCAGACGCAGCGTACTCGTGTGCTCGGCTGCCACCGCCAGGGCAAGGAAAGGGTCGTGCTTGGCTTCGAACGAGAAGCCGCCGTCGTAACCGATGTTCTCCAGTTCTTTGTAGAGACTGCGGGCCTTGCGGGGGTCTTCCAGAGGTGCGGTGGTGTAGATTTTCATCAATGGCTCCCGAGCGCGACAGGTTGAAGTCGATCTGGCGTGCCAGCGACATGACCTGTTCGAACGGCACCCGGCCCAGTCCGCGCAGGAGAAAAGCGATCGCCCGCGAGGCTGTCAAACACAGCTCAGGGCGATCGCAGGAGATGCGGCAGTAGCGCGGACGTGAATGCCGTCGCTCAGCCCGCAGCCAGTTTGGCGTTGAGTTCCGGCACCAGCTCAAACAGATCGCCAACCAGGCCGTAATCCGCGACCTGGAAGATGGGCGCATCGGGATCCTTGTTGATCGCCACGATCACCTTGGAATCCTTCATCCCCGCCAGATGCTGGATCGCGCCCGAAATGCCCACCGCCAGGTAAAGCCCCGGCGCGACGATCTTGCCGGTCTGCCCGACCTGATAATCGTTGGGCACATAACCGGCGTCCACCGCAGCCCGCGATGCGCCCAGCGCGGCACCCAGGGTGTCGGCCAGAGGCTCGAGCAAGCGATGGTAGTTTTCGCCGCTGCCCAGACCACGGCCACCGGACACCACGATCTCCGCCGCACCCAGGTCAGGGCGCTCGGACTTGCTGATCTCGCGCCCCACGACCCGTGCCAGTCCAAGGTCCGCCGCAGGTTCGCAGGACAGGATCTCGGCTGCACCACCGCTTGGCGCGGCGTCGAAAGCGGTACCGCGCACGGTGAGCACGTCGAGCGCCTGGTCCGACTCGACCGCAACGATGACGTTTCCAGCGTAGATCGGCCGCTCATAGCGGCCCGGCGCTACGACTGCGGTAATCTCGGACACGGGCGCAACGTCGAGCAGCGCCGCCACACGCGGGCACAGGTTCTTGCCGAAGCTGGATGCGCCTGCCAGGGCGGCACGATAGCCCCCTTCCCCGATCACGCGCACCACGAGGGCGGCGAGATTTTCGACCGTCGCATCCGCATAGTGCAGCGCTTCCACCTTGAGCACCCGCGTCACGCCCTTTACCGCCGCGGCGCTCGAGGCTGCGGCGGCACCGCCAGCCGCCACCACCAGCACATCGACCTCGCCACCGAAGCGCGTGGCGGCGGTGATCGCGACCAGCGTCGACTGGCTGACTTGATTGTTGTCGTGTTCTGCAATAACCAATGTTTTCATTTTGCGTCCTCAAATCACCTTGGCTTCATTGCGCAGCTTGTCGAACAGTTCGGCGACGTCCGCGACCTTGACCCCGCCCTTGCGCGCCGCGGGTTCCGCATGGCGCAGATGGCGCAGGCGCGGCGTGATGTCCACACCAAGCTCGGCAGCGGCGAGGACTTCGAGCGGCTTCTTCTTGGCCTTCATGATGTTGGGCAAGGTGGCATAGCGCGGCTCGTTGAGGCGCAGATCGGCCGTAACCACGGCCGGCAGCTTCAGCGCCAGGGTTTCGAGACCGCCGTCCACCTCGCGCGTCACCTGGATGGCGTCAGCGCTCTCGGGCGCCAGCTTCGAGGCGAAGGTTGCCTGTGCCCAGCCCAGCAAACCGGCCAGCATCTGTCCGGTCTGGTTGGCATCGTCATCAATCGCCTGCTTGCCACAGATCACGATCTGCGGCTGCTCGCGCTCGGTCAATGCTTTCAGCAGCTTGGCCACGGCCAGCGGCTGCAGCTCGACGTCGGTCTCGACCAGGATGGCGCGATCGGCGCCCATCGCCAGCGCGGTGCGAAGGGTTTCCTGCGACGATGTGGTGCCGCAGCTGACCGCAATCACTTCGCTCGCCTTGCCCGCTTCGCGCAGGCGCAATGCCTCTTCCACCGCGATTTCGTCGAAGGGATTCATGGCCATCTTGACGCCTGACAGCTCGACGCCGGACTGATCCGACTTCACCCTGACCTTGACGTTGTAATCGACCACCCGTTTGACCGGGACCAGTATCTTCATCTTGCATCTCCTATGCAGGTTGTGCGGCAGACAGGCCTGCCTTGCGTCCGACCACGGGCCACGTGCATCCCGGGACCCTGCGATCCTGGCAGCGCCTCGCCAAGCCTCATGGCCCAAGCTTCGTCACCCAAGCCTCGTGACTTCGCCCGCAAGCTCAGGTGGCTGTCGGGTAATCGGTATAGCCGGCGGGGCCGGCGGTGTACAGGGTGCGGCGGTCGAAGCCGGCCAGAGGCAGGCCTTCGCGCAGACGCCGAACGAGATCCGGGTTGCCGATGAAGTGACGGGCGAAGGACACGGCCTGGCCCTCGCCACGCTCCAGCGCCTGTTCGGCCGACGCGGGGTCGAAGCCGTCGTTGAGAATCAGCCGGTCAGCGAAGTGTCGAGCAGCCATTCCAAAGGCATCGATGTCGGACACCGGCGCGCGCATCACATGCAGATAGGCCAGATCGAGCGGCGCCGCCTGGCGCAGCAGTTCCGCATGGGTGGCTGCCGAATCTGCATCATGGGCGTCGTTGAAGGCGTTGCCGGGGTTCACCCGAAAGCCCACGCGCCCAGCGCCGATCGCCTCTGCCATGGCGACCAGGCATTCGACTGCGAAACGCACCCGGTTTTCGGCAGTGCCGCCGTATTCGTCGCTGCGATGATTGGTCCCGCTATACATGAACTGCATCGGCAGGTACCCGCTGGTGCAGTGCAGTTCGACGCCGTCAAAGCCCGCTTCGCGGGCACGCAGCGCGGCGCGGCGGTGCGCGTCGATCGCCGCTCGCACATCGTCTGCCGTCATCTCGCGTGGTACGTCAAAAGACTGCATGCCGGCGGCATCGGTGAATATCTGGCCCTGCGCCTGGATCGCCGACGGCGCGAGCGTTTCCACCCCGGCCGGCTTGATGTGGACGCTGCCGACGCGGCCGGCGTGCATGATCTGCAGCACGATCCGGCCACCCTTTGCGTGCACCGCATCGACCACCTTGCGCCAGCCTGCGACCTGCGCATCGGTCGCGATGCCCGGCTGGCGGCAGTAGCCCTGGCCTTCCGCGCACGGCCAGGCGCCCTCGGCCACAATCAGGCCCGCCTCCGCCCGCGCTGCATAGTGTTCGACCATCAGCGCGCCCGGCACGCCCTCGGCGTCGGCCCGATTGCGCGTCATCGGCGCCATGACGATGCGGTTGGCAAGCTCAATTTCGCCAAGCTGCAGCGGCTTAAAGAGGAGGCTGGTGTCGGTGTGGCTGGCATCCAACCCGGCTACGGGGTTATCGATCGGCATCAGTCATTGCTCCGTCGTGGCGGGCTTGGCGTTGTCACTCTTCAGGCCACCCTTATTTTCCGACAGTGAGTCGGCAACCAGTTCGGCAATGTCGAACACCTTGCGCTGCGGCCCCTCGCGCGACGCGCTCGAGGTCAGCATCAGCAGACAGAACGAGCACGAAGTGGCAATCTTGCCGGCGCCGGTATCGAGCGCTTCGCGGGTGCGCACGTCACTGATGCGGGGCGTGCCGGGCTTGCCTGCGCTCCAGTAGTTGCAGCCTCCGGCGCCGCAGCACATCGCGTCCTTCTTGCTGCGCGGCATCTCGATCAGTTTGCCGACCGCAGACACCACCTTGCGCGGCTCCTCGACGATGTCGTTGTGGCGCGCGAGGTAGCAGGGGTCGTGGAAGGTGATGAGATCAGCCTCGTCACGCTCGACCTGCAGGCGGCCCTGGCCAATAAGTTCCTCAATCAGGATTGCGTGCGGGATCGTCACCCAGTCCGCGCCCAGCTCGGGGTAGTAGCGATCGAAGCTGTTGAAGCAGTGCGCGCACATGGTGATGACTTTCTGGATCTTGCGCTCGCGGAAGACCTCGATGTTGTCCTGCGCCATCTCCACGAACTGAATCTCGTTGCCCGCCATTTTCGCCGGGTCGCCGGTGCAACGTGCTTCACCCAGGATGCCATAGGACACGCCTGCGGCCTCAAGGATGCGCACCATGGCGCGGGCGACTTCCTGCGCGCGTTCCTCGTAGGTCACCGCGCAGCCCAGCCACAGCAGGTATTCGGTTTCGCCGGCCTCGAACAAAGGCACATCCAGCCCCTTCTTCCAGTCGTCCGGGTTGGCGGCAGTGCCGGCAAAAGGATGGCCACGCGACTCCAGGTTGCGGTTGACCAGCGCCAGCGAGTCGGGCATCTCGGAACGGTCCATCACCAGATTGCGGCGCAACTCGAGAATGATCTCCGCCGGGCTGTTGCTCACCGGACACTCTTCCACGCAGGCCGCGCAGGTGGTGCAGTCGAAGATGGCCTCGCTGCCGATGTCTTCGATCAGTTGCGCGTCGTCGATCTTGCCCTGCTCGAGATAATCTGCACAGGTCAGCATCACCGTCTTCGGTGATAGCGCCTTGCCCGTCTGCGCTGCCGGACAAGCCTCCTGGCAGCGACCACAGCCAAGGCAGGCGGACATGTCGAGCAGGCTTTTTTGCGGCAATTCGGACAGGCGCGAGGCGCCCAGGCGCAGCTCGTCGCCTTCGGCGTCAAAATCGATCGGCGCCAGCTGGATGCCGGAGCGCTTGCGCACCAGCGCCGAGTTGGCCGGGCCCAGCAACATGTGCGACAGCGGCGTATAGGCGATGAGCGAGATGAAGGCGACGCCCAGCAGACCATGCCCCCACCACATCAGCGTATCGCCGCGCGCCACGGCCTCGGTGCTCATCCCGCCCAAGCCCGTCGCCAGCAGGTTGCCGATGAACTCGCCCGACGAACTCCCCGGCAGGCCGGCCAGCCGGAACGACTCGCCAACGAAGCCGGCAACAACCGTCACCAGCAACAGCACTTCCATCGCCAAAAAGCCCTTGCGCTCGCCGCCCTTGACCAGGCGCTCGAGCCCGCTGAGGCGACGGACGATGAAGAAGATAACGCCCAGCAGCATCGCCAGACCGGCAAGCTCCCGCCCCCAACGCATCAGCACCGTCCCGATCCAGCCCGAGTAGACGTCGACGCCGACGAAGCTCAGCGCGAAAACGCCATGCCCGAGAATGGCAACCACCGCACCGCCCAGCAGCAAGGTGTGCGCCAGGCCAGCGAACGGACGCTTCCACAGGCGTTCGGTCAGCAGCGCGCGATGGACGAAGGTGTCGGCGTTGAACGCCCGCCCGAACAGGAGCGCGCTTTCCTCGGCGGCGGGCTGCTCCACCAGGCCCTGCGCGATGCGCAGGCGGTGCCTGCGCATGCCGACGACAAGCGCAGCGAAGGCAGCGCTCAACAGGATCGCGAGGATGAAATATTCGATCACCGACGGAGAGGACATCTGCAACATTCCTGTTTAGATTGCGTTCGTGCGCTGGCGTCGCGGGGGCAGTCTCAGCGCTTCAGGATGGCAGCCGTGGCGTTGCCGCCGAGGCCGTTGGTCTGGGCCAGACCCACGCGCGCATTGGGCACCTGCCGCGCACCGGCTTCACCCCGCAATTGCCAGGTGAGCTCTGCAATCTGGAACACGCCCATGGCGGTGGTTGCCTCACCGAATGACACGAAACCGCCCGAAGGGTTGATCGGCATGCGCCCGGTGGGTGCGGTGTCGCCGGCTTCGACCAGGCGCTCCGCCTCACCCTCGTCGCACAGGCCCCATTCCTCCGGAAAGGCCAGTTCGTAGTAGCAGGTATTGTCCTGCAGTTCGGTGAAGCTGATCTCGCGCGGGCCGATACCCGAGCGCTCGAAAGCGCGCATCACCGCCGACTTGGCCTCGGTGTGGAAGCTCGAGCCTGCGGGCACCGGTCCAGCCAGGCTGCGCGGCAGTGCATCGTCGAACGAGATCGTAGCCACGGTGCTGGTTGCCACCGTAATCGGCTTGCGCGTAAAGCGGCGTGCCATGGCAGCCGAGCAGATGATCGCGGCAGCGGCGCCGTTGGACACCGGACAGATCTCGAACAGCCGCAAGGGGTCGCTGACGTAGGGCGAGGCAAGCACTTCTTCCACCGTCACCGCCTTCTGGAAGCGGGCATAAGGATTGCCCACCGCGCACTGGCGCGCCTTGACCGTCACCTTGGCCATCTGCTCTT
>DAORUJ010000012.1:0-2582 GCA_035433105.1 Thauera sp.
GCGCGATCTGTTCATCGAGAAGGACTCGTCGATCAACGAGCACATCGAGCAGATGCGGCTGAGCGCCACCAAGAGCCTGATGGAGCGCCGCGACGTGGTCATCGTCGCCACCGTGTCGTGCATCTACGGTATCGGTGATCCGGTCGATTACCACGCGATGATCCTGCACCTGCGCGAAGGCGAGCACATCGCTCACCGCGACCTGATCCAGCGCCTGGTGGCAATGCAGTACACGCGCTCAGACATCGACTTTCGCCGTGGCACCTTTCGCGTGCGCGGTGACGTGATCGACGTGTTTCCGGCGGAAAATGCCGAGCTTGCGATGCGCATCGAGATGTTCGACGACGAGATCGAGCACCTGACGCTGTTTGATCCGCTGACCGGCCACCTCAAGCACAAGCTCGCGCGCTTTACCGTGTATCCGTCCAGCCACTACGTAACGCCGCGTGCCACCGTGCTGCAGGCGATCGAGGCGATCAAGCAGGAACTGAACGACCGCGTGGCCTGCTTTCAGCGTGAGGGCAAACTGGTGGAGGCGCAGCGCATCGAGCAGCGCACCCGCTTCGACCTCGAAATGTTGAACGAGATGGGTTTCTGCAAGGGTATCGAGAACTACTCCCGTCACCTGTCCGGCCGCGGCCCTGGAGAGCCGCCGCCGACCCTGATCGACTACCTGCCGCAGGACGCGCTGTTCTTCATCGACGAGTCGCACGTCGCCATCGGCCAGGTTGGCGGCATGTACAAGGGCGATCGTTCGCGCAAGGAAAACCTCGTCGGTTATGGCTTTCGCCTGCCCTCGGCGCTGGACAATCGGCCGCTGAAGTTCGACGAGTTCGAACGCCTGATGCCGCAGACGGTCTTCGTCTCGGCGACGCCGTCGAAGTACGAGGCTGAGCACCAGGGTCAGGTGGTGGAGCAGCTGGTGCGCCCGACCGGTCTGATCGACCCGATGATCGAGGTGCGGCCGGCGATGACGCAGGTGGACGATCTGCTGTCCGAAATCAAGAAGCGGCTCGTGCTGAACGAGCGCGTGCTGGTCACCGTGCTGACCAAGCGCATGGCAGAGGACCTGACCGACTATCTGGCCGACAACGGGATTCGTGTGCGTTACCTGCATTCGGACATCGATACCGTGGAACGGGTGGAAATCATCCGCGACCTGCGTCTGGGCGAATTCGATGTGCTGGTGGGCATCAACCTGCTGCGCGAGGGTCTCGATATCCCCGAGGTGTCACTGGTGACGATCCTGGACGCGGACAAGGAAGGTTTCCTGCGCTCGGCGCGTTCGCTGATCCAGACCATCGGCCGCGCCGCGCGCCATCTGCATGGCACGGCCATCCTCTACGCCGACCGCATGACCGATTCGATGAAGGCGGCGATCGACGAGACCGATCGTCGGCGTCAGAAGCAGATCGCCTTCAATGAGGCGCATGGCATCGTGCCCAAGTCGGTCACGAAACGCATCAAGGACATGATCGACGGGGTCTATGATTCGGATGGGGCCAAGCGCGACGCCGCACGCGTGGCTGAAAAGGGCGCCGACTATGCGGTGATGGACGAGAAGGCGCTGGCGCGGGCGATCAAGCGTCTCGAGAAGGAGATGCAGGAGCACGCCCGCAATCTGGAATTCGAGAAGGCCGCTGCAGCGCGCGACGAGCTATTCAAGCTTCGTCAGCGGGCATTTGGCGCAGACCAGCACGGCAGCGTTTGACGAGGAGGGAGAGGGGAAATGACGAGAGTCCTGTTCGTGTGCACGGGCAATATCTGCCGTTCACCGACCGCTGAGGGGGTGGCGAGGCATTTCATCGATACGGGCGGACTTGGCGACCTGATCGAGGTCGATTCGGCCGGCACCCATGGCTACCATGTGGGGGAGGCGCCCGATCCGCGCACACGCAAGGTCGCGCAGCAACGCGGCTACGACCTGTCGGCGTTGCGCGCGCGCAAGCTTGAGGTGTTCGATTTTCAGCGCTTCGATCTGGTGCTGGCAATGGATCGTGGACATCTGGAGGCCATGCGGCGCCTGTGTCCGGAGGTCTACCGCCCGCGTCTGGCGCTGTTCATGGACTACGCTCCCGACAGCGCCTTCGACGAAGTCCCCGATCCTTACTACGGCGGGCCGCGCGGCTTCGATGTCGTGCTCGACATGTGTGAAAGCGGGGTGCGGGGCTTGCTGGATACGCTGTCTGCGCGGACCTGAGGCAGCGCCCGGCTGTGCCCGACCCGCGAGGATCGGAGCGCTGAGCAGAAGCCGTTGATAAAAAAGGCCATCCTTGCGGATGGCCTTTTTGCTGGCGCGCGAGCTGCTTACTTGGTCTCGACCTGTTGCAGAGGCTCTTCGACGATGACCGTAGCCGAACGCGGCTTGCGGCCGAGGCGGACGGTCTGCTCGGGTGCGCCCGTGCCAAACGCTGCGCGCTTGCCCGGATCGGTTTCGATCATGGTCAGCCCACTTTCGTCAGTCGCCGGCGCGACCGCGACCGGGGCCTGCGCTGCAGGTGTAGCGTCCGGCGCACTGAAGACCGCTTCGCTCACAACCGCCTCGTCCGCAACGGCTTCGCTGGCAATGGCTTCGCTGGCAA
>DAORUJ010000012.1:2682-46555 GCA_035433105.1 Thauera sp.
GGCTTCGCTGGCAATGGCTTCGCTGGCAAGAACATCCGCGGCAACGGGTTCGGCAGTTTCGGCCGTCTCTGTCGCTGCGGTGACGGTTGCTGCAGCCGCTTCCGCTGCCTGTGCAGCAACCGCACGCTCGATCAGCGAGGGCGATGCTTCGGTACTTGCCGGCTGGGCAACGATAACTGCGGGCTCGACGGCTTCAGAATCGACCAGGGGCTGAGCGGCCAGGGGCTGAACAGGCTCGGGAGCTGCATCCGCAGGTGCGTTCGCTTCGACCCTGACCGGGACGGGCGCTTCGGCTGCCTGTTCTTGAAGCGCCGGCTCGATCGTCGCTGCTGGAGCGACAGCCAGCGGCAGGGGGGTGGGCTCGTGCACGGCGGATTCGGCCTGGACCGAGGCAGCAGATTCGGTGACCGGTGCCGCTTCGGCGACTTCAGCCACAGCGGCTTCGACCACAGCGGCTTCGACCACAGCGACCGGGACCGGCGCAGCCTGGGCTGACTCGTGCTGAGGCGAGTCAGCGATGGCTGCCTCGCTCGCCTGGGTCTCCGTTGCAGGCGGATTGACGTTCGGGGTGTCGGCGACTTCGCCTGCCTCCGCCGTGCCTGCCTCCGTGGTGCTGGCGTCTGCCTGTTCGGACGAGACTTCCTCGCTGCCCGCACTTGCTGCGCCGGAACCGGATTCGCCGGGGCGACGGCTGCGGCCACGGCCACGGCGGCGACGCTTCTCGGTCGGCGTCCCCTCTTCGCTCGTCGTGGTCTCACCGGCCACTGCATCGACCGTGCTTGCGGCATCCGAAACCAGCGCGCTGCTGGCGGCTGCCTTCAGCAGTTCGTCGTTGGCCTCGACGGTTGTGGTTTCGACGGCGCGTTCGCTGCTGCGCTCGGCTCGACCACGGTTGCGGCTACTGCGGCCTTCACCGCGCTCAGTACGTTCGGTGCGCTCGGTCTTCTCCGCCGGAGCGGTCGCAGCGGCACGTTGCGGCCTTTCGCCGCCTTCGGTGCGCTCCTGACGCTCGCCACGCGCACTGCGTCCGCCCTGTGCTTCAGCGGTGTCACGTTCGCCACGGCGACTCCGATTGCCATTGCTGCGGCGTCCGTCGTTGCTGCGTTCGCTGCGAGCGCGGTTCTCGCGCTTCGGCGCGGCGTCGACCGCCGGCTCAGGGGTCGGCGCTTCTTGCGGCTTGCTACTGGAGAACCAGCCCATGATGCGGGCCAGCAGGCCTTTCTGCTCGGGTGCGGCGGGTATGACTGCCGGGGCAGGCGTGCTCTCAGCGGCAATGGGTGCGGGCTGCGAGGGTGAGATCCCCCTGACGGCGGCTTCCTGCCGTGGCGGGCGCTCGTTGGCCTTGTTCGGCAGGCGCTCCTCTTCTTCGGCCGGCTTCTGCACCATCTGGTAGCTGGCCAGCGCAATGTCGTCGACGTTCAACTGGTCGTGACGCAGACGGATGATTTCGTGCGCGGGCGTTTCCAGGTGGCGATTCGGAACGATGATGAGCTGGACCTTGTGGCGCATCTCGATGCGCGCGATGTCGACGCGCTTCTCGTTGAGCAGGAAGGTGGCGACATCGACTGGCACCTGCAGGTGCACAGCGCCGGTGTTGTCCTTCATCGCTTCTTCTTCGAGGATGCGCACGATGTGTAGTGCGGACGACTCGGTGCTGCGGATGTGTCCGGTGCCGTTGCAGCGCGGGCAGGTGATGTAGCTGGTCTCGGCCAGCGCCGGGCGCAGGCGCTGGCGCGAAAGCTCGAGCAGACCGAAGCGGCTGATCTTTCCGGTCTGCACGCGGGCGCGGTCGTGGCGCAGCGCATCACGCAGACGGTTTTCTACTTCGCGCTGGTTTTTCTGCGACTCCATATCAATGAAGTCGATGACGATCAGGCCACCCAAGTCGCGCAGGCGCAGCTGGCGGGCGATCTCGTCAGCCGCCTCGCAGTTGGTGCGGAAGGCGGTTTCCTCGATGTCCGAACCCTTGGTGGCGCGGCCCGAGTTGACGTCGACCGACACCAGCGCTTCGGTGTGGTCGATGACGACAGCGCCACCGGACGGCAGGCCCACCTGACGCGAGTAGGCGGACTCGATCTGGTGTTCGATCTGGAAACGCGAGAACAGCGGCACGTCGTCGCTGTAGCGCTTTACGCGGTTGACGTTGCCCGGCATGACGTGGGCCATGAACTGGCGAGCCTGTTCATAAACGTCGTCGGTGTCGATGAGGATTTCGCCGATTTCCGGCTGGAAGTAGTCACGGATTGCGCGAATGACGAGGCTGCCTTCCTGGTAAATCAGGAAAGCCCCGTTCTGACCTTCGGCCGCGCCTTCGATCGCGCGCCACAACTGCATCAGGTAATTCAGGTCCCAGGTGAGCTCTTCGGCATTGCGGCCGATGGCCGCGGTGCGGGCGATCAGGCTCATGCCCTGCGGAACGTCGAGCTGGTCCATGACCTCGCGCAGCTCGGCGCGCTCATCACCCTCGACCCGGCGCGAAACGCCGCCGCCGCGTGGGTTGTTCGGCATCAGCACCAGGTAACGACCGGCGAGCGAGATGTAGGTGGTCAGGGCGGCGCCCTTGTTGCCACGCTCGTCCTTCTCGACCTGGACGATCAGTTCCTGCCCTTCCTTCAGCGCTTCCTTGATGGAGGCCTTGCCCGCGTCCACGCCGGGCTGGAAGTAGGAACGGGAAATTTCCTTGAACGGCAGAAAGCCGTGGCGCTCAGCGCCGTAGTCGACAAAGGCCGCTTCGAGACTGGGCTCGATGCGGGTGATGACCGCCTTGTAGATGTTGCTCTTGCGTTCTTCCTTGGCGGCCGATTCGATATCGAGGTCGATCAGTTTCTGACCATCCACGATTGCGACGCGTAGTTCTTCGGCCTGCGTCGCATTGAAAAGCATGCGCTTCATTTGGATCGTTCTCCCGCGTCTTCGCACGGGCAGGACGAACGGCGCGCACCATCGCGCTTTCCGGGTTCAGGAGCGATTGGGTAGGGCTTCTGTATTCATCCGGTGGGTTTATCTGGCTGTGATGGGTCGGCTGGTCGATTTTCTCTTGTTCCCGCTCGTGAGCCGGTTGGGGCTGTCGGGCCAGAACATTTGATCCTGCAAGTGCGAGTAACGCGTCAAAATCCAACCCTGAGGCTGGATGGGTGTATTGAAGGTGGCGATTGCGTTACCATCGGCGCCTTTTTGGGCGTTGAGTGGCACGCAGCGGTGACTCCGGGAGCGCTCTTCAGGGCTCATCGCCAGCAGTCTGCCTTCGTCTGTCGGCATCGGCATATTTGATGCACGAAACCTCGACGTAATGCACTTGGCTGGCAGCGACCGGGTCGACCGCCCGAAAGTATATTTCATGACGACTATCGAAGGCAAAAGCATTACGGTAAGACACGAGCGTATCGACGAGGCTTCGGCCGGTCAGCGCATCGATAATTACCTGTTGCGCATCGCGAAAGGTGTGCCCAAGAGCCACATCTATCGCATTCTGCGCAGCGGCGAGGTGCGGGTGAACGGGGGGCGCGTGCAGCAGACCTACCGTCTTGCCGAAGGTGATGAGGTGCGCATTCCCCCGATCCGGATCGCCGAGCCCGTGAATCAGGCACCCGCGCCGGCAGGCAAGGCGCTGCCGGTGGTGTTTGAAGACGATGCGCTGATCGTCATCGACAAGCCTTCGGGCAAGGCCGTGCATGGCGGCAGTGGCATCAGCTATGGCGTAATCGAGCAACTGCGCGTGCAGCGCCCTGACGTGCGCATGCTCGAGCTGGCGCATCGCCTCGACCGCGAGACCTCGGGGCTGCTGATCGTGGCCAAGAAACGCTCGGCGCTGACTGCACTGCACGACATGATGCGTGAGGGGCGTATCGAGAAGCGCTATCTGACAATGGTGCCGGGGCGCTGGAGCAATCCGCTGCAGCATGTGAAAGCGCCCTTGTATAAATACCTGACGCCGGGCGGCGAGCGTCGGGTGCGCGTCAGCGAGGACGGCAAGCCCGCGCACAGCATCGTTCGACTGCTCAAGCGCTGGCGCGACTACAGTCTGCTCGAAGTGGAGCTGAAGACCGGGCGCACGCATCAGATCCGCGTTCATCTGACGCACCTCGGCTTTCCCTTGTGCGGCGACGACAAGTACGGCGACTTCGCACTCAACAAGCGGCTCGAAGGCGAAGGGCTCAAGCGCATGTTTCTGCATGCGGCACGACTCAGGTTTGCGCATCCGCTGACCGGCGAGGCGATGTCCTTCGAGGCGGCGCTGCCGGACGAGCTGCAGTCTTTCATCGACGCCCTGGGTGTCGCGGAGAAGGGGCATGGCTGAACACTTTGATCTGATCGTTTTCGATTGGGACGGCACGCTGCTCGATTCGACCGCCGCCATCGCCAGCGCAATCCAGGCTTCGTGCCGCGATCTGGGGCTGAGCGCGCCGACCGACGAGCAGGCGCGTTACGTGATCGGCCTCGGTCTGGTTGATGCGCTGCGCCTGGCCGTACCCGATCTGCAGGAGTCCGACTATCCACGTATGATCGAGCGCTATCAGCATCACTTCCTGGTGACGGATCGCGCGTTGCGGTTGTTCGAAGGCGTGCCGGGCCTGATCGCGGCGCTGTCGACACGCGGGCGTTTGCTGGGTGTTGCGACTGGCAAGAGTCGGGTCGGACTCGACCGGGCGCTGGCGCATACCGGGCTGGGCCGGCATTTCCATGCGACGCGCTGTGCGGACGAGTGCTTCTCGAAGCCGCATCCGGCAATGCTCGAGCAGTTGATGGACGAGCTTGGCGCCGATCCCGGGCGGACGCTGATGGTCGGTGACACCACGCACGATCTGCAAATGGCGAAGAACGCGGGCGTGTCCGGCCTGGCAGTGAGTTTCGGCGCTCACCCGCTGGCGGCGCTGGAGGCGGAAAAACCGCTCGCCTGCGTCCGCACGCCGCACGACATGGCGCAATGGCTGCTGCAGTACGCTTGAACGCTTGAGCTCAAGCGCCTTGAACCTGATGGCCTTGAGTCAGCGCGGCGCCACGCCGCTGCCGGGCCTGATGTTCAGGCGAGCAGCAGGAACAGCGTCGGCCGCTTGGCCAGCGACGGGCGTTCGGCTTTTTTCCATTGATGCACGCTGCGGGTCAGGATTGCTTCGCTCGGAGTGCTGAGCTCACAGGCGAGGCAGAGACGGGTTTCGGGCTTCAGGGTCTTGAGCAGCGCGTCGAACATGCGCTCGTTGCGGTAGGGCGTTTCGATGAAGATCTGGGTGCGGCCAAGCTTGCGCGATTCGTCTTCGAGTGCCCGCAGCGCACTGTCGCGCTCGGTTTCATTGACCGGCAGATAACCGTGGAAGGCAAAGCTCTGGCCGTTCAGCCCCGAGCCCATGAGGCCGAGCAGGATCGAGGAGGGGCCGACCAGCGGTGCCACTCGCAGCCCCAGGGCGTGCGCTCGCGCCACCAGTCGGGCGCCCGGGTCGGCGACGGCGGGGCAGCCGGCGTCCGACATCAGCCCCATGTCCCTGCCTTCGAGTGCAGGGGCGAGCAGGGTATCGAAGTCCGTATCCCTGGCCTTGACCGGATCGGGCGGCAGCTCGCGGATGTCGGTGTCGCGCAGTGGATGAGGATAGTCGAGCTGCTTGAGGTGGGCGCGGGCGGCGCGGGCGGTTTCGACGACGAAATGGTGCAGGTTGGCGGCAGTCGCCTGGGCCTGCGCAGGCAGGAAGCTCTGCCAGGGTGTGGCACCGAGCGCCACCGGGATGAGGAAAAGCGTGCCGTGGTTGGCATTCGCCGGTTGTTCCGGGGTCGGGCTGTGGGTCATGGCAGCGCCAGGCCTTCAGCGCGCAGCATGCGGGACAGGGCGATCAAGGGCAGGCCAATCAGCGCGGTCGGGTCGTCGCCCGACAGGGCTTCGAGCAGCGAGATGCCCAAACCCTCCGACTTGGCGCTGCCAGCGCAATCCAGGGGTTGTTCCTTGGCCACGTAGCGCCGGATCTCGTCGTCGCCGAGTGCGCGAAAACGCACGCGGGTTGGAATGCCCTCGACCTGCAGGTGGCCGGTTCGGGTGTTGAGCAGGGCGAGCGCGGTGTGAAAGACGACCGTTCGCCCACTCATTCGCTGCAGCTGGGCGATCGCGCGGGCTTCGGTGCCTGGCTTGCCGAATATCTCGTCGCCGATGTGGGCGACCTGGTCGCTGCCGATGATCAGCGCGTCTGGCCAGGCGGTCGCGACGGCGCGGGTTTTCTCGGCCGCCAGCCGCTCTGCGGTGGCGTCCGGTAGCTCGCCTGCGAGTGGTGTTTCATCGGTGTCGGGTCGGGCAAGTTCGAAAGGGATCGACAGGCGTTCGAGCAGCATCCGCCGATAGGCAGAGGTGGAGGCGAGGACGAGTTTCATCTTGGATCGGGGGTGCGGTGGAAGGGTCGCGGGAATAGAGCGTGCGGAGGGGCGTGCGGCGCTTGCGTCGCCGTGTATCAGCCCTGACTGAAACTACAGGTTCTTGTAGCGCAGGATGCTTTGACACAAAGCCTGAAAAAATAATATCATGCACGGCTTATGTCGGAACAAAGCGCATCACTCGGAAAAATAGCCGACCCGTTTCGTTTCGCCGCCGAGGCAAGAGCCCTGAAGGGTGAGGTCGAGGTGGCGAAGTTGTCGCGCCTGCGGGACTCGCTGGCGGGTGACGAGGGTGTGCTGAATTGGCGCATCGACGGTTCGGTCGTTGATGGCGTGCTTTCGGGTCACTCGGAGCCGCGCCTCAGGCTGACGCTTGGCGGCAGTCTGAATCTGCGTTGCCAGCGTTGTCTGGGCGGCCTTGAATGGCCGCTTTCAGTCGAGACGGTGCTGCAGCCGGTGCGTGCAGGCCAGTCGATTCCGGACGAAGAGCTCGAAGATGACGAAGTCGATGCGATCGAGGTCTCGGAGGGTCTGGGGGTAGGAGAGGGTCTGGATGTGTTCGCACTGCTCGAGGACGAGATCCTTTTGGCACTGCCGATCGCGCCGCGACACGAAGAATGCAGGACGCCCCGGGGTGGTAACGGGACGAATGAAGAATCGCCTTTCGCTGCGTTATCGTCGCTGCGAGGCAGTCATCGCGCAGCAGACTAGGCGCATTAATTTGTATCAGGAGTGTTTTCATGGCCGTTCAACAGAACAAGAAGTCCCCCTCGAAGCGTGGCATGCACCGTGCCCACGATTTTCTTACCGCGCCGGCGCTCGCCATCGAGCCGACCACGGGTGAAGTGCACCTGCGCCACCATGTCAGCCCCAGCGGCGTCTATCGTGGCAAGAAGGTGATGAAGGCCAAGGGCGAATAATTCCGCCTCTCGAGCGCGAGGGCGGCGTAGGGCGCAATGCGCCTGCGCCGCTTTTTTTCCGCGTCTTTTCCCAATTTTTCACTTGAATCACGCGAGATGCCGATGGGTGTCACCATTGCAATCGACTGCATGGGTGGCGATCACGGCCCGGTCGTGACCGTGCCTGCTGCGCTGTCCTTCCTGCGCAGCCATCCCGATGCAAATGTAATTCTGGTCGGCCGGGACGAGGCGATCCAGCCCTTGCTCGGCAAGGCCCAGTCCGAGTTTGGTCCGCGCCTGAAACTGCGTCCAGCTTCGGAGGTCGTCGCCATGGACGATCCGCCAGCCATTGCCATGCGCACGAAGAAGGATTCGTCGATGCGCGTCGTGATGGACCTTGTCAAGTCCGGCGAGGCGAGCGCAGCTGTGTCTGCTGGCAATACCGGCGCGTTGATGGCGATTTCGCGCTTTGTGCTGAAGACCTTGCCCGGTATCGACCGCCCGGCGATTGCCACCATCCTGCCTTCAATGACGGGCCATACCTACGTGCTCGATCTGGGCGCCAACGTCGACTGTTCGGCCGAGCATCTGCTGCAGTTCGGCGTGATGGGGTCGTCCCTGGTAGCGGCCATCGAGCACAAGGCGCGTCCAAGCGTCGGTCTGCTCAATATCGGCGAAGAGGCCATCAAGGGCAATGACGTCGTCAAGGAGGCTGCTGAGCTGCTGCGTGCCAGCGGACTCAACTTCTACGGTAACGTAGAGGGCAACGACATCTACGAAGGCACCGTGGATGTGGTGGTTTGTGACGGCTTTGTCGGCAATGTTGCGCTGAAGACCTCCGAGGGGCTGGCGCATATGGTCGGTGCGTTTCTGAAACAGGAATTCAGCCGCTCGCTGCTGAGCAAGCTGGCGGCGGTCGTCGCGCTACCCGTTCTGAAGCGGTTCAAGCATCGCGTCGACCAGCGTTTGTACAACGGCGCGCCTTTGCTGGGCTTGCGTGGGGTGGTGCTCAAGAGTCATGGCTCGGCCGATGCGGTAGCCTTCGGCAATGCGCTTGCGCGCGCAGCCGATGCGGCATCCAATCGACTCATTGAGCGCATCTCTGAACGGATGGCGAGCATGAACGAGGTGAAGGCATGATCTACGCAAGGATTGCGGGCACTGGCAGTTTCTTGCCTGGCAACCCGGTGAGCAACGATGATCTGGTGGCGCGCGGCATCGATACCTCGAACGAGTGGGTTGTCAGTCGCTCGGGCATTCATAGCCGCCACCTGGCGGCTGCTGACGTCGGCGCCAGCGACCTGGCGCGCGTCGCGGCCGAAAGGGCGATCGAGGCAGCTGGCTGCGAACCTGAGGATATCGACCTCATCATCGTCGCCACGTCGACGCCCGACTACATTTTCCCGAGCACCGCCACCCTGCTGCAGTCCAAGCTTGGTATCCGCAATGGCGGGCCGGCGTTCGATGTGCAGGCGGTGTGCAGTGGTTTTGTGTATGCGCTCTCCGTTGCCGAGAAGTTCATCCGTTCCGGCAGCCACAAGCGCGCGCTGATCGTTGGTACCGAAGTGTTTTCGCGCATCCTCGACTGGTCTGACCGCGCCACCTGCGTGCTGTTCGGTGACGGTGCCGGAGCGGTCGTGCTCGAGGCCTCGGCGCAGCCAGGCATCCGCGCCTCCGCACTGCACGCTGATGGCAGTCATCACCCGATTCTGTGCGTGCCCGGTGGGGTTGCCTCGGGGCAGGTCATTGGTGATCCCTTTCTGCGCATGGATGGTCAGGCGGTGTTCAAGTTTGCCGTCAAGGTGCTTGGCGAGGTCGCCCAGGAAGTGCTGGAGCAGGTAGGCGAAGGCATCGGCAGCGTGGATTGGCTGATTCCGCATCAGGCCAATATCCGCATCATCCAGGCTACTGCGAAGCGCCTTGGAATGTCGATGGACAAAGTCATCACGACCCTCGACCATCATGGCAACACCTCGGCCGCATCGATTCCGCTGGCACTGGACGAAGCGGTGCGAGACGGCAGGGTCCGCGCCGGACAGCGTCTCATCATTGAGGGCGTGGGCGGCGGATTTACCTGGGGCGCGGCCCTGATCGATTTCTGATTCCTTATTCTCGTTTTTTTGACAGGCGGAGAGCAGGCATGGCATTTGCGCTGATTTTTCCCGGGCAGGGTTCGCAGTCGGTCGGCATGATGAACGCGTATGGCGAGTCTACGGTCATTCGCGAGACCTTTGCCGAGGCATCCGATGCGCTGGGCGAAGATCTGTGGGCCATGGTGTGCGAGGGGCCGGCCGAGCGTCTGGCGCTGACGGTCAATACCCAGCCGCTGATGTTGACGGCGGGGGTGGCGACCTATCGCGCCTGGCTGGCTGCAGGGGGCGCGAAGCCCGCGCTGGTCGCTGGCCATAGCCTGGGCGAGTATTCGGCGCTGGTCGCCGCAGGCGCGATGAGCTTCGAGGATGCCGTGCCGCTGGTGCGTTTTCGTGCTCAGGCAATGCAGGAGGCGGTGCCGGCGGGCGAGGGCGCAATGGCGGCGGTGATGGGGCTCGAGGCCGATGCTGTTATCGAGGCCTGCGTCGAGGCTGCGCAGGGGCAGGTGGTCGAAGCCGCCAACCTCAACGCTCCAGGCCAGATCGTTATCGCCGGGGCGAAGGCTGCGGTCGAGCGCGCAGGTGAGATTGCCAAGTCGAAGGGGGCCAAGCGTGCCGTGCTGCTACCGGTGTCTGCGCCTTTCCATTGCGCGCTGATGCGCCCGGCGGCAGAGCGCCTCGCTGAGCGCCTGGCTGGTGTGAGCATTACCCGACCGGAAATTGAGGTCATCAACAACGTCGATGTCGCCGTCTACGACGATCCCGAGAAAATTCGTGATGCGCTGGTGCGGCAGGCCTATTTGCCGGTACGCTGGATCGAACTGATCCAGGCAATGGCTGTGCGTGGCATGACGCACGTCATCGAGTGCGGCCCCGGCAAGGTGCTGGCGGGAATGACCAAGCGCATTGCCAAGGAAATGGAAGGAGGGTCGGCGCACGACGCGGCGAGCCTCGAGCAGTCGATTGTGGCGGTGAGGTAAGGCATGACTTTTTCACTGGATGGGCAGATCGCACTGGTGACCGGCGCGTCGCGCGGCATCGGCCGTGCGGTGGCGCTTGAGCTCGGCCGCCTCGGCGCTACCGTGGTGGGCACTGCAACTTCCGATTCGGGAGCAGCCGACATCGACCGGACGCTGGCGGACGCCAGTGTCAAGGGCGCCGGGATCGCGCTCAATGTCACCGATGCGAACGCCTGCGAGGCGTTGATCGGCGAGGTTGAAAAACGCTTTGGTGTGATCGGTATTCTGGTGAACAACGCCGGCATCACCCGCGACAACCTGGCGATGCGCATGAAGGATGACGAGTGGGATGCGGTGATCGACACGAATCTGCGCGCAGTCTTTCGCATGAGCAAGCTGGTGATGCGCGGCATGATGAAGGCCCGCAGCGGGCGTATCATCAACATTACTTCGGTTGTGGCCAGTGCCGGCAATCCCGGTCAGGCCAACTATGCTGCGGCCAAGGCTGGCGTGGCTGGCATGACGCGAGCGCTGGCGCGCGAACTGGGTAGCCGCAACATCACGGTCAACTGTGTGGCGCCCGGCTTCATCGATACCGACATGACTCGTGCATTGCCGGAGGCAGCGCGCGATGCGCTGCTGGGCAACATCGCGCTGGGTCGTCTGGGGCGTCCGGAAGAGATCGCCGCTGCGGTCGCATTTCTCGCTTCACCTGCCGCTGCCTACGTGACCGGGACCACCCTGCACGTGAATGGCGGCATGTACATGTCCTGACGAACGGTCAGGATAGCGGTTTGGCCGGCTTTTGGTAGAATACGCCGGCTTTTTCAATATACCCGTCACCCTCAGGGAAGGAGTTAGTTCATGGAGAACATCGAACAGCGCGTCAAGAAGATCGTTGCTGAGCAGCTTGGCGTGAATGAATCGGAGATCAAGATCGAATCTTCGTTCGTCGATGATCTTGGCGCGGATTCGCTGGACACCGTGGAGTTGGTTATGGCACTCGAGGAAGAGTTCGAGTGCGAAATCCCGGACGAAGAGGCCGAGAAGATCACCACGGTCCAGCAGGCGGTCGACTACGTCAACGCCCACCTCAAGAAGTAATTCGCTTCTCTCTTGAGTGCACGCGGTCCGGATGCCGCTGTTGCGGTGTCCGGACCTATCCATTTCATCTCATTGATTCCAACGGAGTTGCCCGTGTCGCGTCGTAGAGTCGTCGTCACCGGTCTGGGCGTGATTTCGCCGGTCGGCAATACTGTTCCCGAGGCCTGGGAAAACCTGCTTGCCGGCAAGAGCGGCATCGGAACGATCAGCCGTTTCGACGCGAGTGCGTTCTCGGCCCGAATTGCGGGCGAAGTGAAGAACTTCGACGTCACTGATTACCTGTCCGCCAAGGAAGCGCGCCGCATGGATGTGTTCATCCACTACGGCATGGCTGCAGGCATTCAGGCCATTCGTGACTCCGGCATCGAAGTCAATGAGAGCAACGCCGACCGCATCGGCGTAAACATCGGTTCCGGCATCGGCGGCTTGCCGATGATCGAGGAAACGCACGACGATTATCTCGCCGGCGGTCCTAGAAAGATTTCGCCCTTTTTTATTCCCGGCACGATCATCAACATGATCTCGGGCAACCTGTCGATCATGTTCGGCATGCGCGGACCCAACCTCGCGGTGGTCACGGCCTGCACCACCGGGCTGCACGCGATTGGCATGAGTGCGCGCATGATCGAATACGGTGATGCCGATGTGATGGTCTGCGGCGGCGCCGAATCGACCGTCACCCAGCTCGCGATTGGCGGCTTTGCTTCGGCCAAGGCGCTGTCCACCCGTAACGATGATCCCGCCACCGCCAGCCGGCCATGGGACAAAGGGCGCGACGGTTTCGTGCTGGGTGAAGGTTCGGGTGTGATGGTGATCGAAGAGTACGAGCATGCCGTGCGGCGTGGCGCCAGGATCTATGCCGAAGTGGCTGGTTTCGGCATGAGCGGCGACGCTTACCACATGACCGCACCCGATACCGACGGTCCTCGGCGCAGCATGCTCAATGCGATGAAGAACGCAGGTGTGACGCCTGATCAGATTCAGTATCTCAATGCGCACGGTACTTCGACCCCACTCGGTGACAAGAACGAGAGCGAAGCGATCAAACTCGCGTTCGGCGTCGATGCGGCGAAAAAACTGGTGGTCAACTCCACCAAGTCGATGACCGGTCATCTGCTGGGCGGTGCGGGCGGTCTCGAGTCGGTGGTCACCGCGCTTGCGGTGTACAACCAGATTTCACCGCCGACGACGAACATTTTCGAGCAGGACCCGGAGTGCGATCTGGACTACTGTGCCAATGTCGCGCGCCCGATGAAGATCGACGTCGCGATGAAGAACAATTTCGGCTTTGGTGGCACCAACGGCACCCTGGTGTTCCGCAGGGTCTGACGCGGAAGGCAGCATGGTGATGCCATGCATTTTCCGCTGACGATTCCGCTGCGCCCCTCAAGGCGTTTCATGGCGTCAATCCTCGTTGCGCATGTCGCAGCAGGGTTGGCGCTTTTGCATGTGCCTGACCTGTCTTCGCCACAAGCCGGCTTACCCTGGACCTTGCTGCGTGTGCTGGGCCTCCTGCTCTGGTTCAGTCTGGCCGGTTCGCTGCTGCTTGCTATTCGACAGGAGCGTGCGAAGCAGGGAAGGGTGCTGGTTTTGCGTGCAGATGGGGCGCTCGTGTTCGCAGGCACTGGTGGGGCAGAAGTGGATCAGTACTGGCTTGCCGTCGGCTCAACTGATTTTGGCTGGGCGGTCTGGTTGCCGCTCACGAGGCTATCGCCAGCGCCGAATTCGGCGCGCTGGCAAGCCACGCGCAGACTGATGCTGTTGCGGTCAAACATGCCTGAGAGTTACTGGCGGCCGATGCGGATATGGTTGCGCTACAAGTCTGGCCCAAGCCAGCACGACTGATCAGATCCCATCACGCTTGCCGGCGGGGCGAAGAATGGTATCGCGTGCCCGTGGCAGCAGCTTGGGGTAGTCGCGTGAGTGATGCAGACCACGACTTTCCTTGCGCTTGAGCGCGCACGCGACAATCAGGTCGGCGGTGACGACCAGGTTGCGCAGTTCTATGAGGTCGTTGGTGACGCGAAAGTTCGAGTAAAACTCATGGATTTCCCGCGTCAGCAGCCGGATGCGATGCTGTGCTCGCTTGAGGCGCTTGGTGGTGCGAACGATGCCCACGTAGTCCCACATCGCCCGTCTCAATTCCGCCCAGTTGTGGGAGATCACGACTTCCTCGTCAGCGTCGGTGACGCGGCTTTCATCCCAGGCGGGCAGGCTGGGCGCCGGCTGCTTCGGCTTGGCGAGGATGTCCTGGGCTGCGGCCTCTCCGAACACCAGGCACTCGAGCAAGGAATTGCTGGCCAGACGATTGGCGCCATGCAGGCCTGTACAGGCCGACTCGCCGACCGAATACAGACCCGGGACATCCGTCCGTGCTGACAGGTCGGTGACGATGCCGCCGCAGGAGTAGTGTGCCGCGGGGACCACTGGAATCGGCTCGCGGGTGATGTCGATGCCCAGTTCGAGGCAGCGCGCGTGGATATTGGGGAAATGCTCGCGCAGCCACTCTGCCGGCTTGTGGCTTATGTCCAGATAAACGCAGTCGAGACCACGTTTCTTCATCTCGAAATCGATGGCACGGGCGACGATGTCCCGGGGCGCCAGCTCTTCGCGTGGGTCGTGCTCGGGCATGAAACGCGTACCGTCGGGCAGCTTCAGCAGTCCGCCCTCGCCGCGCACCGCTTCGGAGATCAGGAAGGACTTTGCCTGGGGGTGATAGAGGCAGGTCGGGTGGAACTGGATGAACTCCATGTTCGCCACCCGGCAACCGGCACGCCAGGCCATTGCCACGCCGTCGCCGGTGGCCACATCGGGGTTGGTCGTGAACAGATACACCTTGCCCGTTCCTCCGGTCGCCAGCACCGTATTGCGTGCGGCGAAGGTCACGACCCTGTCGGCTTCGATATCGAGCACGTAGGCGCCAAGGCAGCCTTCACCGGGCGTGCCGACCTTGTCGCCGAGCACGAGGTCCACCGCGATGTGGTGTTCGAAGATGTCGATGTTCGGGTGCGACCGTACCTGCGCCGACAGCGTCGATTGCACCGCGGCTCCGGTGGCGTCGGCAGCATGGATGATGCGCCGGTGGGAATGCCCACCCTCGCGGGTCAGGTGATAGCCCAGTTGCGAGTCGGCTTCGCGGGTGAAAGGGACGCCGCGGTCGATCAGCCACTCAATCGCGCGCTTGCCGTTCTCGACGACGAATCGCGTTGCATCGGAATCGCACAGCCCGGCACCTGCGGTGAACGTATCCTGAACGTGGGCTTCGATACTGTCGGCCGTGTCGAGGACTGCGGCAATGCCACCCTGTGCCCAGTTGCTGGCACTGTCGGACAACTCGCGCTTGGTGACGACGGCGACACGCAGGTGCTCCGCGAGCCTGAGCGCGATGGATTGACCGGCTGCGCCGCTGCCGAGAATGAGTACGTCGTACTGTTTCACCAAGATGTCGCTCGGGCTCGTGGGAAGAGGCAAAAATATAGCACGCATGCGCTCGAGCACGACGGGTGCGGCAGTCGTGTCGGGATTACGGGTCGATGGGCAAATGACCTTGCCGCCGTATGAACTAATCGAAAAGCCTTGTGTCAGTGCCTGTGTCTTCTACTTTTTGGTGAGAGTTGGGGTGCTCGCATATAATCCGGGTGCTTTGTCATTTGAATATCCGGAAAGAACGAACACTCCATGACCGATCGTGAAATCGATCAGCAGCTCGTCGAGCGCGTGCAGCGCGGTGACAAGCAGGCTTTTGGCCTGCTGGTCTCCAAGTACCAGCGCAAGCTCCAACGCCTGCTGTCCAGACTGATCCGCGATCCAGCCGAGGTCGAAGATGTGGCGCAGGAAACCTTCATCAAGGCTTACCGTGCGCTGGGATCGTTTCGCGGGGACAGTGCGTTCTACACGTGGTTGTACCGAATCGGTATCAACACGGCGAAGAACTATCTGGTCTCGCTGGGACGCAGGGCACCGACTTCAACGAGTTTCGACTCGGAAGAGGCGGAAACCTTTGAAGATGGTGATCAACTGCGTGACATCAATACGCCCGAGAGGCTGATGATGACGCGGCAGATTGGTGAAACTATTGAAGAGGCGATGGCAGCTCTACCCGAGGAGCTGCGGACGGCCATCATGCTGCGCGAACTCGAGGGTCTGAGCTACGAGGAAATCGCCAGCATCATGGAGTGCCCGATCGGTACGGTGCGCTCACGGATATTTCGTGCGCGTGAGTCGATTGCAGAACGTCTGCGGCCTTTGCTTGAGACGGCCCCGGACAAACGTTGGTAGGTGTAGGCATGAAGGACAAACTGTCGGCCCTGATTGATGGAGATCTGGATGAGTTCACGATGCGCCCTGTTTTTGACGGGCTGCGCCGAGACGATTCACTCCGAAGGGATTGGGAGACTTACTGCCTGATTGGTGACCTGATTCGCGGTGATCGCGCTGGATCCGCGGGTTTCGTTGAGCGCGTCATGGCTGGTCTTGACGCCGAGCCCACAGTATTTGCGCCGGCAGCGTCCGCGGTGGCTTCGACCCGTCGCAGTGCGCTGCAGAGCTTGATGCCGATCGCCGCATCGGTGATGGGCGTCGCCGCGGTCGGGCTTGTCGCAGCAACGCTTTATTCCCAGGGGGCTTCGGCGCCTGCGACGGTCGCGGTACAGCGCAATTCGGCACAGCCGGTCATGGTGAGCAGCGTACAGTCGGGTGCGATTGCGGCCCGCGTCAAGGGCAGCGGCGACGATGCGCTGCGCGAGTACGTTTTCGCGCACCAGGGTGTCAGCGGCGGGCCGATGCCGGCGGCGGTGCAATATGTGCGGACCGTGTCGGCTCAAAACGAAGGTGATGGTCGATGAGGCGTTTTGCCGCTGTCGTTGGCCTCTGCGCCGCACTGCTGCATCTGCCCGCGTTTGCCGAGGCGCCTGATGATCCTCTGTCCTGGCTAGGCCGCATTGCATCCGCAGGGCAAAGGCTGAACTACGTCGGTACGTTCATGTATCAGTCTGCGGGCCATGTAGAGACTTCGCGCATCGCGCACAAGGTCGATACGGGTGTCGAGTACGAACGTCTTGAGGTGCTTGATGGCAGTCCGCGTGAAGTGATCCGCAAAGGGGCAGAGGTGCGTTGCGTGCTGCCCGAGCAAAAGACCGTCATCATTGATGAAACGGCGGGGCGGCGAGCTTTCCCTGCACGGCTCCCGGTCTCGCCTGTTGGCTTGGCAGAGACCTATCGCATCCGCAAGGGTGAGGTCGTTCGGGTGGCGGGCATTGAAGCACAGGCACTGGTGCTCGAACCCCGGGACGATCTGCGGTATGGCCACACATTGTGGGCCGATATCCAGTCCGGATTGTTGCTGAAGGCACGTACGGTGGATGCGGCCGGGCAGGTCATGGAACAGTTCGCCTTCAGCGACGTGCGCATTGGCGGTGAGCTGAGTGACGATCTGTTCACTCCCAGGTTTCAGAGTGTCGAGGGCTGGCGGATCGTCAACGCCCGCGGTCATGATCTGGCGAAATCGGACAGTGGCTGGATAGTGGCCGACGATGTGCCTGGCTATGTCCTGACTTCCGTGATGCGCAGGCCGCTGGGGCCCGATCGTGGGCAGGCGGTGCACATGGTTTTCAGTGACGGACTGGCGTCGGTGTCGGTTTTCATCGAACCCGTTGCTGATGGCGCTGCACTGGGACTGGGTCCGCTGGCCAGTGGTGCGATCAATATTTACAAGCGTTCTGTCGATGGCCACCTGATTACCGCGCTCGGCGAGGTGCCCGAGCGTGCCGTTAAACGTATTGGTGACGCCATTCGTCCCGCGGTGCCCTGATGCAGGCTTTGGCACAGGTCAAGCGCGTCGAGGCTGGACAGGTCTGGCTGCGCGTCTCCGACGCCGGCGGTGGTTGCGGCCGTTGTGACGAGCCCGGTGGTTGCCGCTCGGTGCAGATCACCCAGGCCTTTGGGTTGCCGAAATCCGAGTTTGCCTTGCCGACCAAGCTTGGGCTCAAGGTTGGCGACGAGGTCGTCATTCGCATTCCCGACGGCGCGGCGCTGAAGGCTGCGATGGCAAGTTACGGGCTCGGCGTCGTGTTGCTCGTCGCTGGCGCGGCTCTCGGTAGCGCGCTGTCTACCGCCGGGTCCGGTGATCCAGGGGCAGCGCTGGGGGGTGCCTGTGGTCTGATCCTGGCGTTTGCGCTCAATCGCATGCTGTTTCGCAGCCGTGGCTGGCGTGCGCAGTTACGGATGGAACTTGCCCCTCAGGCAGCCTGCCTGCAGTCGCTTCAGGATATTTGATGAATTTCGCTGCCGTCGCAAACGCTTTCGCCTTCGTTGCGACCTTTCTGTTTGTTCCCCTTGCATCGGCTACGAGCCTGCCGGACTTTACTGCGCTGGTCGAGAGGCAGGGGTCGGCAGTGGTCAATATCAGCACCACGCAGGTCCGTGCCGAGAGGCCCCAATCGCCGCTGCCCTTTCCTGGGATCGACGAGTCGGACCCGATGTTCGATTTCTTTCGCAAGTTCATACCCAGGCATCCCGAGCTTCCGGGCGCGGACCCGGACAATCAGTCCCTGGGATCGGGCTTCATCATCAGCGCAGACGGCTACATTCTGACCAACGCCCATGTCGTCGAGGAGGCGGAGGAAATCCTTGTCCGCCTTGCTGATCGGAGCGAATACCAGGCGAAGGTGATCGGGGTCGACGTGCGCAGTGATGTGGCGCTGATCAAGATCGAGGCGAGCGGGCTTCCGCAAGTCACGCTGGGTGACCCGGATCGGCTCAAGGTGGGCGAATGGGTAGTGGCGATCGGTTCGCCCTTCGGGTTCGATCAGTCTGTTACCGCCGGCATCGTCAGTGCCAAGGGGCGCTCGCTACCTGATGAGAATTTTGTACCCTTCATCCAGACCGACGTTGCCATCAACCCGGGGAATTCGGGCGGCCCGCTGTTTAACCTGAGGGGTGAGGTCGTCGGCATCAATTCTCAGATATATAGCCGCACGGGCGGTTTCATGGGGCTTTCGTTTGCGATCCCGATCGATCTGGTCATGGATGTGCAGAACCAGTTGCGCACCAAAGGGCGGGTGCAACGTGGGCGCATCGGTGTGGCGATTCAGGAGATAACGCGCGATCTGGCCGATGGCTTCGGGCTGCCACGCGCGCAGGGTGCGCTGGTGAGTTCGGTGGAGCCTGACGGCCCTGCAGCCCGGGCCGGCTTGCTGCAGGGGGATGTGATCCTGCGTTTTTCGGGCAAGACGGTTGATGTGTCGAGCGATCTGCCGCGCATCGTGGCCGGGGTTCAGCCAGGCTCGGCGGCGGCTGTCGAGGTCTTTCGCAATGGCGCGCCGATGACGCTGGAAGTGACGGTTGGCGAGTGGCAAGACCCGAAGGAGGCGCCAGTAGCCGGTGCCGCGCCGCGCACCCTGCCTGCACCGAACAAGCTTGGGATGGTTTTGTCTGCACCGACTGCAGCCCAGCGGCGCGAGCGCGACATGGACGAGGGGCTCATCGTCGAGCGCGTGCAGGGCGTTGCAGCGCGAGCCGAAATCCGCCCGGGCGATGCCATCCTTGCGCTCGTGATTGCGGGCAAGCAGTCCAGGCTGTCGTCGATCGAGGAATTCAACCGGCTCGTGGGTGGTATTCAGGTCGATCAGCAGGTGACGCTGCTGGTCAAGCGTGGTGACGCCACATCCTATGTCAGCGTGCGTGCCGGTAAATGAGCAACGCGGCGGCACGCTACCAGTTCACCGTCCTTAGCCGCGAGTGGTGCCACTTGTGCCACGAACTCGTCGACGCGCTGGCGCCGATCGCCGTCGAGTACGGCTGGTCAGTCGAAGTGGTGGATGTGGATCACCATCCCGAGCTCGAGGCGCGCTGGGACGAGCTGGTTCCGGTGCTGCTGCACGGCGACCACGAGCTCTGCCACTACCACCTTGATGAGGCCGCAGTGCGCGCTTATTGCCGCGGTTTTCCGCTAGAATCACGGGCTTGACGACGCCAACCATTCCGAAAACGGGTGCTGCAAGGCACCCTTTTCGTTTCGCATGAACCATATCAGAAACTTCTCGATCATCGCCCATATCGACCACGGCAAATCCACCCTGGCCGATCGACTCATCCATTTCTGCGGCGGTCTGTCCGACCGTGAGATGGAGGCCCAGGTGCTTGACTCGATGGACATCGAGCGCGAGCGGGGCATCACCATCAAGGCCCAGACGGCGGCGTTGAGCTACAAGGCGAAGGACGGTCAGGTCTACAACCTGAACCTGATCGACACCCCAGGACACGTCGACTTCTCCTACGAGGTCAGCCGTTCGCTATCCGCTTGCGAGGGCGCGCTGCTGGTGGTCGACGCCTCGCAAGGCGTGGAGGCCCAGACGGTGGCCAACTGCTACACCGCGCTTGAGCTCAATGTCGAGGTGGTGCCGGTACTCAACAAGATCGACCTGCCCGCGGCAGACCCCGAAAGTGCACGCGCGGAAATCGAGGACGTGATCGGTGTCGACGCCTCCGAGGCGATCCTGTGCTCGGCCAAGTCCGGTCTGGGCGTAGAGGACGTGCTCGAGGCCGTCGTGGCCCGCATTCCGCCGCCGGTCGGCAAGCCCGAAGGGCCGCTGAAGGCGCTGATCATCGATTCCTGGTTCGACAACTACGTTGGCGTCGTGATGTTGGTGCGGGTTGTGGACGGCGTACTCAAGCCCAAGGATCGAATTTTGCTGATGTCCTCCGGCGCGCAGTATCCCTGCGACCAGGTGGGCGTATTTACCCCGCGCTCGGTCGGCCGCGATCAGTTGTGTGCGGGTGAGGTGGGTTTCATCATCGCCGGCATCAAGGAGATCGATGCCGCCAAGGTAGGTGACACGGTGACACTGGCGAACAAGCCGGCGACCCAGTCCTTGCCCGGCTTCAAGGAGATCAAGCCGCAGGTGTTTGCCGGCCTGTATCCGGTGGAGTCTTCCGAATACGATCAGTTGCGCGATTCGCTGGAAAAACTGCGCCTCAACGACTCCTCGCTGCAGTTCGAGCCGGAAGTGTCGCAGGCGCTGGGTTTTGGCTTTCGTTGTGGCTTCCTCGGCCTGTTGCACATGGACATCGTGCAGGAGCGGCTTGAGCGCGAGTTCGAGATGGACCTGATCACCACCGCGCCAACCGTAGTGTACGAGGTTGTGCTCAACAACGGCGAGATCATCCACATCGAGAACCCCGCAAAACTGCCGGAGGTCGGCAAGTACGCCGAAATCCGCGAGCCGATCATCACCGCTACGATTTTCCTGCCGCAAGACTATGTCGGCCCGGTGATCACGCTGTGCAACCAGAAGCGGGGCGCCCAGGTGGACATGCGCTACCACGGCCGCCAGGTGCAGCTGACCTACGACATTCCGATGAACGAAGTGGTGATGGATTTCTTCGACAGGCTGAAGTCGGTGTCACGCGGCTATGCCTCGCTTGATTACGAGTTCAAGGAATACCGTTCGGCAGATCTGGTCAAGCTCGACCTGATGGTGGGTGGCGAGAAGGTCGATGCCCTGTCGGTCATCGTGCACCGCGCCAGCGCGCAGTATCGTGGTCGCGAGCTGGCGGCCAAACTGCGTGGTCTGATCCCGCGCCAGATGTTCGACGTGGCCATACAGGCGGCGATTGGGGCGCACATCATCGCGCGCGAAACGATCAAGGCGCTGCGCAAGAATGTGCTGGCCAAGTGCTACGGTGGCGACATTTCGCGCAAGAAAAAGCTGCTTGAGAAGCAAAAAGAAGGCAAGAAGCGCATGAAGCAGGTGGGCAACGTGGAGATTCCGCAGGAAGCCTTCCTTGCGGTCCTGCGCACCGACGAAGGCAAGTGACGGAAGGCGCATGAACTTTGCATTGATTCTTTTTCTGCTGCTGCTCGTCAGCGGCGCCCTGTGGTTCTTCGATTACTTTCATGCCCGCAAGCAGCGTTCAGCCAGTTCGCCATCACCGTGGTGGGTCGAATACGGTGCGAGTTTCTTTCCCGTCATCCTGATCGTATTTGGCTTGCGCTCTTTCGTTGTCGAGCCCTTCAAGATTCCGTCGGGCTCAATGATTCCGACCTTGCTCGTCGGTGATTTCATTCTCGTCAACAAGTGGACTTACGGCATTCGTCTTCCGGTGATCAACAAGAAGATCATCGACGTGAATCTGCCGCAGCGTGGTGACGTGATGGTGTTTCGCTACCCCGCCGACCCGTCGCTCGACTACATCAAGCGCGTCGTCGGCCTGCCCGGTGATCGCGTTGAATACCGCAACAAACGCCTGACGATCAACGGCGAGGCAGTGACAATCGAGGAGTCGGGCACTTACCTGCATCCGGATCGGCTGTACTACTCGCCGCAGTTCTCCGAGAAACTGGGTGAAGTCGAGCATTCCGTGCTGATCGAGCGCGACGCGCCGGCCTTTGTGCCGCAGGTGATGAACTTTCCGAACCGTGAAAACTGCACTTACACGAGTAGTGGCGTTGCGTGTACCGTTCCCGCGGGTCATTACTTCATGATGGGCGACAATCGCGATGCGAGCAGCGATAGTCGGGTGTGGGGCTTCGTGCCGGAACAGAACATTGTCGGCAAGGCCTTTTTCATCTGGTTCAACTTCAATGACATGAAGCGTATCGGCGGCTTTCACTGAACATGGGTGAATCATGAACTTCAAGCGTCAATATGGGTTGAGTCTGGTCGGCGCGCTGCTGATCGGGATCCTTGGAGCGTTCGTGCTGCTGATGGCCTTCAGGGCCGTACCGGCGGTCACGGAATATCTGGCGATAGAGCGTATCGTCGGTGTGCTCGCCGTCGAAGGCGACAATGGGGCATCGGCGACGGAATTGCGCCGCAGCTTTGATCGTCGCGGCGAGATCGACAACATCTCGTCGGTGACGGGCGCAGACCTGGATATCGTCAAGGATGAGAACCAGACCGTTATTGAGATCGACTATGAACGCACCGTGCCCATGGTCGCCAATGTCAGTCTGCTGATCGCGTTCCAGGTCAGCAGCAAGGCACGCTGATGGGCATGACACTGGACGCGTTTCAGCACCGGCTGGGATATCGATTCGCGAACAGCGGATTGCTTGCCGAGGCTTTGACGCATCGCAGCTTCGGGCAGCCCAACAATGAGCGCTTCGAGTTTCTTGGCGACAGCATCCTGAACTGCGTGATATCCGTTGCACTTTTTGCGCGTTTTGGGCAGCTGCGCGAGGGTGAACTCTCGCGCGTGCGTGCTTCGCTGGTGCGTCAGGACGCGCTCTATCGAATCGCGCTTGAGCTCGATCTTGGTGACGCCTTGCGCCTCGGCGAGGGCGAGCTGAAATCGGGCGGTGCTCGCCGTCCCTCGATTCTCGCTGATGCGCTCGAGGCGGTCTTGGCCGCGGTCTTTCTCGATGCGGGCTTCGAAGTTGCGCAGTCGGTGATCGATCGCCTCTATCAGCGGCTGCTTGCCGAAGTCGACCCGGGACGACCGAGCAAGGATCCCAAGACGGCGTTGCAGGAGTGGCTGCAAGGGCGCAAGCTTGCGTTGCCGACCTATTCGATGGTGCAGGCGTTTGGCGAAGCGCATGCGCAGGAGTTCGAGGTGGCGTGTGAAGTGCCGAAATACGGCATCCGCACCCTTGGACGTGGCCCCAGCCGCCGCATGGCGGAACAGCAGTCGGCCGAGCTTGCGCTGGCGGAGTTGAGAAAGAAATGAACGAACAGCATTCGGATCCCATGGCGGCTGGGCAGCCTGAGGAAGGCGGTTTTCGTACCGGTTTCGTCGCCATCGTCGGTCGTCCCAACGTCGGCAAGTCCACCCTGCTCAACCGTCTGATCGGGCAGAAGATCAGCATCGTCTCCAGCAAGGCTCAAACCACGCGTCACCGTGTCACCGGCATCCTCACCGAAGCCGGCGCCCAGTTCGTGTTCGTTGATACGCCGGGTTTCCAGACCCATCATCGCAACGCGCTCAACCGCTCGATGAATCGCACCGTGTCGCAGGTGCTGGCCGACGTCGATCTGGTGTTCTTCGTCATC
The DNA here is from genome assembly GCA_035433105.1 of Thauera sp. Lineage (GTDB taxonomy): Bacteria > Pseudomonadota > Gammaproteobacteria > Burkholderiales > Rhodocyclaceae > Thauera. The sequence goes on from DAORUJ010000012.1 coordinate 26,073, forward strand.
GAGGCGGGTCGTTTCAGTGACGACGACCGAAAGGTGCTGACGGTGATCCCCGAATCGTCCAAGGTCATCCTGGTTATCAACAAGGTCGACCAACTCAAGGACAAGGCGCGTCTGTTGCCCTTCATCGATCAGGTGCGCCAGGTGCGCGACTTCACCGAGATCGTGCCGTTGTCGGCGGAGAAGGGGCGCAACGTCGACGCCCTGATCAAGGCGGCTACCGCATTGTTGCCGGTCGGTGCGCCGATGTTCGAGGAGGACGCGGTCACCGATCGCAGCGAACGTTTCCTGGCCTCCGAATTTCTGCGTGAGAAGCTCTTCCGCCTGCTGGGCGACGAGTTGCCCTATGGAATTGCGGTCGAGATTGAGAAGTTCGAAGTCGAAGGCAACCTGCGTCGCATCTACGCAGCGGTCATCGTGGATAAACCGGGGCACAAGTCGATGGTGATCGGACACGGTGGCGAGAAGCTCAAGCGCATCTCGTCCGAAGCCCGCGTCGAACTCGAGAGGCTGTTCGACGGCAAGGTCTATCTCGAAGTCTGGGTCAAGGTCAAGAGTGGCTGGGCCGATGACGAGCGCGCGTTGAAGAGCCTCGGTTACGAATAAGTCGGCGGCAGCAGATGGCAGGCCCGAAGCAACGGATCGAGCAGCAACCCGTCTGGGTGCTGCACAGTCTCCCATGGCGCGAAACCAGCCTGATCGTGGAGGTTTTCTCGCGCGATTTCGGTCGTGTCGGCCTGGTGGCCAAGGGGGCACGCCGACCGTATTCGCAACTTCGCGGCGTGCTGATGGCATTCCAGCCCGTGCTGATGGACTGGTCCGGCGCCGGCGAGGTGAAAACCCTGATTCGTGCCGAATGGCAGGGCGGTCAGCCCTTGCTGACTGGGCGGGCGCTGATTTGTGGCTACTACCTCAACGAACTGCTGGTGCGCCTCACCGCGCGCGAGGACGCCCACCCACGGCTGTTCTCGGCCTATGTCGAGGCCGTTCGCGCGCTGGCCCGTAACGAACCCGAGTCTCCCATCCTGCGTCGCTTCGAACTCGCCCTGCTGCAGGACCTCGGTTACGAAGCGGGGCTGGAGGTCGACGGTGACAGTGGCGAACCTGTGCGGCCAGACGAGCGCTATGTTTATATAATCGAACGCGGCCCGGTCCGGCTGGAAGCGCTCGAACAAGAGGGCGCCGATGTCGCACTACTCGGCACACAGCCGCTGATTTCGGGGCAGGTGCTGCTCGATATGGCAGCCGGCGACTTTTCCCGCACAGAGACGCTGGCCCAGTCCAAGCTGCTGCTGCGCATGCTGATCAACCACACCCTGGGCGGCCAGCCGTTGCAGTCGCGCCGGGTGCTGAAGGAATTGCAGGAGCTTTGATGATTGAACTCGGCGTCAACATCGACCACGTCGCCACGCTGCGCCAGGCGCGTCGCACCTGGGAGCCGGATCCGGTATGGGCTGCGGTGGAAGCCCACCTCGGTGGGGCGGATGGCATCACCGTGCATCTGCGCGAGGACCGCCGTCACATCAATGACGAAGACGTACGCCGTTTGCGCGAGCTCACCCAGGTGAAGCTCAATCTCGAAATGGCGGCGACCGATGAGATGGTCGGCATCGCCTGCGGCCTCAAACCCGAAATGGCGATGCTGGTGCCCGAGGGGCGCCACGAAGTCACCACCGAGGGCGGGCTGGACATCGTCGCGCAAGAGCTGCGCCTCAAGAACGTGATCGCCCGCCTCGCCTACGCCGGTATCGTCACCAGCGTGTTTATCGATGCCGAAATCGAGCAGATCGAGGCTGCGGCGCGTATTGGCGCCCGCGTGTGCGAGATTCACACCGGCCCTTACGCCCACGCCTTCCATGGTGCCGGGCGTGATTCCGAAGCGGCGTCGGTGCTGGTCGAGCTCGACAAGGTACGCAGCGCCGGCGAAGCGGTGCGCCATCTGGGCATGCGTTTCAATGCCGGGCACGCGCTCAATTATTACAACGTGGGGCCGATTGCGCGCCTGCATGGCGTTCGTGAACTGCACATCGGCCACGCCATCATCAGCCGTTCGGTCTTCGTCGGCTTGCGTCAGGCGGTCGCCGAGATGAAGCGCCTGATGCGCGAAGCCGCGCAGGTTGGCTGAGATCGGTGGAGCGGGGCAGGGCGTGATTCACGGCATCGGCACCGACATCGTGCGCATTGAACGCCTGCGCACTGCGCTTGCGCGCCACGGTGAGCGTTTTGCCTTGCGCATTCTTGCCGCTACGGAAGTCGATGCCTGGCGCGCGCACCGCGACCCCGCGCGCTTTCTGGCCAAGCGTTTCGCCGCCAAGGAGGCCTTCGGCAAAGCGCTCGGCACTGGTGTCGCGGTGCCCGCCACCTTGCATGCGGTCGCGGTCTGCCACGATGCGCGGGGCAAACCGGGATACGTCTATGACGAACGCCTGGCGGTATTTATGCGAGAACACGGATTGCGTGCGCACCTCAGCATTAGTGACGAGGACAATATGGTCGTCGCTTTTGCCCTGATCGAACGCAGTGGAGCTGCATAAAGAAGGCGCTCGTTCAACGCTTAGCTTGTGCCAAATTCCAAGCTTGGCGGTGCGTTATGAACCCAGCTGTGTTCCTGGACTCGCTCCCTGATGCGCCAACCGGTGGGGCTCCTGATGAGTGCATCTCGGTACCACAATCCGATAAAGGTGACGCATGTGCCGCAGGCCCCATCCGTAGCGATCATCATCACCTGGGCTGCACTACGCGCTGTTGCCATATCACCGGCGATCTCCACCAATGATGTCGAGATTGTGTGCTGACTGCCTTGAACGCTATCCAGCGTGCTATTGAGATAGATGCTCATCTCCTTGGCTCCGCAACGCGGCCCGCCAAAGGCGGTGTAGTCGAGGATGGCATCTTCTGCGAACAATACCTCGAACACCGACCATTGTCGTTGATCAACCGCATGACAGTAGCGGACAAGAACATCATGTATCTCTGCGCGATCTGAAAGCTCCTGCGGCGTCATGGATGCCCCCTTTGTGGTTTAGAGTCAAAATTCTGGCGCAAGACTGAGCGAATCTCATACCGCATATGATCTATGCCGCATGTCTAGCTGAGTCGAGCGCACCAAATGTCCACAACCGGATTTGAAGAATGAGCACACGCATCCACCGCCCGCGTGGCCCGGTCATGATCGACGTCGCCACCACCACCCTGACTGCCGATGAGCGCGAGCGTCTGCTCGATCCGCTGGTCGGGGGCGTGATCCTGTTTGCACGCAACTTCAGTGGCTCAGATCAGCTCCGCGCTCTCACTGCCGAGATCCGTGCGCTGCGCGACCCGGCGCTGATCATCGCGGTCGACCATGAAGGGGGCAGGGTGCAGCGCTTCCGCGGTGAAGGCTTCAGCCGTCTTCCGTCAATGCGCAGTCTCGGCGCTCTGTGGGACCAGGACCACCTCGCAGCGCTCGAAGCGGCGCAAGCGACGGGTTTTGTGCTCGCCGCCGAATTGCGTGCCCACGGTGTCGATCTCAGCTTCGCGCCGGTCCTCGATCTGGATTTCGGCGTCTGTAGTGCCATCGGCAGCCGCGCTTTCCATCGCGATCCGCAGGCGGTCGCTGCGCTCGCCCAGGCAGTCGTGGCTGGCATGGCGCAGGCGGGCATGGGCGCGGTGGGCAAGCATTTTCCCGGGCATGGCTGGGTCGAGGCCGATTCGCACCACGATGTTCCCGTTGATGAACGTGATTTCGCCACCGTGTGGGAAGAGGACATCGCCCCCTATCGCCATCGCCTGGGCCGTCAGCTCGCCGGTGTGATGCCGGCCCACGTCATCTACCCCAAGGCCGACCCCAGCGCCGAACCCCAGCCTGCCGGGCTCTCTTCCTTCTGGCTCGAAGACGTGTTACGTGGCCGGCTCGGGTTCAAGGGCGTGATCTTCAGTGACGATCTCAACATGGAAGGCGCCCGCGTCGCCGGCGATATCGTCGGTCGCGCCAAGGCCGCCTACAATGCCGGCTGCGACATGCTGCTGGTGTGCAACCGCCCCGACCTCGCCGCCGAACTGCTGGATCGCTGGGCGCCGACTCCCGATCCCGACAAGCTCGCGCGCCTGGCAGCAATTGTCCCTGCCACGACAGCCCCGCCCTGGCTCGCCGACCCCTTCGCGCTGGAACTGCATGCGGCCTATGTCCATGCTCGCGAAGGTGTCTCGGCGATCCTCGATGACGCGAGTGCCGCACCGGCCATGACCGCCGCCACGATCGGCGCACAGCGCACCGAACTGCTGCGCAAGAACACATAGAGACCCAGGACGGATAGAGTTCAAGAGCGGAAAGGAGTCCCGAACGACCGCTCGCCGATCACGAACTGCGCTGGCGTGGATTTGGGGCGTGTGCACGGGGCGAGGACTGTCTGAGCGCGCGCAGCGAGCGAGTTCCGCAGCCCACGGAACAAATGCCCCGCGTCCACGCCAGTGCCTGACTGAACGCTCTCCCGCACAAGCACCACCAGGCCCCATGACCGACCCGACGCCAAAGACTGCAGCCTTCGACCCCAAGCCCTTCCTCCGCACCCTCACCGAGGAGCCTGGCGTCTATCGCATGATCGGCGCCGACGACAAGGTGCTCTACGTCGGCAAGGCCAAAAACCTCAAGCGCCGGGTCTCCAGCTACTTCCAGAAAACCGTCTCCAGCCCCCGCATCGCCATGATGGTCGCGCAGATCGTCCGCGTCGACACCACCGCCACGCGCTCCGAGGCCGAGGCCCTGATCCTCGAGAACAACCTCATCAAGAGTCTGGCGCCGCGCTACAACATCCTGTTTCGCGACGACAAGACCTACCCCTACATCGAACTGTCCGCCGACGAATTCCCGCGTCTGGCCTACCATCGCGGCGCTTTTGCCAAGGGCGCACGCTATTTCGGGCCTTTTCCCAACGCCTGGGCTGTGCGCGAAAGCATTCACCTGCTGCAGAAAACCTTCCAGCTGCGCACCTGCGAAAACAGCGTCTTTGCCAACCGTTCGCGTCCCTGTCTGCTCCACCAGATCAAGCGCTGTACCGCGCCTTGCGTCGGGCTGATCGAGCCTCAGACGTATGCCGCCGATGTCCGGCTGGCGACGCGTCTACTCGACGGCCAGGCCAATGAAGTCATCGACGATCTCAGCGCACGCATGCAGGACGCCGCCGAGCGACTCGCCTTCGAGGAAGCCGCGGCCTGTCGCGACCAGGTGCGTGGGCTGCAGGCGGTACTGCACAAACAGTTCGTCGATAGCCGCAAGGATGAGGACGTCGACATCCTGGCCGCAGTCGAGGCCGACGGCCTCATCTGCGTCAATATCGCCATGGTGCGTGGTGGCCGCCACCTCGGCGACCGGCCGCAGTTCCCGAGCGGTGCGGCGGTGTCGGGCACCGCCGACAGCCTGCTCGCCTTCGTCGAGCAGCACTACGGCCAGCACCCGATTCCCGCAAGGCTGCTCGTCAATCTGGCGCTTGAGTCAGTACGTGAAGCGCTGGCCGAGATTACCGAGCGCCCGCCCGGTGTGGTGCTGCCGCGCTTCGCCGCCGAGAAGGCATGGATGGAAATGGCAGAGAAGAACGCGCACCTCGCCATCCAGGCGCGCGCGCGCGACACCGGCCGCATCGAGCAGCGGCTCGAAGCCCTGCGCGAGGCGCTGGCGATGGATGATGCGCCGCAGCGCATCGAATGCTTCGACATCAGCCACACCATGGGTGAGGCCACGGTGGCATCCTGCGTGGTGTGCGAGGCCGGCGCGATGAAGCGCGCCGAGTATCGCCGCTACAACATCAACGGGATCACCCCAGGCGACGACTTCGCGGCGATGCGCCAGGCGCTCGAGCGTCGCTACGGCAAAGTCGCGGCGGGTGAGGGCGTGTGTCCGGATCTGATCCTGATCGACGGTGGCAAGGGCCAGGTCAGCGCCGCGCGCGCAATCCTCGCCGAGGTCGGGCTGGAATCGGTGGTGATGGTTGGCGTGGCGAAGGGTGAGGGGCGCAAGGCCGGGCTTGAGACGCTCATCTTTCCTGACGAGCGCGAAGGCCTGGCGCTGGGCGGCGAATCGGCGGCACTGCATCTGATCATCGAAATCCGCGACGAGGCTCATCGCTTTGCCATCACCGGTCACCGCGCCAAGCGTGGCAAGGCCCGCGTGGGCTCCAGGCTGGACGATATCCCTGGCGTGGGGCCTTCACGCCGGCGCAATCTGCTGGCCGCCTTCGGCGGGCTGGACGGCGTGCGCGAAGCTACCGTCGAGGATCTGTGCCGGGTGGAGGGTGTCAGCCGCAAGCTGGCCGAACACATCCATGCCGCACTCCGCTGAGGAGCAAGGTCAGCTCAAGGCGTCCTTGACCCAGGCATTGGCCTGCTTGGCGTCGAAGTCGCTACCGTATCGGGCTTTCAGCGCGCCCATCACTACGCCCATCTGCTTCGGGCCACGCTCGGCCAGGCCGGCGACGGTGCCGGCGATAAAGGTTTTCACTTCGGCCTCGGTCGCCATCGGCGGCAGATAGGCCGTCAGCATCACCGACTCCTGTTCCAGCAGGGCGCGGCGCTCGGCATCCGTGATCACGCTCAGCGCTTCAAGGTTGTTTTTCAGAAACTTGCGAATGGTCTGCTGCACTTCCTCGTCGGTGCTTTCGCGGTTGCCGGCGTTCTTGCCGACCATCTCGGCCTCGCCGATCAGGGTGCTCAGCAAGGTCGCACGTACGCGGTCGACGGCTTTGCGCGCAAGCATCGAATCCTTCTTCAGTTGGGTCAGCAGGCTCATCGTAGGCTCCAGGTTGAAGGTGGGGGTGCGAGGTCGTCGATTTTAGCGCAGTCGGGTTCCGTGCTCGGGGGCGTTGTTGCGCACAAGGGGCGGCCTGAAGCCGCACACCGGAACGCACAGCCGACCCGTAGGCAGGCTGAACTTGCTTCGGCGGGATGTCGTGGGCTTAATGATGGGCATCTTGAACCTGGTGGACCTGTATTGATGACGACCTGGCTGCAGTACTGGATCGGCGTGGCGAAAGCCACTTTGCGCGTCTGGCTGGAGGCGCAGGTGTTCGTGCATGCGGCAGCGCTCGCTTTCTTTACTGTTTTCTCGGTGGCGCCGGTCGTGATCGTGGCCGTCAGCATCGTGGGTCTGGTGCTGGGCGAAAGTGCGGCGCAGGGCGAGATTGCGCTGCGGCTTGAGGCAGCGATTGGTGCCGGGGCCGCAGCAGCAGTCCAGACCGCGGTCGAAAACAGTCGCATCGAGCACAGTGGCCTGCTGCCGACGCTGGCAGGCTTTGGCGCGATGACATTTGGCGCCACCACGGTTTTCGCGCAGATGCAGCGCGCGCTCAACGCCATCTGGGGTGTGGCACCGCGGCCCGCGCGCAGCGGCATCTTCATTTACCTAAAGACACGGCTGTTGTCACTGACGGTGGTGCTGGCGATTGGCTTTGTGCTGCTGGTGTCGCTGATGTTGAGCGTGGCCGTGCGGACCGTGGTGACCTTTGCTCAGGACTGGTTGCCGGTGCCCGGGTTTGTGCTGCTGGGGCTGGATTGGGGGGTCTCGCTGGTTGTCGTCACGCTGCTTTTTGGCACCATCTTTCGCGTGTTGCCAGACGTGCTGCTGCGCTGGCGCGACGTCTGGCTCGGGGCACTGGTCACCTCGATCCTGTTCGTGCTGGGGCGCGCGCTGATCGCGCTCTACCTGTCGACCACTGCAACCGCCTCGACCTATGGCGCTGCGGGTTCGCTGGTGCTGCTGTTGATGTGGGTGAATTACTCGTCGCTGATTCTGCTGTTCGGCGCCGCGTTCACCCGGGCCAGGGTGGAGGCGACCGGTCAGCCCATCGTGCCGCGAGCGACCGCCGTTCGCCTCATCCGTGGCCCGATACAGGATCAGGAGATCAGCGTCTGAGTTCGAGCGCTGCGTGATCAGGTGCGCAGCAGGTGCAGACGGAAGTGGTGCTTGATGAAGCCCTGGAATTTTGCGACCTGTTCCAGCGCCAGGCGCAACTCGCCCTGCTGCATGACGTTGAGCATTTCGAGCGACACATGATTGGTCGGCTCTGCGCCCGCACGCAGTGCTTCCACATGGCCGCGCAGGCGGGTCATGACCAGGAAGTCGAAGCTGGCGAGCAGGTTCTTGGCGTCCTCGGGCTTGATGACGCCGGCTTCGGTGAGAGCCTCGATGCGCTCATGCGTGGTGCCATCAAGCTTGTGCGCTTCGATTGCCAGCGCCTTGATGCCGTCCGTGATGGCGAAGATGCCGGCTTTCTTGACGTCGAGCTTGCCGCGCTGCGGGCCGGATTTTTCCAGCTTGACCTTGCCGAACCAGCCCAGCGGAGGCTGAAAATTGGTCATGTTCTGCGCCATTCGCATCAGGAACCCCTGATCCTTGCTGAGGGTGCGGAAGGCGTGGTCCTTCAGCGCCTGGACGAGGTCATGGCGACCGTAAAGCGCACGCAGATCCATGAACATGCTGCCGGTCATCACGTTCTCGGGGGTGGGCGTGGACAACCAGCGGTTGAGCTCCGCCCGCCAGGTCGACAAGCTGCGCCGCCATGCCGGATTGCGCGCCATGATGCCGCCGCTGCAGGGTGGCACGCCAATCGAGATCAGCGCGTCGATGAGCTCGTGGGAGAAGGCTTCGAGCTGCGCCACGGCCTCAGCGCTCAGCGAGTCGTCATAGATGATGGCGTTGTCCTGGTCAGTCGACAGCGTTTGCTCGCCACGGCCCTCGCTCCCCATCACGACGAAGGCGAAATCCTCGGTGAGATCGGCGTACTTGTCCGTGCGCAGCAGGGTGATCAGACGGATCAGCACCTGGTCGTTCAGATTGGCGATGAGTTTGACCATGTCCCGAATCAGAATGCCAGTACCCGACAGGTGAACGACCAGATTCTGGATACGGGTATGGAGCTGGCGCAAGTCGTCGATCGAGGCGGCTTTTTCGATGTCGAGCACCAGCTGGTGCGGCGAGTGCGCCTGCAGCCGCAGGATGTCGGTGTCGGTGATGATGCCCGTCAGCGCACCCCGCTCATCGACCACGACCAGGCGGTGAATCTTGCGGCGCGACATGCGGTACAGCGCCTCGTAGAGCACGTCATCTTCGCCGATCGTGACCAGCGGTGAGTGCATGATGTCGCCGACCTTCAAGGCCACGGGCGAGAGTCCAGGCGCTACGACCTTGTTGCGCAGATCGCGGTCGGTGAAGATGCCGTCGGGCATGCCGTCTCTGACCACCACCATGCTGGAAATGTTGCGCTCGCGCATGATGCCGACGGCTGACACCAGCGCGTCGTCTGCACTGCAGGTCATCACGGTGCGCTGACAGAAGTCGCGCACCGGGCGGAAAAACTGGTTCTCTTCGGCCATGATCGGGCGCCCGCAGCAGGAGTGTTCAAACGAGAATTATAACCTTGACGATAACCACGCTATTGGCGATGCGGATGCACCTGCGCTTTCATCGCATGATTCCTTGCCCGGCGCTGTGGCGCCGGGTGGATTGCTTCAGCCCGCGTGACTAAAGGCCGTCACTGGTGTCAGCGCTGCCGACAGCGTTGCATCTCCCACCGCAACGACCTCGCCGATCATGATCAGGGCGGGCGGCTTCAGGCCCGCTTCGCGAACGGCTGCGGGCAGCGTGCCGAGGGTGCCACACACCCCGCGCTGCTCGGGTGTGGTGGCACCGTGGATGACCGCGGCGGGGGTGTCGGCCGGAAGGCCGTGGGCGACCAGTTGGTGGCAGATGATGTCTAGCGCACCCAGACCCATGTAGATGACGACCGTCTGGTTCGGGCGGGCGAGCGCATCCCAGTCGAGGTCGACGGTATCGTCCTTGAGGTGGCCGGTGGCAAACACCAGGGTCTGGGCATGCTCGCGATGCGTGAGCGGAATGCCGGTACTGGCGCCTGCCCCTGCAGCGGCGGTGATTCCCGGCACGATCTCGCAGCGCAGGCCCGCTGCCTGCAGCGCCTGCATTTCTTCGCCACCGCGGCCAAAGATGAAGGGGTCACCACCCTTGAGACGGACGACGCGCAACCCCTGGCGTGCAAGCTCGACCAGCAGGTGATTGGTTTCGTGCTGAGGCAGCGCGTGGTTGCCAGCCTCCTTGCCGGCATAGACGCGGCGCGCGGTCGCCGGGATCAGCTCGAGAATGGCCTTGCCCACCAGATGATCGTAGACGACAGCCTCGGCAGACTGGATCAAGCGGGCGGCCTTGATCGTCAGAAGCTCTGGATCTCCCGGGCCTGCGCCCACCAGATAAACACAGCCTTCCTTGGGCGCCGGGCCGGAGTGCTCCCCATGTGGCACAGGGGTGCAGGAACGGCTCGAAGTGGCAATGCTGCCGGACTGGCGTGCCGATGCCGCATGAATGGACTTGAAGGCGGCCGTTTGAGGAAAGGTGGCGGCGTACATTGGGCGGCTCCGGCTTATCCAGGGGGGCAATAACCGTGTGGAGACACGGTGTTGTATATTAAGTTTTGCTTATTTATTCAGCGGTTTGGGTCCGCCGAACGGGTAGCGAAACTGTATCCCCACAACGCGTGGGGAAAATTAACTCAAATCAAGGATTGAGGGGTGCTCATAAATCGATACTGACGCTGCAGTGTTAGATCGACGTCCCGCGATGCTTAAGGAGAGGGAAATGCAATACAAGAGCTGGATTGGCAAAACCCTGGCGCTGGCGATTCTGCCGATGGCGTTGGGAAGCGCATGGGCGCAGACCGCACCGGAATTGACGCCTGACGAACAGGCCAAGGCCAAACAAATCTATTTCGAGCGCTGTGCCGGCTGCCATGGCGTGCTACGCAAGGGCGCTACAGGCAAGAATCTTGAGCCGCACTGGGCCAAGACGCTTGCCGACGGCACCAAGACCGAAGGTGGCACCCTGAAGCTGGGCACCGAGCGTCTTGAGAAGATCATCGCCTACGGTACCGAAGGCGGCATGGTCAACTACGACGACATCCTGACCAAGGATGAAATCAACCTGATGGCGCGCTACATCCAGAATGAGCCGCCGATTCCGCCTGAGTTCTCGCTCAAGGACATGAAGGACAGCTGGAAGCTTCTCGTTCCGGTTGATCAGCGTCCGACCAAGCAGATGAACAAGGTCAACCTGAAGAACGTCTTTGCGATCACCCTGCGCGATGCCGGCAAGCTGGCTCTGGTGGATGGCGATACGCATGAAATCTGGAAAATCCTTGACACCGGCTACGCGGTGCACATCTCCCGTTTGTCGGCTTCGGGACGCTATGTCTACACGGTCGGTCGCGACGGCCTGACCACCATCATCGACATGTTCTACGAAGAGCCGACCACCGTAGCCACGGTCCGCCTCGGCTCCGATGCGCGCTCGGTCGATACCTCCAAGTTCAAGGGCTTTGAGGACAAGTACCTGATCGGTGGCACCTACTGGCCGCCCCAGTACTCGATCATGGACGGCCTGACGCTTGAGCCGATCAAGATCGTATCGACCCGCGGCCAAACGGTCGATGGCGAGTACCACCCGGAACCGCGCGTGGCGTCCATCGTCGCCTCGATGCAAAAACCCGAGTGGGTGGTGAACGTGAAGGAAACCGGCCAGATCATGCTGGTCGACTACACCGACATCAAGAACCTGAAGACGACCACCATCGAATCCGCCAAGTTCCTGCATGACGGTGGCTTTGACGCCTCGGGTCGTTACTTCATGGTGGCCGCCAACGCCTCGAACAAGGTTGCGGCAGTCGATACCAAGACCGGCAAGCTGGCTGCCCTGGTTGATACTGCGAAGATCCCGCACCCGGGTCGTGGCGCCAACTTCGTGCATTCGGAGTTCGGTCCGGTATGGGCAACAGGCCACCTGGGTGACGCGGTTGTGTCGCTGATCTCGACGGCTTCGGATGACCCCAAGTACACCAAGTACAAGGCCAACAACTGGAAGGTCGTCCAGGAGTTGAAGATGCCGGGCGCGGGCAACCTGTTCGTCAAGACGCATCCGAAGTCCAAGAACTTCTGGGCCGATGCGCCGATGAACCCCGAGCGTGAGCTTGCCGAATCCGTGTTCGTGTTCGATCGCAACGATCTGTCCAAGGAGCCGGTGCGCATCGACGTCGCCAAGGACTCCGGTCTGCCGGAAGGGAAGGCAATTCGCCGTGCCGTGCAGCCCGAGTACAACGAAGCGGGCGATGAGGTGTGGATCTCGTTATGGGGTGGCAAGACCGACCAGTCTGCCATCGTGATCTACGACGACAAGACGCTGAAGCTGAAGAAGGTCATCACCGATCCCGCGATCGTGACCCCGACGGGCAAGTTCAACGTTTTCAACACGATGCACGACGTCTATTGATCGCCTAGCCGATCGCTGACCCGGACCCCCGCGCTTCGGCGCGGGGGCACGAGGGGACATACATGACAGACCGAGACAAATCCAAACAACAAGACTCCGGCGGCCTCATGGCTCGCCTGCGCCGACCTTCAGTGAAATATTCGCTGGGTGGCCTTTTGTCCATCGGTATTCTGTTGGGCGTGCTGTTCTGGGGCGGCTTCAACACCGTGCTGGAGGCCACCAACACCGAGACGTTCTGCATCTCTTGCCACGAGATGGAGAACAACGTCTACATGGAATACAAGGAAACGATCCACTACAAGAACCGCACCGGCGTTCGCGCCACCTGCCCGGATTGCCATGTGCCCAAGGAGTGGACGCACAAGATGATCCGCAAGGTTCAGGCGTCGCGCGAAGTGTGGGGTAAGCTGACCGGCAGTATCGACACGCGCGAGAAGTTCGAAGCCAAGCGTCTGAAGCTGGCGCGCAGCGAATGGGCGCGCATGAAAGCTGTTGATTCGCGCGAATGCCGCAACTGCCACAGTTTCGAGAGCATGAACCCTGAAATGCAGAAGCAACGTGCGCGCAAACCGCACGAGATGGCCATCGAGGACAAGATGACCTGCATCGACTGCCACAAGGGCATTTCACACCACAAGCCCCAAGGCATGACCGAGGAAGACGAGGAGTGATTCGCCCGCGCGCGATGCTTGTCCGACCCAACCACTGAGAGGAATCGAACATGAAGAAAACGATCATTGCCGGTGCCGCCGGTGCCATTCTTGCCCTCGGCGCGGGCGCTTCCCTGGCCGCTGCGCCGGCCGACTGGAGCAAGGTCGCGACGAAGGACATCACCCTGTTCTACCCGGGCGTGTCGCCGCTGGAATGGATCCAGAAGGGTACCGAGCACGGTGGCGCACGGGCACTGAAGAAGGGCGAGACCTGTGCCGGCTGTCATAACGACGAAGCCGCCGACATGGGCAAGAAGATGGCCAGCGGGCAGAAGCTCGAGCCGACGCCGATCGCCGGTAAGGCCGCCTTCATTCCGGTGAAGGTGCAGGCAGCGCACGATGGCGCCAATCTTTATTTGCGCTTTTCATGGAAGCAGCCGGCCGCTTCGGGTGCGCCCAAGATGGATGAGAAGAACCCGGTCAAGATCGCGTTCATGCTCGAATCCGGCGGCAAGGTTGCGCTGGCTGACGAAAGTGGTTGCTGGGCGACCTGCCATACCGATTCACGCACCATGCCTGGCGCTGCGGACACCAAGACCAAATACGTCAAGGACGCTTCGCTTGCCGAAGGCCGGTTCTACGATCTCCACCAGTGGCGCAGTGGCGAAAACAAGGGCTATGACGGCTATGTTGCCGACAAGCGCGTGATGGAAGGCGGTACTGCATTGGTCAGCGCCGAAGGCAAGAAGGACGGCGACAACTGGACCGTGGTGTTCACCCGCAAGCTCGCCGGTGGTGAGGGTGACGTCGCGCTTGAGGCGGGCAAGACCTACAACTTCGGCTTCGCGATCCACGATGACAACGCGCATGGTCGCTTCCACCATGTGTCGCTGGGCTACAAGCTTGGCATCGACGCCAAGGCCGACCTTACCGCTGCCAAGCAGTAAGGCCTGGTTGTGCGGCCGCTGTGCCGTACATGACATCGCCAACGGGAGCCCCACTGTGGAGTGCGGGTTCCCGTTGTACTTTGGTCGAGCGGCTGCGACGCCGTTTAGAAGTCAGGAAAAGGACACGCTCATGAGCACGTGGCGGATCAAGCAGGGCCTCAAAGGCGGCGTGCTTGCGTTGGCGCTGATGGCCGGAACTACGGTGGCGGCCGAACACCAGGTGCAGATATACAAGTACGCCTACACGCCGGCTGAGCTCACGATCAAGCCAGGTGACACCGTGACCTGGGTCAATGCCGAGAAGCGCGTGAGTCATTCAGTCCTGTTCAGCGCAACAGGCGAAGAGTCGGAGCGCTTCTTTCCCGGTGAGCAATGGTCGCGCCGCTTTGATCAGGCGGGCCGCTTCGAGTACCGCTGTGGCCCTCATCCCGAGATGAAAGGCCTGATCGTCGTCGAGCCCTGATCTGCCGCCAAGACCGTGGCGGTGGCAGGGTTGATGCGAGTCAAGGCGGCAGCTTTGGCTTGAAGCCATCCTTCCACCCATTGTCCCGCCCTTGGAATGCGCGATGAAAGTCCCACCTCTGCTTGCCCATGTCGCCGTCTTTGTCGGTGCCGCGTTGATCGCTGCGTTTGCCTCGGCGGCCGAGGGGAAGCCGGCTGTGCCGGAAGCGCAACGTGCGCGTGAGCTGATCCATATCGTCCGCCAGGACTGTGGTTCCTGTCATGGCCTGACCCTGGCCGGTGGTCTCGGCCCCGCGCTGACGCCCGACGTGCTTGCCGACAAGCCTTTCGACGGTCTCGTGGCCACCGTTGTCAGTGGCCGTCCGGGTACGCCGATGCCACCTTTCCTTGGCATCGTCAGCGAGCCGGAAGCTGAGTGGATCGTCGATCAGTTGATGCGTGGCTTCCCGCCCGATGCGGGGCTGCCGGCTGCACACTGAGTCAGGTCACAGGCTCATTCGAAATCCCTTTCTGCTGCAGGAGTCTCCATGTCTTCCCAAACCACGATGCGTCTTGCACCGCCCGCCCTGTGGGCGGTGATCCTGCCTGCCATCGTCTGGCTGCTGTCAGCCTGCTCCTCATTGCCGAGCACGACCGAGCTGCGGGGCACGGGCGACCTCGGCGTGGTGATCGAGCGCGCGGACGGGCGGGTCAAGATCATCGAGACCAGTGGTCGTTCGGTGCTCGCTACTGTGGACGGCCTGGGTGATCTGTCGCACGCTTCGGTGGTGTTTTCGCGCGATGCGGGTTATGCCTTCGTCTTTGGTCGCGACGGCGGGCTGACCAAGGTGGATCTGCTTCAGGCGAAGATCGTCGGCCGTGTGTTGCAGGCGGGCAACTCCATCGGCGGCTCCATTTCGCATGATGGTCGCATCGTTGTGGCGCAGAATTACGCACCG
Source organism: Thauera sp. (assembly GCA_035433105.1). Lineage (GTDB taxonomy): Bacteria > Pseudomonadota > Gammaproteobacteria > Burkholderiales > Rhodocyclaceae > Thauera. Next base: position 41,365 of record DAORUJ010000012.1, read on the forward strand.
GGCGGGGTCAAGGCTTTCGACGCGAATACGCTCGAACTGCTGTCCGAAGTGCCTGCCATTACCGAAGACGGACGCCGCTCCAAGGTCGTCGGTCTGGCGGACCTGAGCGGCAATCGCTTCATCTATTCGCTGTTCGAAGCCGGCGAGATATGGATCACCGACTTCTCCGACCCAAAGAACCCGCGGACCGAGCGCTTTGCTGGCGGCAATCAGCCCTACGACGCGCTGGTGACGCCTGACGGCCGTCATTACATTGCCGGCCTGTTCGGCGAGGATGGCCTCGCGATGCTCGACCTGTGGAATACGGACAAGGGCAGCCGCAAGATCCTCGCCGGCTATGGCAAGGGCGAGGCGCCGCTGCCGGTGTACAAGATGCCGCATCTGCGCGGCTGGTCGGTCGCCGGTGGCCGCGCCTACCTGCCCGCGATCGGGCGGCATGAGGTGCTGGTGGTCGACACCGACAGCTGGCAGGAAGTGGGCCGCATCCCGGTCAAGAGCCAACCGGTGTTCGTGATGGCGCGTCCCGACGGGCGCGAGATCTGGGTTAACTTCGCCTTCCCGGAAAATGGCTGGGTACAGGTGATCGACACCGTTGGCGGAAAGGTCACGCACACGCTGCAACCGGGTCGCGGCATCCTGCACATGGAATTTCTGTCCAAGGGGCAGGAGGTCTGGATGTCGTCGCGCGACGACAACAAGGTCGTGATCTTCGATACCACCACCAAGCAGCCGGTCGGCGGCTTCGACGCGGCCAGCCCGAGCGGCATCTTCTTCACCACGCGTGCTGCGCGCACGGGTTTCTGATGCCGCGCACCGTGACCCTGCCGTCGGCGGTCGATGCCACCGACTTTCGCCTGCTCAATGAGTGGCAGCGCGACTTCCCCTGCGTCTCGCGTCCCTTTGTCCGCATCGGCGAGGCGGTCGGGCTGGATGAGGATCAGGTCATTGCCGCTTATCGAAGCATGATGAACGACGGGCTCATTAGCCGGGTGGGCGCGGTGTTCGCCCCACGGCGTCTGGGTGCCAGCGCACTGGCTGCGCTGGCTGCTCCGCCCGAGCGGCTGGAAGAAATTGCCGCCCGCATCAGTGCCGAGCCGGCGATCAATCACAACTACCAGCGCGAACATCACTTCAACCTGTGGTTCGTGCTCACTGCAGCCTCGGAGCAACATCTGCTCGGAGTCGTGGCTGGCATCGAGCGCGATACCGGTTGCGGCGTCATCGTGCTGCCGCTTGAAGAAGAGTTTCACATCGACCTGGGTTTCGATCTCGGCAGCGGCGCGGAGCGGGCCCGGCGACCGGCCCGCCATGTGGCGACGCCTTCTGCATTCGATGCCACCCTGCAACACAACGAGGGCAGGGCGGACGCCGGCTGCGCCCTGCCCGGAATTGAGCGCGAGCTCATCACTGTGTTGCAGGGCGGTCTGCCGCTGCTGCCCGCACCCTTCGCTGCACTCGGCGACCAGGCCGGGCTGAGCGAGGCGATGACGATCGAGTTGATCCAGCGCTGGCTGGCGGAAGGCCTGATTCGGCGTCTGGGTGTTGTCGTACGCCATCATGAGCTGGGCCTGGAGGCCAACGCGATGTGTGTATGGGACGTGCCCGATGAAACCGTGTCCGAGCTCGGCCGTCGCTTGGCAGCTGAGTCGGCGGTGACCCTGTGCTACCGTCGTCGCCGCGCGGGAGCCAGCTGGCCCTACAACCTGTTTTGCATGATTCACGGCAGCGCGCGTAACGAAGTGCTGGCCGCGCGCGCCGACATCGCAGCGCGACTCGGCCTTGACCATCATCCGCACGACGTGCTGTTCAGCTGTCGGCGATTCAAGCAGACCGGTGCGCGTTATCTCGCCCCGAAGGAGAAGCTTCATGCCTGAAGCCAGTGCGTCGGCCACCGATCGCACGCCTGTCAGCCGTCGCGGCGTCGCCGCACGCCGCGAGCCAGACGATATCGATCGCCGCCTGATCAATGCGCTGCAGGGTGATTTCCCTCTGGTGGAGGCGCCTTTCGCAGCTGTTGGCGAGGCGCTTGGGCTTGGTGAGGATGAAGTCATCCGCCGGCTGAAGTCGCTGCTCGACGATCACGTGTTAACGCGCTTCGGCCCGATGTTCCAGATCGAACGCATGGGCGGCGCCTTCTGCCTGGCCGCGATGGCCGTGCCCGAAGCCGACTGGCTGCGCGTGGTGGACGCGGTCAACGCCTTCCCCGAGGTCGCTCATAACTACCGTCGCGAGCATGCTCTAAACATGTGGTTCGTCCTCGCCACCGAGACGCCTGCCGGCATTGCCGATTGCAGCCGGCGCATCGAGGCCGCCACCGCACTTACGGTGCACCTGTTCCCCAAGGAACGCGAATATTTCGTCGAGATGAAGCTGGAGGCTTGATGAACGTCGTTGATGTTCTGTCCGAGACGGATGCGGATCTGGATCGTCGCATCGTGCTGGCCACCCAAGGCGGCCTGCCGCTGGTGCCCCGGCCCTACGAAATGGTCGCCGGGCGCCTCGGCTGTGACGAGTCCACGCTGCGTGCGCGCCTGGCGGCGATGCTGGCGGATGGTCGCATCCGGCGTATGGGGGCCGTGCCCAATCACTATGCGATCGGCTATACCGCGAATGGCATGAGCGTGTGGGACATCGACGAGCACTTGATTGATGCCGTCGGCGAGCGTGTGGGCAGTCTGTCTTTTGTTACCCACTGCTATCGCCGCCCGCGCCATCTGCCGGACTGGCCCTACAACCTGTTCGCCATGGTGCATGCGGCCAGCCGCGAGGCAGCACTGGTGCGCGTGGCCGAGATCGCGGCGCTGATCGAGCGCGAGTTTCGCGGTGCCTGTCGACGGCGCGACGTGCTGTTCTCGGCGGGCATCCTGAAAAAGACGGGTGTCCGGATCGGCGGCTGAGCAGCACGACGCCGCCCGAACCATTGTGCACCAGATCCCGCGCAGCGACCTTATGAGAGCGGCCGGCGGGCGCGACTAGGCGCCGTCCCTCAAGCGCCGGTGTTGCCCGCGCGGCGTTTCGACACCCGCCCCGGTGTTTCGACGTTTCTCGACGCTTCCCTTTTTTCCTCCTTTCAGCCGATTTCGACCGACCCTTGACCCGGGTCATTTTTCCATTGTCTGGGCTCGGCTTTAATATCCTGCACTCAGGAGAGCCCTCATGTTTCGCATTGCCAACTTCATCCGCGAGCTCGATCAGCCCAGCCCTGTCGCGCCGCGGCGCAATCCGCCCGGTCCGGTGGTCATCTGGAACCTGATCCGGCGCTGCAACCTGACTTGCGAGCACTGCTACTCGATCTCGGCCGACAAGGACTTTCCCGGCGAGCTGAACACCGTCGAGGTGTTCAAGGTCATGGACGAACTAAAGACGGCGCGGGTGCCGGTGCTGATCCTGTCGGGTGGCGAGCCGCTGTTGCGTCCGGACATCTTCGACATCGCCCGCCGTGCCAAGGTAATGGGTTTCTATGTGGCGCTGTCGTCCAACGGCACCTTGATCGACGAATCGAATATCGACGCGATCGATGAAATCGGCTTCGATTATGTCGGTGTCAGCCTCGATGGCATCGGCGCCACGCATGATCACTTCCGCCGCAAGCAAGGCGCGTTCGAGGCCTCGATGCACGGCATCCGGCTGTGCGTGGCGCGTGGCATCAAGGTCGGCGTGCGCTACACCATGACCGAAGGCAACGCCCACGACCTGCCGGCACTCCTGAAGCTGGTGGAAGACGAGGATATCGACAAGTTCTATTTCTCCCACCTCAACTACGCCGGCCGCGGCAACAAGAACCGCGCCGGTGATGCGCGTCACCGCACCACGCGGGAGGCGATGGAGCTGTTGTTCGACACCTGTCTTGACCTGCACCAGCGCGGCATCGAGAAGGACTTCGTCACTGGCAACAACGATGCCGACGGCCCCTTCATGCTGCAGTGGGTGCAGCGCCGCTTTCCCGAGCACGCGGCGCACATCGAGGCCAAGCTGCGCCAGTGGGGCGGCAATGCCAGCGGCGTGAATGTTGCGAACATCGACAACCTGGGCATCGTGCATCCAGACACGATGTGGTGGCATGTGCCGCTGGGCGACGTGCGCAAGCGTGCCTTTGGCGACATCTGGAACGATCTTTCCAATCCGCTGCTGGCCGGCCTGAAGCAGCATCCACGTACCCTCGAGGGGCGCTGTGGCGCGTGCAAATACCTGGACATCTGCAACGGCAGTTCCCGCGTGCGCGCCTCGCAGGTGACCGGTAACCCGTGGGCGGAAGACCCAGGCTGCTACCTCGATGACGAGGAGATCGGCGTCAGCGCAGCCGACTATGAAGGCGGCGAGCGCGTCGTCACCACACCCTGGGTTCGCATTGCCAAGGCGTCGGCATGAGTTCGCTGCGTGCCGTCATTTACGGGGTGGCAGCTTGCGCAGTGGTGCTGCCGGCTGCCGCAGCTGAAGGCGCCCCCCCTGCGGCTGCCCTCCCGGTCGCTGCGCTGTATGCCCAGCATTGCGCCGAGTGCCACGCCCCCGACCGTCTCGGCTCGATGGGACCCGCCTTGTTGCCGGACAACCTCGCGCGCCTGCGCAAGCCGGATGCGCTGAAGGTGGTGGCCGAAGGCCGCACGGCGACGCAGATGCCGGGGTTCGCCGCGCAGCTGAACAAGGACGAGATCGCCGCGCTGGTCGACCTCATCTACAGCCCGGTCGAGCCGCCACCACGCTGGAGCGACGACAACATCCGCGCCTCGCGTATCGAGCATGTCGACCCGGCGACGCTATCCGACAAGCCGGTGTTCGACGCTGATCCGCTGAATATCTTCCTCGTCGTCGAAGGCGGTGATCACCACGTCAGCGTGCTCGATGGTGACAAGCTCGAACCCATTTTCCGCTTCCAGTCACGCTTTGCGCTGCACGGCGGTCCCAAGTTCGCCGCCGGCGGGCGCTATGTGTTCTTCGGCTCGCGCGATGGCTGGATCACCAAGTTCGATCTGTGGAACCTGAAAGTGGTGGCCGAGGTGAGGGCGGGCATCAATACCCGCAACGTCGCCGTGTCACCCGACGGCAATCATGTGGCGGTGGCCAACTACCTGCCCAACAGCCTGGTGCTGCTCGATGGTGATCTGAACCTGATCAAGACCCTCGCCGCCACCGATCGTGACGGCAAGAAGAGTTCGCGGGTTTCGGCGGTGTATGACGCCACGCCGCGCCAGTC
>DAORUJ010000013.1:0-39032 GCA_035433105.1 Thauera sp.
GCCTTGTTGCGGTGCTTGCGCTCCTGCCACTTGTTGTAGCCGACGATCAGCACCACAACGCCGAGTCCGGCGCCAATCAGAGCGATCTGCAGTTCACTGTCCATAAGGGTTCCTGGAATCCTTGCTGTTCTTCAGGCTGCTGCCGGCTCGGCCAGGCGCAGCGCTTGTTCGATATCCACTTCCACCACGCGCGACACACCCTGTTCCTGCATCGTGACGCCCACCAGTTGCTGCGCAAACTCCATCGTGATCTTGCTGTGACTGATGAAAATGAACTGAGTCTGCGACGACATGCGCTTGACCAGGTTGGCGTAGCGTTCGGTATTCGTATCGTCCAGCGGCGCATCGACCTCGTCAAGCATGCAAAATGGTGCCGGATTGAGCTGAAACATCGAAAACACCAGCGCGATCGCGGTCAACGCCTTCTCACCGCCCGACAGCAGGTGGATGGACGTATTTTTCTTGCCTGGCGGCTGGGCAACGATCTGGACGCCCGCGTCCAGTATCTCGTCGCCGGTCAGCACCAGCTCGGCCCGGCCCCCGCCGAACAACTGCGGAAACAGGATACCGAACTGGCGGTTGACCGTATTGTAGGTTTCCTGGAGCTGCTCGCGCGTTTCGCGGTCGATACGACGGATCGCATCTTCGAGCGTTTCGATCGCGAGCAGCAGGTCGTCGGTCTGGGCGTCGAGGTAGCCCTTGCGCTCGGAAGCCGTGCGCAATTCATCCAGCGCCGCCAGGTTGACCGCGCCCAGTTCGCTGATTTCACGCGCCAGTCGCGCCACTTCGCGCTGCAAGGCCGCGTCCTTGAGATCGGCCGTCAGCAGCGGTTGCAGCGCAGCTTCGTCGGCCTGCACCTCTGCCAGGCGTTCGGCAAACTGGCTGACGGCAAGCTCGCTGGCCTGCACGGCCAGACGCAGTTCGGCGACGTGGGCGCGTATCGGCGCAGCCTCCTGCTCGGTGCGCAGCCGCATCTCCTCGGACTGCTTGAGCCTGGCCGCCGCATCTTCGAGGGCATCGCGCCGTGCCGCCAGCGCCACTTCGCGACCAGCACGCAAGCTCAGCGATTGCTGCAGCGCATCGACGCTGCGGCTGTCGTCGCTGGCGTCCAGTTCGGCACGGCGGGTGCCGGTTTCCGCCAGCACACGTTCGAACTGCTCCGCCGCCAGTTGCAGGTTACGGCCGATATCATCGAGCTTGCCAGCGCACTCGCGCTCGGAAAACCTGGCCTCCTGCAATTCGCGCGCCGCCGCCTGCTCCAGCGCACGCGCCTCGCGCAGCGCCTGCTCACGCTCGCGCAGTACCTCCTGAGCGGCATCCAGCCGCTCGCGCTGCAAGTCGGCGAGCTCGACCGCGCGCGCCAGTTCGAGCTCGGCGCGGGCCAGGTGCTCGCGCTCGGTCTGCTCCAGGTGCGCGATGTCCTCCAGGTCGCGCGCCAGCTGGCCATGGCGCTCTTCGGCACGGCTGCGCGCCTGCGACAGCTTGAGCACCTCGACCTGCTCGGCATGCACCTGCGCCTGCAGCCCCTGACTGTCGCGCCGCAGCGCGTTGACCTGCTCCTGCAGCGCCGACGCCGTGGTTTCTGCCGCCTGCAGCGCATCGTGCGCAAGGCCAGCCTCGTCTTCCAGCGCCTGCAGCGCATCGGCCAGGTGCTCGATCTCGCGCTGGCGCTCGATCACTCCATGCGTACGCGCGTCGGGGGCGTGATGCACCAGCGCGTCGCGCGACAACACCTGCCCATGCGGCCCCACCAGGCAGACCCCCGCCGGCAACTGCTCCCGAAGTGGTATCCAGTCCTCCAGCCGCTCCACTGCCCAGGCGCCCGTGAGAAAGTCATCGACCAGGCCCCTCAGCTGCGCATCCCGCACCGTAACCAGGCCGGCCAGCCCACGCGCCGCGCCCGCCACGACACCCGCAAGCCCCCCGGCGAGCGGCGAAGCCGCGACCACCCGCTCAGTTGCGGCTTTCGCTCCTTCCCCATTCGCGACGCTCTGGTGCTGCGGCGTAAAAGCGATCGCGATCGACTCCGGCGGAGCCTCTTCAAGGATCAGGCGTGCCACTGCCGCTGCCGCCGAGGGGTCGAAGGCCGTCAGCGCCGACAGCCGTTCGCGCAACACCGCTTGCACCGCTTCATCCCAGCCGGCTTCGACCTGCAGGTATTTCCACAGCGGCGGCAGACTCTCCAGGCCATGGCGCTTGAGCCAGTCACCCAGCTTGCCTTGCGATTGCACCCGCGACTGCAACTGCATCAGCGCATCGCGGCGCGCCCGCAGTTCCGTCACCCGACGCTGCACGGCACGCTCGTGTTCGAGTGCCGCCTTGAGCGCGGCCTGTGCCTGCGGCAGCTGTTGCTGAAGCATGGCAAGCGCCTGATGCTGCGCTGCGAGCGAATCCTGCAGAGCCTCGAGCCTCGCCTCGCGCACGGCGAGTTCACGTTCGTCGGGCCCGCTGATCGTCGCGCGTTCACCCTCAAGCCGGGCGCGACGCTGCTGCAGGGCATCGAGCGCACGCGTGGCACTGGCGCGATTGGCCTCGCCCACCCGCAGTTGCTGTTCGGTCTGCGCCAGCTCGCGACGCACCGCCACCACAGTCGTGTCTGCGGCCACACGGGCAGACTCGAGCTCGGGAAGACGGTCGCTGATCTCGTCGTGGCGTGCCTCGACCTGCTCCGCACGCATCGAGGCATTGTCGGCCAGCTCCAGCCAGCGCTCGCGATCTTGCACAAGCGCCTCACGCCGCGACTGCCAGTGTTCGCGATCGAGCTCGAGTTGGGCCAGCCTGGCCTCCAGCCGCTTGCGCGTCTCGCTCAGGTGTTGCAGTTCGGCTTCCAGACGCGTCACTTCGGCACTCACGGCAAACAGATCGCTCTGTGCCACATGCACCGATTCAGAGGCTTCGAAATGCCCTTCACGCGCCGACTCGACCGCCGCCTCCAGCTCCTGCAGGCGCGCGCTGTCGGACTCGATACGCAGGGTGGCAGCGTCAAGGGCCTCGCCCACTCGCGCGCGCTCGGCCTGCGCCTCGTTGCGCCTGAGCAGCCAAAGCAACTGCTGCTTCTGCACATGCGCTGCGTTCAGGGTGTTGTAGCGCGCAGCGACCTCAGCCTGACCCTCTAGATGGCTGATGCGCTCGCCCAACTCCATGCGGATGTCGTCGAGGCGGGCCAGGTTGTCGCGTGCATCGCGCAGACGGCCCTCGGTTTCGCGGCGCCGTTCGCGGTACTTCGTGACCCCAGCCGCTTCTTCCAGAAAGCCGCGGATGTCCTCCGGCCTGGCCTCGATGATGCGCGAGATCATGCCTTGCTCGATGATCGCGTAGGCACGCGGCCCCAGCCCGGTACCCAGGAAAAGGTCGATGACGTCCTTGCGCCGGACGTGCACGTTATTGATGTAGTAGGTCGATTCGCCGGAGCGGTCGAGCACGCGCTTGACGGAGATTTCGTTGTAGCGCGACCACTGGCCCGCGGCGCGCCCCTCGGCGTTATCGAACACCAGCTCGACGCTGGCGCGCGACACCGGCTTGCGCGTGGTCGACCCATTGAAGATCACGTCCTGCATCGACTCGCCACGCAGGGCGGAGGCGCGTGTCTCGCCCAGCACCCAGCGCACGGCATCGATGATGTTCGATTTGCCGCAACCATTGGGGCCGACCACGCCGACCAGATTGCCGGGTGTGAGCACGGTGGTCGGGTCGACGAAGGTCTTGAAACCGGCGAGTTTTAGCTTGGACAGACGCACGTCGGGAAGGGGCTGGCAACTACACGGAGGAGGCGCAAAAACAGGGGCAGAACACCGCGTGCACGCCCATCGCGGGGCGCCGGCAAGGCCTTGCATGATAACATCGGCAGCCCCCCCTTCCCTGCTGCTGCGGCTCTTCGTCGCACGGATTTTGTGCCAAAGTGAATCCAGATCTCACCCGCCTTCAGGCCTACCCTTTCGAGAAGCTGCGTGCGCTGTTTGCCGGCATCACGCCCCCGGCTGGGCTCAGCCCGATCCGGCTGTCGATTGGCGAGCCCCAGCACCCCACGCCGGGCTTCATCCGCCAGACGCTGGCGGACAACCTCGGCGGTCTCTCCAGCTATCCACTTACTCTTGGCAGCGACGCCTTGCGTGGATCGATCGCGCACTGGCTCGAACGCCGTTACGGCCTGCCCAGGGTCGACCCGACCGCCCAGATCGTGCCGGTCAATGGCACGCGTGAGGCCTTGTTCGCCTTTGCTCAGTGCGTGGTCGATCGCAGCAAGCCCAATCCGAAGGTGCTGTGCCCCAACCCCTTCTATCAGATCTATGAGGGGGCAACCTACCTCGCCGGCGCGGAGCCGGTCTTTCTAAACCACCAGCCCGAGAACGGGTTTGCGTCGGACTTCGACTCGATCGATGAGGCAAGCTGGCGCGACGTGCAACTGGTGTATGTGTGCTCGCCAGGCAACCCCACCGGCCGCGTACTGTCGCTGGACGAATGGAAGCGGCTATTCGAACTGTCTGACCGCCACGACTTCGTGATTGCGGCCGACGAGTGCTATTCCGAGATCTATTTCGACGACGAGGCCAGGCCGGTCGGCGCACTGGAGGCGGCCTGGCGCCTGGGGCGCACCGATTTTCGTAACATCGTGATGTTCTCCAGCCTGTCGAAGCGCTCCAACGTGCCCGGCATGCGCTCGGGCTTTGTTGCCGGCGATGCAAAGCTCCTCAAGGGCTTCGTGCTGTACCGCACTTACCATGGCTGCCAGATGAGCCCGCCGGTGCAGGCGGCGTCAATCGTGGCCTGGAACGACGAGGAGCACGTCGCCGAGAACCGCCGCCTGTACCGCGAGAAGTTCGCCCGCATCACGCCGATGCTCGGCCCCTGGCTGCCGGTGCAACGGCCGGATGCCGGCTTCTATTACTGGGTGCGCACGCCCGTGCCAGATACCGAGTTCGCCCGTCGTCTACAGGCCGAATACAATGTGACCGTCCTGCCGGGCAGCTATCTGGCCCGCGAATCCAATGGCATCAACCCGGGTGACGGCTTCATCCGCATCGCGCTGGTCGCCGACACACATGAGTGTGTCGAGGCGGCTGGACGCATCATCGATTTCTGCAAGAACCTCTGAGAGAAAACCCCGTGCAAGCATTGCAAAAGATCATCGACGACGCCTACGAGAACCGTAGCTCGCTGTCGCCCTCCGCTGCCCCGACCGAAATCCGTAACGCGGTCGAGGCGGTCATTGCTGGCCTTGATGCCGGCACGCTGCGCGTGGCCGAAAAGAAGGAGGGCCAGTGGGTGGTCAACCAGTGGATCAAGAAGGCGGTGCTGATTTCCTTCCGCCTGCGAGACAACGAGGTCATGCAGGCGGGTGGCCTCAACTTCTTTGATAAGGTCGCCTCCAAGTTCGGCGACTACACGCCCGAGCAGTTTCGCGAGGGTGGCTTTCGCGTCGTTCCGCCGGCCGTCGCCCGAAAGGGCAGCTTCATCGGCAAGAATGTGGTGCTGATGCCATCCTATGTAAATATCGGCGCCTATGTGGATGAAGGCACGATGGTGGACACCTGGGCGACCGTCGGCTCCTGCGCGCAGATTGGCAAGAATGTTCATCTGTCAGGCGGTGTCGGAATCGGCGGCGTGCTCGAACCCGTGCAGGCAGGCCCGGTCATCATCGAGGACAATGTCTTCGTTGGCGCACGCTCGGAAGTGGTCGAGGGCGTGATCATCGAGGAGAACGCGGTGCTGTCGATGGGCGTCTATCTCGGCCAGAGCACCAAGATCTACGATCGCGAAACCGGAAAATTCAGCTACGGGCGCGTGCCTGCGGGCGCCGTCGTGGTGCCAGGAAGCCTGCCTTCGGCCTGCGGCAAGTACAGCCTGTACTGCGCCGTGATCGTGAAGAAGGTGGATGCGCAGACGCGCGCCAAGACCGGCATCAACGAACTTTTGCGCGGCGCATGATGCGCGAGGGGATGAGGATGAACAGGCCATGATTCTCGATAGTCTTTTCCAGTTGATGGCGGACAAGAAGGCATCGGACATCTTCATTACCGCGGGCGCCCCGATTCACATCAAGATCCAGGGCGAGACGATGCCGATCAATCAGCAGGTCATGGAGCCCTCCATGATCCGGCGGATGATCGAGGAAGCGGTCGCACCCGAGAAAATCGCGCAGTTCGAGCGTGACCGCGAGTTGAACCTGTCCTTTGGCCGTCGCGACCTCGGTAACTTTCGCGTCAACGTATTCTGGCAACGCAATTCGATCGCAATCGTGGCTCGCTACATCCAGAGCAATATCCCCACCGTGCAGCAACTCGGCCTGCCTGAGGTGCTGACCGAGGTGGTCATGGACAAGCGTGGCCTGGTGCTGGTCGTCGGCGCGACCGGTTCGGGCAAGTCGACCACGCTGGCATCCATGCTAGATCACCGCAACCGCAATCGCAGCGGCCACATCCTTACCGTCGAAGACCCGATCGAGTACCTGTTCACCCACCGCAAGTCGGTCGTCAATCAGCGCGAGGTCGGGATCGACACCCTGAATTGGGGTGAAGCCCTGCGCAACGCCATGCGCCAGGCGCCGGACTGCATTCTCATCGGTGAGATCCGCGACCGCGAAACCATGCAGGCGGCGATTTCGTACTCACAATCGGGGCATTTGTGCCTGGCAACGCTGCATGCCAACAATGCGTATCACGCCCTCAATCGCATCATCAACTTCTTTCCGCTCGAGAACCGGCAGTTGCTTTATCTAGACTTGGCCGTGGCGCTGCGCTGCGTCGTCTCGCAGCGCCTGATCCGCAAGCCGGACAGCAGCCGCGTGCCGGCGGTCGAAATCCTGATGAACACGCGCCATATCGCCGACCTGATCGAGCGCGGCGAGATCAATGAAATCAAGCAGGCCATGGAGCAGAGCCTGGCGCCAGGCTGCCAGACCTTCGAGCAGCACCTCTACCAGCTCTACACGGACAAGTTGATTTCACTGGAAGAGGCACTGGCCAACGCCGACTCGCCAACCAATCTGCACTGGCTGATCAACAATGCGCAGATCAACGCCAGCGACTCGGTGAGCGCGGCAAGATCGTCCAACCTGCTCGAGTTCGAGACGAGCGGCCCGGATGGCGCATCGTTCCAGGAATTCACCCTGCACGTCGATAACCCTTAGCCGCTGCAGCGCCCCTTGCGGGGCATGCCCAGGCCAACAACAAGAACCCTGCATGCAACAAGCCGATACCCCAACGCTCACGCTCGCCCGCGAACTCATTGCCCGCCCCTCGGTTACGCCGGAAGATGCAGGCTGCCTCGAGCTCATTGCCGCGCGCTTGCGTCCGCTTGGCTTCGTCTGCGAACGCATCGACACCGGCGGCGTGTCCAACCTGTGGGCACGCCGTGGCAGCGCGGGCCCCGTGCTCTGTTTTGCCGGCCACACGGACGTCGTCCCGCCCGGACCGCTCGAGGTGTGGAAGACTCCGCCCTACGAACCGACAATCGTCGACGGTGTGCTCTACGGCCGCGGTGCGGCTGACATGAAATCCTCGCTCGCGGCCTTCGTCACCTCGATCGAGCGCTTCGTCGCCTCCCATCCCGAGCACCACGGCAGCATTGCGCTGCTGCTGACTTCGGACGAGGAAGGCATTGCCACCCATGGCACGGTCAAGGTGGTCGAGGCACTGGCTGCACGCGGCGAGCGCCTCGACTACTGCATCGTTGGCGAGCCAACTTCGGTCAGCGCGCTTGGCGACATGATCAAGAACGGCCGGCGCGGCTCCCTGTCCGGCACGCTGCGGGTAAAGGGTCAGCAGGGCCACGTGGCCTATCCGCAGCTTGCGCGCAACCCCATCCATGCTCTGGCTCCCGCGCTGGCCGAACTGGCCGCGATCGAATGGGACCAGGGCAACGAGTTCTTCCCGCCCACGACCTGGCAGGTATCGAACATCCATGCCGGCACCGGCGCAAACAACGTCATTCCCGGTAGTTGTGAGTTGATGTTCAATTTCCGCTTCGGCTCGGTGTCCTCTGCCGACAGCCTCAAGACCCGCTTTCGGGCGGTGCTCGACCAGCACGGGCTGGAATACGTTATCGACTGGCACCTGTCGGGCAAGCCTTTCATCACCGGGCGTGGCAGGCTGGTTGCAGCCCTGTCCGGCGCAATCAAGGACAACCTGGGCATCACCACCGAGCTATCCACCACGGGTGGCACCTCGGATGGACGCTTTATTGCCGACATCTGTGCCGAGGTGGTCGAGTTCGGTCCGGTCAATGCCTCCATCCACAAGGTCGACGAGTGCATCGACGCCGCAGCAATCGAGCCGCTCTCGCTGGTCTATGAACACACCCTGCGTGCGCTGCTTACCGCCTGAACCCGCCCGACTGCGAGACCCCCATGAGCACATCCACGAACCAGCATGACGAACCCGCGCACGACGATCGCGGACACGATGACGAACACGACGAACACATGCACGAACACGGGCCGCTCGCCGAGCTCGTGACCGTGCGCGACTGGCTACGCTACGCCGTCACCCGTTTCAACCGCGCCGGCATCTTCTGCGGCCATGGCGTCACCAACACCTATGACGAGGCCGTGTGGCTGCTGCTGGGCTCGCTTGCCCTGCCGCTGGACCGCCTCGAACCCTTTCTCGACGCCTGCATTCCGGGCGAGGAACGCCTTGCCCTGCTGGAGGCGATCGAACGCCGCGCAGATGACCGCGTACCCACGTCCTACATCCTTGGCGAAGCCTGGCTGGGCGACTTCCGCTTCACCGTGGACGAACGCGTCATCGTGCCGCGTTCCTTCTTTGCCGAGCTGCTGGAAGACGGCCTGGCGGGCTGGATCGATGACCCCGATGAAGTGCAGCACGTGCTGGATATGTGCACCGGCTCCGGCTGTCTCGCGGTACTGATGGCGCATGCCTTCCCCCATGCCGAGGTCAGCGCTGCGGACCTGTCCGAAGAGGCACTCGACGTTGCCTTGCAAAACGTCACCGACTATGGCCTGGAAGAGCGCATCGAACTCGTTCATAGCGACGTCTTTGCTGCGCTTGAAAACCGGCGTTTCGACCTGATCCTGAGCAACCCGCCCTATGTCACCGGTACTGCGATGGATGCACTGCCGCCCGAGTATGGGCACGAACCCCGGATGGCGCTCGCGGCTGGAGACGACGGACTTGACGTGGTCCGGCGCCTGATCGCCGAAGGCGCCGCACATCTCAATCCGAAAGGCGTGCTGGCGGTCGAGATCGGCCACAACCGCGCGATCGTCGAAGCGGCCTTCCCCGGCCTGCCCTTCAACTGGCTGGCGACGCGAGGTGGCGACAACATGGTATTCGTGCTGCGTCGTGAAGACTTGCCCGGCGCAGAGGCCTGAACGGCGGCGACGGATGACGGGACCATTCAAAAAGGTGGAACAATGAGCAGCGACCGTCCAATCCTGCTCGTCGAGGACAACCCTGACGACGAGGCGCTCGCGCTTCATGCCTTCAGCAAGAACCAGATCACCAACCCGGTGGTGGTCGCCCACGACGGCGTCGAGGCGCTCGACTACCTGTTCGGCACCGGTGCGTTCGCCGGGCAAACACCCGTCATGCCCGCCGTGGTGCTGCTGGATCTGAAGCTGCCGCGCATCGATGGGCTGGAAGTACTAAGGCGAATTCGGGCCGATTCGCGCACCACACTGCTGCCCGTGGTGGTGCTGACCACTTCGCGCGAAACCCTGGATCTGCAACAAGCCTACAACCTCGGGGCCAACAGCTACGTGCGCAAGCCGGTGGACTTCGACCATTTTCAGCACATCATTGGCCTGCTCGGCCAATACTGGCTGGGGGTTAATGAGAGCGTGTACACAGGCTCTCGCAACGCATACTGAATCGCACGCTGTGGCAGGACCCCGGCCGCAGCAGCAGTGCCCGTCTGATCATGCCAGCTCGTCGATCCAGGCCTGCTGAATACCTTCGAGAATACGTTCCCCGCAGCGCTTGGGGTCGTCATCAAACTCGGGCAAGGCCATTACCCAGTTCATCAGGTCGACGAAATTGAGCCTGTTAGGATCGACATTCGGACGGGCTTCCGTCAGTTGAATGGCAATCTCCTGCACGTCGGTCCATTTCATTTCAGTGCTTTCCTTCACGCGCCATGTTGATCGTGTAGCGGGGAATCTCTACCACCAGCGGCGTTTCGCCAACGTGGACCTGGCACGACAGGCGCGACTGCGGCTCCAGGCCCCAGGCCTTGTCGAGCAGGTCTTCTTCCTCGTCCTCGGCCGCGCTCAGGGTATTGAAACCCTCGCGCACGATGACGTGGCAGGTGGTGCAGGCGCAGGACATCTCGCACGCGTGCTCGATGTCGATGCCATTCTCAAGCAGGCTTTCGCAAATGGTCTGGCCTGGACGGGCTTCAAGCACGCTGCCGTCAGGACAGAGTTCGACATGGGGTAGGACTATGATCTGCGTCATGGTGGGGTCAGAGTTCCAGCTCGTCTACTTTATGGCCGGCCAGCGCGCCACGGATGCTGTCATCCATGCGGCGGGCGGCGAATTCATCGGTGGTGCGCGCAAACGCGTCGATACCGGCCTTGATCGCACGGTCGTCATCGCCTTCGCGCAAGACGCGCAGATGCGCAATCGCAGCGTCGATCTGTGCACGTTCGGCCGGGGTCAGCAGGCGGCCATCCTTGCCCAGCGCCTGCTCGGTCGCCTCGATCACGCGTTCGGCCTCGACCTGGTGTTCGCGCAGCGCACGCAGCCTCATGTCGTCGCCGGCATGTTCAACGCCGGATTTAAGCATCTCGGCGATCTCGACATCGGACAGGCCATAGGACGGCTTCACCAGCACGCTGGCCTCGACACCCGAGGACATTTCACGTGCCGAAACCGACAACAGTCCATCGGCGTCGACCTGGAAGCTCACCCGGATCCGGGCCGCCCCGGCTACCATGGGCGGAATGCCGCGCAGTTCGAAGCGGGCGAGCGAACGGCAGTCGGCAACGAGTTCGCGCTCGCCCTGCACAACGTGGAAGGCCATCGCGGTCTGGCCGTCCTTGAAGGTAGTGAACTCCTGGGCGCGCGCAATCGGCAGCGTCGAATTGCGCGGCACTACTTTCTCCACCAGGCCGCCCATGGTTTCCAGGCCGAGCGACAGCGGAATGACGTCGAGCAGCAGCCAGTCGTCCTGCTGGGTTCGATTTCCGGCCAGCACGTTGGCCTGCATCGCCGCGCCCAGCGCAACGACCTTGTCCGGATCGAGGTTGGTAAGCGGTTCATGACCAAAGAAGTTGGCGACCGCGCGCTGGATGTGGGGCATGCGCGTGGCACCGCCGACCATCACCACACCCTTGATTTCGTCGGCGCTCAGGCCTGCATCACGCAGCGCCTTGCGCACCGGGGTCAGGGTCTTCTGCACCAGGGGCCTGGTCATCTCGGCGAACTCGTCGCGCGTGATGACAAGATCCACCTCCTCACCCGAACCCAGTCGCAGATGAATGGGCGCCTCGTCGCAGGAGGTGAGCAACTCCTTCGCCTCGCGCGCTTTCATCTGCAGCCGGCGTGAATCTTCGAGCGAAGGTGGCGCAATGGCTGCACGCTCCAGGATCGAGCAGAACAGGCGATGGTCGAAATCATCCCCACCCAGCGCTGCGTCACCGTTGGTAGACAACACCTCGAACACGCCACGCGACAGTTTCAGGATGGACAGATCGAACGTGCCGCCGCCCAGATCGTAGACCGCATACACCCCTTCGGCGGCGTTGTCGAGACCATAGGCCACGGCCGCGGCAGTCGGTTCGTTAAGCAGGCGCAACACGTCTAGGCCAGCAAGACGCGCAGCATCCTTGGTGGCCTGACGCTGGGCATCGTCAAAGTAAGCCGGGACGGTGATGACCGCACCGACGAGATCGCCGTCCAGACTGGCTTCAGCGCGCGCACGCAACACACGCAGAACCTCTGCCGACACCTCGACCGGGCTTTTCACCCCCTGCACCGTGCGCAGCCGCACCATGCCCGGACCATCCTCGAAGTCGTAGGGCATGGTCTCGACGTGAGCGACATCCTTGAGGCCGCGACCCATGAAACGCTTGACCGAAAGAATGGTGTTGCGCGCATCCGTGGCCTGCGACTTGACCGCGAGCTGCCCGACTTCGATCCTGCCATCGGCGCAATAGCGCACCACCGACGGCAACATCGTGCGGCCGGACTCGTCCGGCAGGCACACGGCGATACCATTGCGTACCGTGGCAAGCAGGGAGTTGGTGGTCCCCAGGTCGATGCCCACCGCGAGCCGATGCTGGTGCGGCTCGGTGGACATGCCGGGTTCGGCAATCTGCAACAGGGCCATCAGGGGGTCCGTGTCTCTTGTTTTCAGCCTTCGAGCGCGAGCAGGGCGTCGTCGATCTCGTGCTGGAGTTTTTCGATGAACATCAGCCGACGCACGGTGTCGGCTGCCTCAGTGTAGTCGTGGTCGACATCGAGTTGACGTGCGAGCTCGGCTCGCACGTCGCGCGAATGATGCAACAGCCGCCTGTGTAATTGCTCGAGCTCGTCAATCTCGCCCGCAGTCCTGGCCTCTTCAACCCCCTCGCGCCACTCCATCTGCTCCATCAGGAACTCAGGTGACATCGCTGTGTTGGTTTCGACACCCGCATCGACGCCAGCCAGCACCAACAGATACTGCGCACGAGCGAGCGGCTTCTTCAAGGTCCGGTAGCCCTCATTGACCCGCGTCGCCCATTGCATCGCCCGACGCTTGTCTGCGTCGGACAGATGCGCATAGCGGTCCGGATGCACCTGCGACTGGAGACGATGCCAGGCCGCCTCCAGCGCGCCCTCGTCAAGCCCGTAGGCACGCGGCACCTCGAACAGGCTGAAGTAGTCCTGAGTAAGATCGATGCTCATTCCGGTGCGGATGTAGTCAGACGTTCAAGCGCTCAGACGTTGAAGCTTTCGCCGCAGCCGCACTGGTCTTTAACGTTTGGATTGATGAACCTGAAGCCCTCGTTCAGGCCTTCCTTGACGAAGTCGAGTTCGGTGCCCTCGAGATAAGCCAGGCTTTTCGGGTCGACGACGACCTTCACCCCATGGCTCTCGAAAACGAGGTCTTCGTCTTGCGTACTATCGACGAACTCCAGCTTGTACGCCATCCCCGAACAGCCCGAAGTCTTCACTCCGAGACGAATGCCAAAGCCCTTGCCACGCTTGGCAATGAAACCCGACACGTGACGGGCAGCGCTTTCGGACAGGGTCACGCCCATGTTCTATCCCTCCTGCTTGTGGCCCGGTCAGGCCTGGTGCTTCTTGCGGTAATCTGCGACGGCTGCCTTGATTGCGTCCTCGGCCAGGATCGAGCAGTGGATCTTCACTGGCGGCAGCGCCAATTCTTCGGCGATCTGGGTGTTCTTGATGTCCAGCGCCTGATCGACGGTCTTGCCTTTGACCCATTCGGTCACCAGCGAGCTCGATGCAATGGCGGAGCCACAGCCATAGGTCTTGAACTTCGCGTCCTCGATCACGCCATCCTTGCCGACCTTGATCTGCAGTTTCATGACGTCGCCACAGGCGGGTGCCCCCACCATGCCGGTCGCTACGCTCTCGTCATTCTTGTCGAACGAGCCGACGTTGCGAGGGTTTTCGTAATGGTCCAGGACCTTGTCGCTGTATGCCATGTCAGTTCTCCAGGGGATTTGGGTTGAAGCGTCGTTATCGTATGTTGCGTGTCGTTGTCTTCAGTGTGCCGCCCACTGCACGGTATCGAGGTCGATGCCGTCCTTGTACATTTCCCACAGCGGGGACAGCTCGCGCAGCTTGCCGATCTTCTTGTGCAGCAGGTCGATGGTGAAGTCGATTTCTTCTTCGGTGGTGAAACGGCCGATGCTGAAGCGAATCGAGCTGTGCGCCAGTTCGTCATTGCGACCCAGCGCGCGCAACACATAAGAAGGCTCCAGGCTGGCCGACGTGCAGGCTGAACCCGACGACACGGCAATGTCCTTGATCGCCATGATCAGCGATTCGCCTTCGACGTAGGCAAAGGAGATGTTCAGATTGTGCGGCACGCGCTGTTCGAGGTCACCATTGACGAAGGTCGCCTCGATGTCGGTGAGCCCGTTCAACAGTTTGTCGCGCAAGCTGCGAACGCGCGCATTCTCGCTCGCCATCTCTTCGCGCGCCAGCCGGAAAGCCTCACCCATGCCAACGATCTGGTGCGTGGCCAGGGTGCCCGACCGCATGCCGCGCTCGTGGCCGCCGCCGTGCATCTGCGCCTCGAGCCGCACGCGCGGCTTGCGCCGCACGTAAAGCGCACCGATGCCCTTGGGGCCGTAGGTCTTGTGCGCGGAGAAGCTCATCAGATCGACCTTGAGCGTATCGAGGTCGATGTCGACCTTGCCGGTGGCCTGCGCCGCATCGACGTGGAAGATGACGCCCTTCTCGCGACACAGGGCGCCAATCTCGGCGATCGGCTGAACGACGCCGACTTCGTTATTGACGAACATGATCGACACCAGAATGGTGTCGGGGCGGATCGCCGCCTTCAGCACCTCGAGATCGACCAGCCCGTCTTCCTTCACATCGAGATAGCTCGCTTCGAACCCTTCGCGCTCGAGTTCGCGCACCGTATCGAGCACCGCCTTGTGCTCGGTCTTCAGCGTGATGACGTGCTTGCCCTTGCCCTGGTAGAAGTGCGCTGCACCCTTGATCGCAAGGTTGTTCGACTCGGTTGCACCCGAGGTCCAGATGATTTCCTTGGCATCGGCATTGACCAGCGCGGCGACCTGCGCACGCGCGTCCTCGACCGCCTCTTCGGCCTCCCAGCCATAGGCGTGCGAGCGGCTGGCCGGGTTGCCGAAATGCTCGGTCAACCACGGAATCATCTTTGCCGCCACGCGCGGGTCCACCGGCGTCGTTGCCGAATAGTCGAGGTAGATCGGGAACTTCAGCATTGCATCTCTCCGCAGCGGGGTTGTTTCGTATTCGTTTGTCATGCGCCGTCGCTGTTCAGGCCCCGATCGACGCCAGCTTTCTCAACTCTTCGAGCACGCGCGCCAGACCGTCCGCGAAGCGCTCGACCTCTTCCGCGGTGGTCGTACGTCCCAGGCTGACGCGCACCGCGCCGCGCGCCACGACGGCATCGACGCCCATCGCCAGCAGGGTGTGCGACGGTTCAGGCTGGGCGCTGGAACATGCCGAGCCGCTGGCGCAGGCAAAACCTGCACGATCGAGTTTGCCGACCAGGGTCTCGCCGTCGATATGGTCGAAGGCGAAAAAAACCGTGTTCGGCAAACGCTGCGCTGCACGCGAAAACACGACCGCACCCAGCGCCACCAGCCCGGCCTCGATCTGTTCGCGCAGCATCGTCAGGCGTTGCGACTCCGTCGCTCGCCGCGCGACAGCCTGCTCGCAGGCCACACCGAAACCCACGATCGCTGACACGTTCTCGGTGCCGGAACGCAGCCCGCGCTCCTGACCACCGCCGGCAATCAATGGTGCGAGTTCGACGCGCTTGTCGACCACCAGAGCACCGGCGCCCAGCGGACCGCCAATCTTGTGTGCCGAAAGCGTCATCGCATTGACGCCCAGCGCCCTAAAATCCAGTTCGATCTTGCCCAGGGCCTGCACCGCATCGGTGTGAAACCAGGCCCCGGCCGCACGCGCTTCACCTGCCAGGCGGACGACATCCTGCACGACGCCGGTTTCGTTGTTGGCGAGCATCACCGACACCAAGGTCGGTCTCGCACGCAGCGCTTGCTGCCAGTCTTGTGCATCGATCACGCCATCGCGATCGACCGCGATTTCCTTCAAGTCCCAGCCCGTCCGCCGCAACTGCCTGGCCGGCTCGCGCACACAGGGATGCTCGATCGCACTGACGGCCACCATTCCCGGCTTCAGACAGCCTGCCGTGCCCTTGAGGAACAGATTGTTTGCTTCCGAGCCACCGCTGGTGAAGATGACCTCGGTGGAATGCGCGCCGACCGCCTCAGCGACGCGAGCACGAGCTGCATCTATGGCTGCACGTGCCTGGCGTCCATATTCGTGGCGGCTGGATGCATTACCGAAACGCACCGACCCCCCCATGGACTCGCGCGCCGCCTCTGCCCCACCCAACCAGGGCAACATCGCCTCGCGTACCAACGGGTCAAGCGGTGTCGTCGCATTCCAGTCGAGATAGACCGGGATAAAACTCATTCCAGCCCTCAGACGGCGGCGATCTCGCGCACCTGAAGCGTGGCGCGACGACGGATGTTTCTCAACACTGCCATATCCGCATCGGGCTTCACCTGGCGATCGACGAGGGCCTGCAGATTCACTGAATCCAGATAGGCGTACATGCGCTTGTTGAGATTGGCCCAAAGATCGTGTGTCATGCAGCGCTGCTCGTCATGACAGTTCTGCTTGCCGCCGCATTGCGTGGCATCAAGTGGCTCATCCACCGCAATGATGATGTCCGCCACCGTCACCGAATCAGCGGTGCGCGCCAGGCGATAGCCCCCTCCGGGGCCACGCACGCTGGTGACCAGGCTGTGACGACGCAGCTTGCCAAACAACTGCTCGAGATAGGACAGCGAGATTTTCTGACGCTCGGCAATACCCGCCAGGGTCACGGGCCCATCGGTCTGACGCGCAGCCAGATCGATCATCGCCGTAACCGCGAAACGCCCTTTGGTCGTCAGTCTCATCGTGTCACCTCGCAGGAACCGTAAGCTGGCGGGCACTGACTGCGCGATACGCACAGTAATACCCGAACATTTCAGTCAACTATACTTATCCCGACAAAAACGGTCAACTACTCAGCAGGCTTGCGCGAAGCCGGAATCCTGAGCTCTACCCCCCTCAGTCCACCATGCGTGAAAGCCGGGATGCATCGAAATGGTCGGCCGCCTCGGTGGATGGATCGAGCTGCATCCCCGCAGCCTCGAGCCGGGCGGCAATCGCTTGCAGACGGCGGTCGGTTTCGACCGCGTGGTCGAGCAAACCATGCAGGGCCTTGGCCACCGGATCATCCATGTCCCGTGTCACCCCGTAGGCGCTGAAGCCCATCTGTTCGGCTTTCTGTGCGCGTTCGGCATCCCGTTCGCCATCGATGATTCGCGCCGGGTTGCCGACGGCCGTCGCACCAGCCGGCACCGGCTTCACGACCACCGCCAGGGATCCGACCTTGGCCCCATCGCCGACGGTGAAACCGCCCAGCACCTTGGCGCCGGCACCGATCACGACGCCTTTGCCCAGCGTCGGATGGCGCTTGGCGCCGCGATAGAGCGACGTCCCCCCCAGGGTCACCGCCTGATAGATCGTGCAGTCGTCACCGATCTCGGCCGTTTCACCGATGACCACCCCCATGCCATGATCGATGAACACGCGTCGGCCGATGATTGCTCCGGGATGAATCTCGATGCCGGTAAGAAAGCGACTGATATGACTCAGGAAACGCCCCAGCCAGAACCACTGCCGGCGCCATGCTGCATGTGCGATGCGATGGAATATCAGCGCATGCACGCCGGGATAACAGGTCAGCACCTCAAGCGTAGAGCGTGCGGCGGGATCGCGTTCGCGAACGCTGGCCAGATCTTCACGCAGGCGACTGAACATGTTGGGGCAGACTCCGAATAAGCAAAAAAAGGGGATTGATCAACGCAGCCGAACGTCAGGCAGTCAAGCCATGAGCTCATATAACGCAACTGAAGCGCAGGGCCACCGCACTCACACACCGCAAGCTCAATGTCCGACTATTTTAATCGACTTAGGGCAATTCTTGAACAGGGCTGCTGACCGATGCGCCACGACAGGCCCCAGCTCACCTCCTCGCGCTGCGCACAGCCTGGTCGTGGCTCAGCGCCGCTTCGGCAGCTCGAAGGTCGTCAGCATTCCCCGCAGGATTGCGACCTCCTCCTTTTCCAGGCGAATGCGATTGAACATCCGCCGCATGCGCGGCAGCAAACGCTTCGGGTTTGCCGGATCGTGAAAACCACTCAGCGTGACCGCATGTTCGAGATGTGCCATGAAGCCCTCGAAGGCGGCATGCGTTGCCGGCTCGGCCTGCGCATCCTGCAAGGGCAGCGGATCCTGAGCCGCCATGCGCAGTTCGTAGGCCAGCAACTGCACCGCAGCACCCAGGTTGAGCGACGAGAACCCGGCATCGGTCGGGATCGTTACCGGCATGCTGCACAAACCGACCTCATCATTGCTCATGCCACTGGTTTCATTGCCGAACACCACGGCCACGTCACCATCGATTGCCCGGGCGACGATCTCCTTCGCCCCCTCTCGCGCATGCATGCGCGGCAGCGAAAGTTCGCGCCGCCGAGCAGTCAGCGCCGCCGCAAACACCGTATCGGCCAGGGCTTCTTCCAGGGTGTCGACCACGCGCGCCGCTTCAAGCACGTCAGCGGCGCCCGATGCCCGCGCGGTCGCGACCTCGTCGGGAAACGACGCTGGCGCCACCAGCCACAACTGGCGCAATCCCATCGTTTTCATTGCACGCGCCGCGGCGCCGATATTGCCGGGATGGCTGGTACGCGACAGCACGACCCGGATACGGTCAAGCGCAAGGGGGCGATTCATATTAAAATTCCGCGTTTTCCGAATATTGCCGGGCTGGCTGCACGATCGACTGTGGCGCTGCCCCGCTTCTTTAACCGAGACCGCTCCGCATGCACCCCACCCTGAACATTGCTGTCAAGGCCGCTCGTCGCGCCGCGACCGTCATCAACCGCGCCTCCATGCAGCTCGACCTGATCACGGTGCAAAGCAAGTCGCCCAACGATTTCGTCACCGAGGTGGATCGCCTCGCAGAGCAAGCGATCATCGATGTCTTGCGGGAGTCCTTTCCAGGACACAGGATTCTAGCAGAGGAGTCCGGCGAGTCGGCGCCGCTTGATGGCAAGGACAGCGAGTACACGTGGATCATCGATCCGCTCGACGGCACCACCAATTTCATCCATGGCTTCCCGCAGTATGCGGTTTCGATCGCACAGACAAAAAATGGTGTGCTCGAGCACGCCGTGGTGTACGACCCCAACACCAACGAACTGTTCACCGCCTCGCGCGGTAGCGGTGCCTTCCTCAACGACCGTCGCATTCGCGTTACGCGCCGCACCCGCCTCAACGACGCCCTGATCGGCACCGGCTTTCCCTTCCGCCAGTTCGATCAGGTCGATGCCTATCTGGCGATGTTCAAGGAACTGACGCAAAAGACCGCCGGCATCCGCCGCCCGGGCGCCGCGTCGCTCGATCTGGCCTACGTGGCTTGCGGTCGTCTCGATGGCTTCTGGGAAATGGGCCTGTCGCCATGGGACATGGCCGCCGGCGTTCTGCTGATCCAGGAGGCGGGCGGACTGGTGTCGGACCTGGCGGGTGAGTCCGACTTCATGGCGACCGGCAACGTGGTTGCCGGCACCCCGAAGATATTCGGCCAGTTGCTGCCAATCATCCAGTCCTACCGTCCTGCCAGCATGCAGGCTTGATTCGACGTACTGAATCCGGGGCTCTGAACCCCGGAGTCCTGAGCCTCTGCGTACCTGGTCTTTCGTGCGCGGAGGCGCTTGCGAACGCTCGTCGGCCAGCAAGGTCCTCCGGCCTCGCCCCGGTTGCCGAAAAACGCTTGGGCTCAATAGATAAATGCTGACGATACAACAGCTTACAGAAGCCGAGATCAGCACCCACACCCCAATGATGCAGCAGTATCTTCGGATCAAGCTGCAGCACCCGGGCACGCTGCTGTTCTACCGCATGGGCGACTTCTACGAACTCTTCTTCGATGATGCGGAGAAGGCTGCCCGTCTGCTCGACATCACCCTGACCACGCGCGGCCAGTCGGGTGGTCAGCCGATCAAGATGGCAGGCGTCCCCTTTCATGCTGTCGAGCAATATCTGGCGCGCCTGGTGAAGCTGGGCGAGGCCGTGGTCATCGCCGAACAGATCGGCGAACCCGGTGCCACCAAGGGTCCGATGGAGCGCGCCGTGAGCCGCATCGTCACCCCGGGCACGCTGACCGATGCAGCACTGCTCGATGATCGGCGAGATGCGCTGTTGCTCGCGGCCAATCTGCACCGCGGCGTACTCGGCCTGGCCTGGCTGAACCTGGCCAACGGCGATCTGCGCCTGATGCAGTGCCCGGCCGAGACTCTGCAGGCGCAGTTCGAACGCCTGCGCCCGGCTGAAGTCCTGATTCCCGATGGCCTCGCGCTGCCGCTGCTCGACACCCTGGCACCCGCGCTGCGCCGCCTGGCCGACTGGCAGTTCGACACGGAGACCGGCACCCGGCTGCTGACCACGCATTTCGGCACTCGTGACCTGGTCGGTTTCGGCGTCGAAGACCTGCCGGTGGCGCTTGGCGCCGCAGCTGCACTCTACGACTACGCCCAGGCCACGCAACGGCAGACGCTCGCCCACGTCACCGGCCTCACTGTCGAGCGCGAATCCGAATACCTGCGTCTGGACGCCGCCACCCGGCGCAACCTCGAACTGACCGAAACCCTGCGCGGCGAAGCTGCGCCCACGCTGCTGTCGCTGCTCGACACCTGCGTCACCAGCATGGGCTCGCGCTGGCTACGCCACGCCCTGCACCACCCGCTGCGGGACCGTGCGCTGCCTGCCGCACGCCACGCGGCAGTGGCCGAACTGACCGGCGAGCAGATGGACCAAGAGACTGACTACGGCACGATCGACGCCCGCAACGGCCGCAGTACGGCGGCGGTCCGTACGGCACTGCGCGGCGTCGCCGATATCGACCGCATCACGGCGCGCATCGCCTTGCGCAGTGCGCGCCCGCGCGACCTGTCAGCCCTGCGCGACAGCCTTGCCCGCCTGCCGCAACTGGGCACGGCGCTGGCCAATTGCCACACGGCGCTGCTGGGCGATATCTGCGCGGCACTCGAAATTGCCCCCAACGCACTTGAACTGCTGCAAGCCGCCATCGCACCAGAGCCCGCAGCCATGGTGCGCGACGGCGGCGTGATCGCGCCGGGCTACGACAGCGAACTCGATGAACTGCGCAACATTCAGACCAACTGCGGCGAATTCCTGCTGGCGCTCGAAGCGCGCGAGCGCGAACGCAGCGGCATTGCGGGCCTGAAGGTCGAATTCAACCGCGTGCACGGCTTCTACATCGAAGTCAGCCGCGCCAACGCCGACAAGGTGCCCGACGACTACCGCCGCCGTCAGACACTGAAGAACGCCGAGCGCTACATCACCCCCGAACTGAAGGCCTTCGAGGACAAGGCCTTGTCGGCACAGGAACGCGCGCTGGCGCGCGAGAAGCTGCTCTACGAGACCCTCCTCGACACCCTGTCCGCGCACATTTCCGCCCTGCAGCGCATCGCGCGGGCCCTGGCACTGCTCGACGGTCTGGCAGCCTTCGCCGAAGCTGCGCTGCGCTACAGCTACGTTCGCCCACGTTTTCGCGACACCGCGGGCGTGGACATCGCCGGCGGCCGACACCCTGTGGTCGAGCGCCAGGTCGAAAACTTCATCCGCAACGACGCACGCCTGGCCCCTCACCGTCGCATGCTGATGATCACCGGGCCGAACATGGGCGGCAAATCGACCTTCATGCGTCAGGTGGCACTGATCTGCCTGCTTGCCCATGTGGGCAGCTTCGTGCCTGCGGATGCGGCTGAGCTCGGCCCACTGGACGCGATCTTCACCCGCATCGGCGCCTCGGACGACCTCGCCTCCGGGCGCTCCACCTTCATGGTGGAGATGACCGAAGCCGCTGCAATCCTGCACGGCGCGACCGAACACAGCCTGGTGCTGATGGACGAGATCGGCCGCGGCACCTCGACCTTCGACGGCCTGGCGCTGGCGGCGGCGATCGCACGCCAGTTGCTGGAACGAAACCGCAGCCTGACCCTGTTCGCCACGCATTACTTCGAGCTGACCCGGCTCAACGCCGACTACCCGGAGTGTGCCAACGTGCACCTCGATGCCGTTGAACACGGCCACAAGATCGTCTTTCTGCACACCCTTGAAGAAGGCCCGGCAAGCCAGAGCTACGGGATCGAGGTCGCGGCGCTGGCAGGCATCCCCGCACCGGTGATCCGCGACGCACGGCGCCGTCTGCGCGCACTGGAGAACCGCGAAATCCATGCCGGCCCCCAGGCCGACCTGTTCGCCACCTTGCCCGAACCGGAGACCGAGCCGCTGTCGCACCCGGTGTTGACCGAACTCGCCGCTCTCGATCCCGACTCACTGAGTCCGCGCGAGGCACTCGAACGCCTGTATGCGCTCAAGCGCCTGGCTTCCTGAGGCGCCGGACATGAATACGCCAATCGACATTTCCGAAGCGGCCGGCGTTCGCTATCTGCACTTCGGTTCGGACTGGATCCAGGGTGCGATGCGCATCCGCAAACCCAATGCACTTGAGCTCGCCTATACCCGCGAAATGATGGCCGGCCTGCTGCTGCGTGACGGCCTCGCCGACGATGCCGGGCAGTGGCCGAAGAAGGTGCTGATCATCGGCCTGGGTGCGGCCTCGCTGGCCAAGTTCGTCTATCACCACTGTCCGCAGGCGCGCATCAAGGTGGTCGAGATCGCGCCCTCGGTCATTGCCGCCGCGCGGCAGTTTTTCAGGCTGCCCGAGGAGGACATGCGCTTCTCGATCCATATCGGCTGTGGCGCGCAGTACGTGATGGACAAGGATCAGCGCTACGACTACATCCTGGTCGACGGCTATGACCAGAATGCCCGTGCGGGCGTGCTCGACACCCTGCCCTTCTACCAGGCCCTGCACTCGCGGCTGTCGTCGCGCGGTTTGATGGCCGTCAATCTGTTCGGCCGTTCGCGAGGTTACAAGGCCAGCGTCGAACGCATCCAGAAGACCTTTGATGATCGCGCACTCGCCTTTCCGTCCTGTGACAGCGGCAACGTCGTCGCCTTTGGCGCGGCCGGGGAGGCGTTAGCGCGCCCGTTGCGCGAACTGCGCGAACGCGCCCGCTTGCTCAAGGCTGCAACAGGCCTGGACCTGAGCCCGACCATCACCCGACTGGAACAATCCGGCAGCGTCCCCGGCGGAGTGCTGCATCTGTGATGCGAGCAACGAGTCCGGTCGGCTATGGTCAGAACGAGGGTATGCGCGATATTGTCCACCCTCCGTGCAAAATGGCAGGCGTACCCGCCGTTTCCCATGGACCGACAAAGGTAGGAACATCATGAACACATTCCTGATTACCCTTGGCGTCATCGGATTGGTGATTGGCGCAATGGCCATTGGCGTGCTCTTCGGGCGCAAACCGATTGCCGGCAGCTGTGGCGGTCTTGCCGCCGTT
Source organism: Thauera sp. (assembly GCA_035433105.1). Lineage (GTDB taxonomy): Bacteria > Pseudomonadota > Gammaproteobacteria > Burkholderiales > Rhodocyclaceae > Thauera. Next base: position 23,204 of record DAORUJ010000013.1, read on the forward strand.
GGCGGCGATTGTGAGTTTGGCTGCAAGAAGCCCTGCGCCAAGCGCGAAGCGCGGCTCAAGGCCGCAACCACCACCACGGCAGAAAGCAAAAAATAATCCGGTCCACCTTTCGGAGCCATCATGCTGCAATCGCTGCTCGTCAAGGACTACATGGTGGGCGACCATCTCGCCTTCGCCCCGTCGACCAATCTGTTGAAAGCCGTTCACAAACTGCTGCAGCATCGCCTCAGCGGCGCGCCAGTGGTTGACGAGAACGACCGCCTGGTCGGATATATCTCCGAAAAGGACTGCCTGAAGGCGGCGCTCGACGCCTCCTACTTTCGCTGCGAGGAAGGCTCGGTGCAGGATTTCATGAGCAGGGACATTGTCTCCATCTCGACCGAGGCCAGCCTGATCGATGCCATCCAGCTCTTCGTCAGCACCAGCTTCCGCTGCCTGCCGGTGGTGGAAGGCTCGCGCCTCGTCGGCCAGATTTCACGGCGCGACATCCTGCAGGGCCTTGAGAAGCTGCGCTGAACGCCTGCTTTCAGACTGACCCCGCCTGCTCAGGCGCCAGCCACAGGCACGCTCCCTTGTTCGCCTTGGCGATGTCGGCCAGTACCTTGTCGTGTGCATGGCGTTCGGCATCGCTGATTCTCAGCACCTTCAGCGGAGCACGTAGCCGCAGCACGCCATCGGCATCATGTTCGGGGCTGGCCGGCTCTTCTTCGATCGACATGATCAGGCTTTCCTGGCCGCGGGTCATCGCCAGGTAGACCTCGGCCAGCAGTTCCGCATCGAGCAGTGCGCCGTGCAGTTCACGGTGACCGTTGTCGATCTCATAGCGATCGCACAGGGCGTCGAGCGAAGCCTTCTTGCCCGGATTCTGTTCCTTGGCCAGCTTCAGCGTGTCGATGACATTGTCACACAGCCGACTGAGCCGCTCGCGACCGAGCAGATCGAGTTCATTGTCGAGAAAACCGACGTCGAAGCTGGCGTTGTGGATCACCAGTTCGGCATCACGAATGAAGGCCTCGAAGTCGGCAGCCACATCGACAAACTTCGGCTTGTCGGCGAGGAACTCTTCGGTGATGCCGTGCACTGCCACTGCCTCGGCAGCGATGCCGCGCCCAGGGTTCAGATAGACGTGGAAGTGACGCCCGGTGAGGCTGCGGTTGAGCAGCTCCACACAGCCGATTTCGATCACGCGATCGCCGTTACGCCAGTCCAGGCCGGTGGTTTCGGTATCGAGCACAATCTGTCGCATGGTTTTTCCTGAAGGTTTTCTTTGAGGTCGTCGCTGTGCCGCCTGCGCCCACTCAGGGCTGGACCACGGCTCCGGTCTTGCGCACCGCATCCACGCCGCGGCGTGCGAGTTCGTCCGCTCGCTCGTTTTCGACGTGGCCGGCGTGGCCGCGCACCCACAGCCATTTCACCTGATGGCGGGCCTGGGCTTCGTCCAGCGCCCGCCACAAGTCGGCGTTCTTGACCGGCTCCTTCGAGGCCGTCTTCCAGCCACGCGCCTTCCAGCCGTGGATCCACTCCGAAATGCCTTTCTGCACATACTGACTGTCGGTATGCACCCGCGCGGCCACCGGACGCTTCAATGTATTGAGCGCACGAATGACGGCGAGCAGTTCCATGCGATTGTTGGTGGTCGCCGGCTCGCCGCCCCAGATTTCCTTTTCGTGCCCACCCGCGCGCAGGATCGCCCCCCAGCCACCAGGCCCGGGGTTACCGCTGCAGGCGCCGTCGGTGAAAATGTCCACTTCTTCCATCTATTGCGTTTTCCGTGTGTCACCGTTGCGCTGGGCAACGGTGGAAAGTCGTTTTGCGCGCGCCTTGCCGCCGCGCCATTGCGGCGTGATCAGCCGCATGCCCTGTACGCGCTTCACCCCATGCAGCAGGTAGGCGCCACCCAGCAGGGGCCACCAGCGCGTCCCCATGCGGTCCATGAACCGCCAGCGCTCGAGCCAGGTTGCACTGGAAGCGACGGGAACATAGCAGCCCGCCTCGCTTCCGACCACCTCGAAGCCGAGCAGCGTCAACCAGTCCTTGATACGCATCGCCGAACGATACTGGCCGCACCATGGAAGCACGCCCTCGCTACGCGCCAGCATTCGGCGCAAACCCCACAGGCTGAGCGGATTCAGCCCGCTCAGTACCACGCTGCCCTCGGCCACCAGCACGCGGTCCACCTCGCGCAGCACGCTGTGTGGATCAGCCGAAAACTCCAGCACATGCGGCATCAGCACCAGGTCGAGGCTTGCCGTTGTAAAAGGCAGCTCGAACTCGTGTGCCAGCACCGCCGCCGGCCCGACGCGTGCACAGGCAAAGCGAAAAGGCATGCGGTTGGCTGCCAGCAGATCCACGCCAGGCATGCCGATCTGCACCGCCCGGTAGCCGAAGATGTCCGCCACCATGCGCTCCACTCCCGCGCGTTCCCAGTCGAGCAGGTAGCGCCCAAGCGGTGTTTCCAGCCATGCGTGGAGGTCCGGCATTGACATCGGCGGTCAGGCTCTCACAATTCGGGGATGAACATTATCCCTCTTCCCGCCTTCCGCGATAACTACATCTGGCTGATGCACGATGGCCGTCACGCAATCGTGGTGGATCCGGGCGACGCCCGGCCCGTGCTGGACTACCTCGATCGCAAGGCGCTGCAGCTTGCCGCCATTCTTGTCACGCACCACCATCCCGATCATGTCGGCGGCCTCGATGCCTTGCTGGCACGGCACTCGGTACCGGTATTCGGGCCCTTCAAGGAACACATCGACGGCGTCAATCAGCCGCTGGTCGAAGGCGACACGGTACGCGTCGACGCGCTCGACATCAGCTTCGACGTGCTCGACATTCCGGCCCACACCGCCGGCCACATCGCCTTCGTCAGCACGGGCACCTCGCCACGGCTGCTGTTTTGCGGCGACACGCTGTTTTCGGCCGGCTGTGGCCGACTGTTCGAAGGCAGCGCCGCCGAGCTGGCAGCTTCGCTGGCCAAGCTCGCGGCGCTGCCCGACGATACCCGGGTGTACTGCACGCACGAATACACGCTGTCGAATCTTGCTTTCGCGCGCACGGTGGAACCCGACAACCCCGAACGCGACGCCTACGCCGAGCGCTGCACAAGGCTGCGGGCGGCAGACCAGCCGACCCTGCCAAGCACCATCGGCCTCGAAAAAGCGATCAACCCCTTCCTGCGCAGCGAACAGACGAAACTCCATGACGCCATCGCAGCCCATACCGGCGTCCGACCTGCCGATGCGCTGGCGTGCCTTGCTGCATTGAGAGCCTGGAAAGACAATTTTTGACGATCCCAGGCCCCGCTCTTCGGAAACCGGCCGACACACTCCAGCTGGCTTGCTGAAGCTGGCGCAAATTGACTCGACGTCCCGTCGATCGATAGACTTGCGCGCTTTATCGCCCAGGGCAGAAGGCGGCCCTACGAGCATGTGCAAACGCCTCGCGCTTTTTCTTTCCGCTTTGTCTTGCCTCTGGATACTGACAGCGGTGACGCCGGCATTTGCCCAGGAATCGACCCAGGAATCGACCCGCGAGCCGGCTGATGGCCTGGCCCCGCCCCCTGCCGCCCCGCTCGAAGTGGATGAGCTGGCTGCTCCCGAGCGCGTCCTGACCCTGGACCTGACACGCGACGCCAACGACATCTGGGACCGGATCCGGCGCGGCTTCGGCATGCCCGACCTCGACAGCGAACGTGTCGGCGACCAGCAGGCCTTCTACATCAACCGTCCGGCCTTCCTGAAACAGGTCTTTGCCCGTGGCGGGCGATATCTGTACTACATCGTCGACGAGCTCGAACGCCGCGGCATGCCCACCGAGCTAGCGCTGCTGCCGATGGTGGAAAGCAGCTACAACCCGCTGGCCTATTCGCGTTCGCACGCTTCCGGGCTATGGCAGTTCATCCCTTCGACCGGCAAGTACTTCAATCTGACGCAGGACTCCTGGGTGGACGAGCGCCGCGACGTCATCGCCTCGACCAACGCCGCCCTCGACTACCTACAGAAGATCTACGAGATGCATGGCGACTGGCATCTGGCGCTGGCCTCCTACAACTGGGGCGAAGGCGCGGTACAGCGCGCCTTGAAGCGCAATGCCGAAGAAGGCCTGCCGCTCGAATACAGCCACCTGCGCATGCCCGAGGAAACACGCAACTACGTGCCCAAGCTGCAGGCAATCAAGAACATCGTCTCCGAACCGGAGCTGTTCCATTTCGAACTGCCTTACGTCGCCAACGAAATGCACTTCGTCGCGGTCGATGCCCCGGTCGGTGTCGATCTCGCCACCGCGGCCGAACTTTCGGACATGCCGCTGGACGAGTTTCTCGCGTTGAACCCCGGCTTCAATCGGCCTGCGACGACGATGCCGGGCCAGACATTCATCGTGCCGACCGACCGTGTGCGCCGGCTACGCGAAGGGCTGGACGAACTGGAGCGCAGCGGCAAGGGCTGGCGCCTGCATACCGTCGAACGGGGTGAGCGGCTCGATGAAATTGCCGCTCAGAGCGGGCTGACACTCTCGGAGCTACGCAAGATCAACGCCCTGGGCAGCAATAGCGTTGGCGCAGGTCACACCCTGCTGGTACCTGCCGGCATCGATCCTGAAGGCGCACTCGAAGTCAGCGCCATGCTGCCCTTCGCCGGCACCTCAACGCGCCAGCAAGGCCTGAAGCTAGGCAGCTCGGGGCGTGGTTCGGGAGATGGCACTGGACTCAAGGCGCCCAGCACGCGCGCGACCAGCACTCCAGGCTCCGCGGCCAGCAAGTCCGCTCCGGCCAGCAAAAGCAAACCCGGCAAGCCGGCACTCAGGAAAAAGCCCCCCCCGCCAACGCGCAAGGATGCCGGCGCCAAGCCAGCCGTAAAAACCTCGCCAGCCGCCAGGACCAGGCCCAGAGCAAAGACCCCAGCCGCCGAATCGAAGCGGCGCTGAAGACTTCAAGCCTCCAGGCGTGGCCAGTGGCAGCAGAAACGATGGCCCTGACCGAGTTCGGTCACCGGCGGATAGCTGACACGACAGACGTCGGTCGCATGGGGGCAGCGCGGATGGAAGTGGCAGCCTGACGGAGGGTTCAGAGGGGATGGCAGGTCGGCGGCAATGACCGGCTCGTGCAGCACCCCCGCGCGGCTTGCAGGCAACGCGTCCTGCCCGATTCTCGGTACCGCCGCGAGCAAGGCACGGGTGTAGGGATGGGCCGGTGCGCGCAGCACCTTGTCGACTGGCCCCTCCTCGACGATTCGTCCCAGGTACATCACCGCCACGTCGTCGGCAAGGTATTCGACCACCGCCAGGTTGTGGGTGATGAAGAGGTAGGCCAGCCCCTGTTCGGCCTGCAGTTCGCGCATCAGGTTCAGCAGTTGCGCCTGCACTGACACGTCGAGCGCGCTGGTCGGTTCGTCACACACGATCACCCGCGGCGACACGGCCAGCGCACGCGCCATGGCGATGCGCTGACGCTGCCCACCGGAGAACTCGTGCGGATACCGCCAGCGCATGTCGGCAGACAGTCCGACGCATTCGAGCAGTTCGTCAATACGCCCCCGGCGCGCACGCGGGTCGGGCTCGACGTCCAGACTGACCATGCCTTCTTCGATGATGTCACCGACGCGCATGCGCGGATTGAGCGAAGCGAAGGGGTCCTGGAACACCATCTGCACCGCACAGCGCAGCGCATGCAGCTGCTCGCCACGGTATGCACTGATGTTTTCGCCGTCCAGAAAGAGCTCGCCTGCGCTCGGTTCGATCAGCTTCAGCACGGCCTTGCCGACTGTCGTCTTGCCACAGCCAGATTCGCCGACCAGCGCCAGCGTGCGCCCCGGCGCCAAGCGCAGGCTGACGCCATCAACTGCGCGCACATGACCCACTGTCCGTCGCAACAGCCCTTTGCGCACCGGGAAATGAACGCTGAGGTCGCGCACCTCCAGCACCGGCGCGGCACTGCGAGCGCGATGCAGTGCCGCAGACGTCGCCCCAGCCACAGGCTGCGGATGCAGGGTGCTCACCCCTTCGTACAGGTGACAGCGCACGGCCTGTTCGCCGATGCGGTGCCAGGCAGGTGCCTCGTCATCGCAACGATCAAAGGCCAGCGCGCAACGCTCGGCGAAACGACAGCCCGGAAAATCGTGATCGAGCGCCGGCACCGCACCGTGAGGCGCATCCAGCGGCGCGCCACGGCGTCCTGCACCCGGTAGTGCAGCAAACAGCTTGCGCGCATAGGGGTGCAAGGGTGCGTGAAAGAAAGCCTCGCGCGGCCCGGTCTCCACGACCTCGCCCGCATACATCACGCCGACCCGATGCGCCATGCGTGCCACCACGCCGAGATCATGCGTGATCAGCAGCATGCCCATGCCGCGCTCGCACTGGATCTTCGCCAGCAGGTCGAGCACCTGAGCCTGGATGGTCACGTCGAGCGCCGTGGTCGGCTCATCTGCAATCAGCAATTGCGGCCGGCCAGCGAGCGCCATCGCGATCATCACACGCTGCTTCATGCCGCCGGAAAACTGGAAGGGATAGTCTCGCAGCCGCCTCGCCGGGTCGGAAATGCCGACTGCCTCGAGCAGGCGGCAGGCTTCGACTTCTGCCTGGGTGCCACGGATGCCCTGCCGCGCCAGGGCTTCGGCAACCTGTGCGCCCACGGTCATCACCGGGTTCAGACTGGTTGCCGGCTCCTGGAAGATCATGCCGATGCGCCCGCCGCGCACGCTGCGCATGGCCGACTCCGGCAGGCGCAGCAAATCCTCGCCCCCCAGCCTGACCTCACCACGTTCGATGCGCCCACTATCGGGAAGCAGACGTGTGAGCGCGAGTGCAGTCATCGACTTGCCACAGCCCGACTCACCAAGCAGAGCGAAGGTCTCACCGGCGGCAATGGTCAGGTCAACGCCGTCGACCGGACGCAGCTCAGTGTCACCACGATCAAGGACGACCCCGAGACCCGTAACGGACAACAGCGGGATGGACGAAGGCAAGGGCTCGACGGAAACGCTCACGGCGGGATCAGCTGGGTGCATGGATGCAAGGCGTTGAGCGGATTCGCTGAACGGCGTCAGTAGTGAAAAGCCGCAGGGGAAAGCCGGGGAAAAACAGCCCACGAAAAAAAAGCCGCTTGCGCGGCCCGCGAGCGATCAGTGGTGATGTCCGCCTGCACCATGGACGTGGCCATGGGAGAGTTCCTCGGCCGTCGCGGTGCGCACTTCGGCAACCGTGACGTCAAACACCAGCGCAACGCCTGCCAGCGGATGGTTGCCGTCAACCACGACCTTGCCGTCGGCGATGTCGGTGACGCGGTAGACGAGTTCTTCTTCACCGTCGTCCGACACCCGCTCGAAGCTCATGCCGACTTCGATACTTTCCGGGAACAGCTTCGCATCCTCGACCAGAATCAGCTCTTCATCGTATTCGCCGAAGGCGTCTTCCGGCTGCAGCTTGACCTGCAAGGTGTCGCCAACGGCCTTGCCGTGCAGGGTTTCTTCCAGCACCGGGAAGATGCCATCGTACCCACCATGCAGATACACCAGCGGGTGCTGGCCATCATCGATGACGGCACCGTCCGTGTCACGCACGGTGTAGTTGAGCGTCACGACGCTATTTTTTGCGATTTGATTCTGCATTATCGGATTCCAGTTTCTTGACCAATTCAAAAACCGCGGCAGCATGGCCACGGGGCACTACGTCGTAGAGCGCGTGACGGATCGTGCCCTGCTTGTCGATGATGAAGGTCGACCGCCGCACGCCCATTTTCTTCACGCCGTCGACCTCCCTTTGCTGCCACACCCCATACAACTGGCAGACCTCCTTGTCGGTGTCCGACAGCAGTCGGATCGACAGGCCTTCCTCGTCGCGGAAATCGGCGTGTGTCATGCAATCGTCGGGACTCACGCCAACCACGATGCAGCCCTGGTGGGCAAACTCATCCTCGTGATCGCTGAAGTCGGCCGCCTGCAGCGTGCAACCCGGCGTCCTGTCGCGAGGGTAGAAATAGAGAACCACATGATGCTTGCCCGCCACCGACGCCAGATCGAATGCTTCCATATCGGCGTCCGGCAACGAGAACGGGGGTGCTACATCTCCGCTTTGCAGCATGGGCTCTCCCTGACGTGAAGCGGATTCTAGCCGAGACCCCCGGCGAACTCTACCGGAGCCTGGTTTTGGCTGTACTTGGGGCTGGACCAACATGATCACTCCTCCCTGACTGGACACGTTCACGAGCGCCTCATGCGGACGCTTGACTGAAGCAATAGCCCAGAAGTGCTGCGGGCTCAAGACGCACTGCATCATTGCAACCAACGAACAGGACTGGCCCAGAGCAGAACGGCCGCCCGACCGGGAACGTTCCCTCCACAAACGGGGCTTGCCCAGCGCGAATAACTGTTTAAAATTACAGCTTACATCAGGAGGCCGTAATGAGCGCCCGGAGCGAAAACCTCACTGCCCGTCAGCAGGAAATTCTCGATTTCATCCGCAGCACCGTCGAAGGCGAAGGTCGCCCCCCCACCCGTGCCGAAGTGTGCACCGCCTTTGGTTTTCGCTCGCCCAATGCCGCCGAAACCCATCTGCGGGCGCTCGCCGCCAAGGGCGCCATCATGCTTGAGGAAGGCCGTGCGCGGGGTATTCGCCTGGCTGAGGCGCTGGGCCTGCCACTGGTCGGTCGCGTCGCTGCCGGCAGCCCGATTCTTGCCGCCGAACACGTCGAGGCCCGCTACCAGCTTGATCCCTCGCTGTTTTCACCCCGCGCCGACTACCTGCTGCGCGTACGGGGCATGAGCATGCGCGACGCCGGTATCCTGGACGGAGACCTGATCGCCGTCCATCGCAGCGCCGAAGCACGCAATGGCCAGATCGTCGTCGCCCGCCTGGATGACGATGTCACCGTAAAAACCTTGCAGCGCAAGGGACCGTTGGTCGAGCTGCGGCCCGCGAACCCCGACTTCGAGACCATCGTTGTCGACACGCGACGCGACGCACTGAGCATTGAAGGCATCATGGTTGGCCTGATCCGCAAGGATCACTGAACGCCTTTTACGCGGAGCACATTGTGGCCCAAGTACTTGAGCGCCTGCCTGCAGATCTCGTGTGGCAGGGCTCACGCCTGGCACAGACGCCAGGCAGCACCCTGCCCACCGGCTTTGCCACGCTCGACGCAGAACTGCCGGGGGGCGGCTGGCCGGCGGGGGCGCTCATCGAGCTGCTGACCGAACATCCCGGTGTGGGCGAGATTTCCCTGCTGCTGCCGCTGATGCAGCGTGCCTGTGCCGAGCGCTGGATCGCCTGGATCGCACCGCCACTGCTGCCCTACGCACCTGCGCTGAGCGCAGCGGGCGTGCCACTGCAGCGCTTATTGCTGATCCAGCCTGCCAGTGCTGCCGAAACTTTGTGGGCCACCCGACAAGCTGCAGCCAGCGGCAGTTGTGCCCTGGTACTGGCCTGGCCCGCAAGACTCGACACCGCCGCCCTGCGTCGCCTGCAACTGGCCGCCGAAGAAAGCGCCACGCCGCTGTTTCTTTTTCGTGCGCACAGCGCAGCGCGCCACGCCTCACCCGCAGCCTTGCGTCTGCTCTTGTCACCCACGGCTGAAGGCCTGCAGATCGACATCCTGAAACGACGCGGTCCGCCTGCCGCGCGGGCGGTCCAGCTGGCATGGCGTAGAGATCGGCCCGCAGCTTCGAGGGACGATGCTTCGAGGTCAGAGGCAGAAAGCGCGGGCAGCGCCCCATACCTCGCGCTCGCGGGTTGATGCGCCATGCTGTGGCTCGCGATCCTTGTCCCCGCCCTGCCACTGCAGATATTCACCCGTGGTCTGGCCAATGCAGAGATGCCGCTCGCCGTGGTCGAAGCGGGTGCGCGGGCACGTATCCTGAGTGCCAATGACGCCGCTTGCGCCCAGGGCGTACATGCTGGCCAAGCCCTGTCGGCGGCGCAGGCCATCGCGCCCGCCTTGCACCTGCAGCTGCGCCAGCCTGAACGCGAGGCTGCGCTGCTCGCTGAAATCGCCTGCTGGGCTGGCCGTTTCACACCCCGCATCAGCCTGGCCCCCTCTGATGCTGTCCTGCTTGAAATCAGCGCCAGCCTGCGACTTTTCGGCGGCATGGCTGCCCTCGAACAGCAGGTGCGCACGGCGTTGGCACAACTGGGCCTGAACACCTGCATCGCCTGCGCCCCCACGCCGCTCGCCGCGCGCTGGTTTGCCGCCTGCGCTCAAGGGCCGGCGGCCGGTTCCGACTGGCGGCAGGCCCTGGATGCGCTGCCGCTGGCCGTGCTTGGAAGCGCAAGCGACAGCGCCTGCCCCGCTGCAGCCCTGGAACTGCTCGACGGACTCGGCGCACGCCGCATCGGCGATGTACGCGCCCTGCCCGCCGCCGGCCTTGCGCTGCGTCAGGCTCAGGCAGCGAACCTGCTCATTGCCCGCGCACGCGGCGAACAGCCCGACCCCCGTATGTGGTTCGAGCCGCCCGCACGCTTTGCGCACGAACTTGCCTTGCCGGCCCCGACCCATCACAGCGAGGCCTTGCTGTTCGCAGCCCGCCGGCTGTTCGCCAGCCTGGCCGCCTGGCTGCAGGCGCAACACGCCGCCATCGACCATTGCCGCTTGCTGCTGGTGCATGAGCGCCACCCTGCGAGCGCACTCGACATCGTGCTCGGTCACCCCAGTCGCGACGAGAACCACCTTGCCCTGATCGCACGCGAACGCCTGAGCGTGCAGGTGCTGCCCGACGAAGTCTGCGCGCTGCGACTCGAAGCCGAACATGCACTCGACCAGGCCACCACGTCGAGCGATCTGTTCGGAGCCCCCGGACAAGTTCGGGACGAGACCATGCGCTTCATCGACCGGTTGCGCGCGCGGCTCGGCAGCGATGCGATCCGCCGTTTGAGCCCGGTTGCCGACCATCGTCCAGAAGCCGCATGGCAACTTCGCGACGACACTGGAAATGATTCTGCCGGATCACAGAACCGCAGGCGCCCCAATGACGCACCGTCGATTGCCGATCGTGAACGCCCGCTCTGGCTGCTACCCGAACCCAGGGCGATCATGCCGCATCAGTTCGCACTGCGCGGCGACGCCGAACGCATCGAAAGCGGCTGGTGGGACGGAGGCGACGTCCGGCGCGACTACTACCTCGCGCATTGCAGCGACAACACCTTGTGCTGGATCTTCCACGAGCTCGATCCACCCTGCGGCTGGTACCTGCAAGGCTATTTCGGCTGATTCAGCCACCTCGGCTGGATGCCGCCGCCAGTGGCAGCGAGCTGACGTAGTAGACTCTTGCCCGCGCTCACTCCTACCCGGCTCGCCGGGTATCATTGCACAATGTCCTCGACCTTTCCCGATTCAGCCGACACTGCCGCCTGTGCACCTCTGCCGGGCGACATCGCCCGCCGGCGCGCCGGCCTGAGCCTGCTCGCTTTCCTCGTCGCCGTGCCGATCTCCTGGTGGCTGTTCAGCCGACTCGAGCCCATCTGGACACAGATCATGCCGCTCGAAGGCTTCACCTTCATGGCAACCGCCACCTTGCTCGGCGCCGTGCTCGCGGTCACGCCGCTGGTGGCCGGCATCGGCTTCGTACTGGCGATCTGGTTTGGCGTGGATAGCGTCTACCTGCCCAACCGCCGCACAAGCGGCCTGCTCGACAAATTCATCGTCGCAATCGGCCTGGTGGTGTGGTTCTCTCCCGCGCTGTTTGCCGTCGCCACCTCCGGGCGGGCGCTGTACGAAGGTCGCATTCACTTCGTGCGCCCGCCGCGCGACTACTTTCTTGCCACCGACCCGATCGCGTTCTGGGAAGGCGTGGGCTTCTGGCTGATCATGGCCGGCCTGTTCAGTTTCCTCGCCTGGCGCTACTGGCGCCCACGCCTGCTAGCCGTCACCCCAGCGCAGGACTGAGCCCAGGCAAGGCCCAAGCTAAGGCGTATGACGCACGTCGCAGGCTGTGCAACACCTGCGGCGCTACGTTCAATCAACAGGGGCAGGTCAACGTTTTTTCGCAACACCCAGCCAGCCCTGGCGCAGCTTGAGCGCTGCATTGCCGGCCTTGAGCGAAAGCTTCAGGCTGACCTTGTCCACAACAGGCCCGGCGAGCGTGAGCTTGAACACCATCAGCTCATCGCGGCGGAAAACGTGGATTTCGACGTCGTCGCCAGCGCTCCGCCGGCCGAGCATGTCGTCCAGCGACTTGCCACCACCCACCTTCAAACCATCCAGCGCAATCAGCACGTCTCCGGCAGACAGCCCGGCGGCCTGCGCCGGCCCATCGTCATGGACGCTGGCGAGCCTTGATTCGCCGTTGCCAGCAGCAAGCTTCACACCCAGAGAAGGCGTTTTTGCAGCAGGTTCGACCAGGTAGTCGACACCCGCACCCTTCAATAGCCGTGCCAGCGGCAGGTCATCAGTGCCCTCGACCGCTCGCTCCAGCCAACGCGCCAACCTGGGGCCGAGCGTCTTGCCGCCCACTTCACGCACGACTTCGAAAATGCCGTCCTCCGCCACACCCAGCCCGCTCTGCCCGTGGCGCTGCCAAAGCACGCGCATCACGTCGTCCAGACTCTTGTGGCCCTCGCTGCCGGCACGCAACTGCAGATCCAGCGCGAGGGCAATCAGCGCCCCTTTAGCGTAGTAGCTGACGATGGCGTTAGGTGCGTTCTCGTCCTGGCGGTAATACTTCGTCCACGCATCGAAGGAGGACTCCGCCACGCTCTGCTTGCTGCGCCCGCTACCGCGCAGCACGCTGGAGATCGTCTTGCCAAGCAGGTCGAGGTAGTCCTCGGGCTTGATCACGCCGCTACGCACCAGGGCAAGATCATCGTAATAAGATGTGAAGCCCTCGAAAGCCCATAGCAGACGGGTGTAGTTCTCTTGCCTCAGGTCGTAGGGCGTGAACGCGGCCGGCTTGATGCGCTTGACGTTCCAGGTATGGAAATACTCGTGGCTGCACAGGCCAAGAAAAGTCCTGTAGCCCTCCGGCAGGCCATCCATGCCTTTCCAGGGCAGGTCGGCACGGCTGCACAGCAGCGCGGTCGAGGCGCGATGCTCAAGCCCCCCATAGCCATCGCCCACCACCATGGTCAGGAAGGCGTAATAGTCCATCGGCGGCGGTGCGCCAAACAGCGCGACCTGCCATTCGCACACACGACCAAGGTCCTCGGCGAGTCGCTCAAGGTCGCAGTCATGGCGGCCAGTGAGCACGATATCGTGGTGGACACCCGCAGCCTCAAAGTGACCCAGGGAAAAGTCGCCCATCTCGACGGGATGATCGATCAACTCATCGTAATCAGCCGCACGATAGCGGCCAAAACCGTACATTCGCGCGGCACCGAGCTCCCCGCGCGCCAGCGGCAAGGCGGTCGCCACCTTCCAGTCGCGGTACTCGAGACCCGCCGGCCGCTCGATGTCGACCAGACAGGGCCGATCGGTAAGTCCCTCGACGGCAACAAACACGCTGCTGCCATTGAAAAAGCCGTGCGTGCCGTCCAGGTGAGCCGCGCGGACCGATAGATCCCAGGCATAGACCGTGTAATGCAGGCTGAGAGGGCTGCCGACAGAGGCAGGATCAGCACGCCAGGTGTGCTTGTCGAGCTTGGTGATGGGCCATGGCTCACCATCGAGCTCGGCACGCAGCGTGACGATGTTGCGTGCGAACTCGCGGATCATGTAGCTGCCTGGAATCCACGCCGGCAGACGGAAGACCTGCCCAAGCGGATCAGGGTCGCGGACGGTGCAGCTGACTTCGAACAGGTGGGCGCCGGGCTGGGCGGGGCAGATGCGATATTCGACGGCGGGCAGGTCGGCAGACATCGTGGCGGGAATCCGGTTTAGGCCCCATGCAGTTCACGGGGTCGATGATTCGGTGTTTACCATTCCCTGCCCCAGGCGTCGACCCGGCGTAGCGACCCAGCGCGCCGGACAATCGCACAATAAACAGTAGCAAGCGGCCTGGTCGCGACCCCGAATCCGAACCCCCGACCCCTCGCCCGTCGCTTCTCCGTCAGCATCAGTCCGCCACGAGGCGCCTTCGGAGCAGCAGGCCGCTCTCGAGATGATGGGTGTAAGGAAACTGGTCGAACACGGCTGCAGCGACGATCTCGTGGGTATCGTGCAGGGCAGCGACGTTGTCGCGCAGCGTCGCCGGGTTGCAGGAAATGTAAAGGATGCGCTCGAAGCCACGTGCAAGTTCAACGGTCGCCGCGTCCAGTCCGCTGCGCGGCGGATCGACGAACAGGGTCGAAAAACGGTAGCTGTCGAGCGCCACGTCCTTCATGCGCAGGTATTCACGACCGCCCGCGAGCGCATCGCTGATCTCATCGCTTGACATGCGCACCAGGGTGACATTGTCCACCCGGTTGGCATCGAGATTGTAGTGCGCTGCAGCCACCGAGGACTTGCTGACTTCGGTCGCCAGCACCCTGTCGAAAGCCGGCGCCAGCGCGATGGTGAAGTTGCCATTGCCGCAGTAGAGCTCCAGCAGGTCACCCCCTGCGTCAGCCACCTGGCGGCAGGCCCAGCCCAGCATCTGACGGTTCACGCCGACATTGGGCTGGGTGAAGCTGCCTTCGATCTGCTGATACTGCAGCGCTCGACCATCGAGTTCGAAGCGCTCCAGCAACCAGTCCCGGCCGAGCACGATCTTCTGCTTGCGGCTACGGCCGATCAAGTTCACGCCGAACCTGTCCACCAGCGCCTGAGCCTGTGCCGTCCACTCGTCGTCAAGCGCGCGGTGATAGATCAGGCAGACCATCAGCTCACCGCTGAGCGTCGCCAGAAACTCGACCTGGAACAACTTGTTCCTGAGTACCTCGGATTCCTGCAGGCAGTCGCGCAGGCGCGGCATCAGATCGCAGATCGGCTTGGTCAGCGCAGGAAAAGTCTCGATCAGTACGACCTTCTTTTCACCTTCAGCGCTTTCGAACATGGCGTAATCGATGCGCCCATCGTGATGCCACAGGCGAAACTCCGCACGCATGCGGTAATGCAGCGGTGTCGAGCGAAAGACTTCGGGCTCTGGCAGCGCCAGGCCAGCGAAATTCTGCCTCAAGGCGGCGAGCTTGTCGGCCAGTTGCGCTTCGTACTGGGCGGGATCGATACGGTTCAGGGACATGGCAGAGGATGCGTCATCGGGGCTGAGAGAGGGGATAGAAAGAGGCGGCGGAGTATAACCCGGCCCCGATTTCGTCCCGCTCAGGGCCTTCGCCCGGGTAACGGCGTCAAGCGAGATGGGGATTTGACCCCCTGGGCAGCAAAACGTCCATTCGGCGCATCAGGTCGTGAACGGCACGGTTGACGGACTGTGCCGGGCAAGCCATGGATGGCAAGGACCCCGTCGACGGATGTGTCGTCGCGCAGCCAACTCGAAGACCACCCTGGAACCTTGTCGGGACAACAGGCGTTCTGTTCAGGAAGCAGTGACGCTAGAATCAGCCTGCCGACACTTGCCGATGGCGTCCGGGTCGACTGGCGTCGCAAGTGATGACTTGCAGTTTTCCCACCAAGGAGTGCGACATGGAAAAGAGTATCCACACGATGACGGATCTTTTCGCCCAGCTCGGCCTGCCCAGCGGCGACGCGGAGATTGCCGCCTTTATCAAGGCACATTCTCCGCTGCCCGACTCCGTCAAACTTGCCGACGCACCGTGCTGGACGACGTCACAGGCAGCTTTCCTGCGCGAAGAACTGGCCGAAGACGCGGACTGGGCCGAGCTGGTTGATCAACTCAACGCTGCACTTCGGGCCCGGTAGCCGGGCGCGCGGAAGCAGACATGAAAAAGGCCGGCCACAAGGCCGGCCTTTTTCATGTTCTGGTGGGCGGTACTGGGATCGAACCAGTGACCCCTGCCGTGTGAAGGCAGTGCT
>DAORUJ010000014.1:0-38697 GCA_035433105.1 Thauera sp.
CGAGCTGGGCGAAGCAATCAGAAGCTGATCACCTTGCGGTTGGGCTCGAGCAGTGCAGCGCCCATGTCGGCAGGCTTGGCGGGCTTGATGCCGTCCTTCAGATCTTCGGGCGTCTTGCCGCTGTTGGGCAGGTAGAGCGCGCAGACCGACGCGGTGGCGCCCTTCTTGAGTGCG
The DNA here is from genome assembly GCA_035433105.1 of Thauera sp. Classification (GTDB taxonomy): domain Bacteria; phylum Pseudomonadota; class Gammaproteobacteria; order Burkholderiales; family Rhodocyclaceae; genus Thauera. Next base: position 175 of record DAORUJ010000014.1, read on the forward strand.
CCGTCGAGCAGTTGTGCCGGCGTGACGTTGTTCGGCTTCAGGGCTTCGCCTGCGGCATCCTTTAGCGCCAGATCGCCGGCGTGGTCGCACAGCAGGATGTCGACCTGGGCGCCTTGTTCCTGCATCTGGTTGGCCAGCACCATGGCCATGCCCTGGGTCATCGAACTCGCGGAGTTGAGGACGACGGTGACGGGCTGTTTGTCGGCAAGTGCTGCGCTTGAGCCGACGGCCAGGGCGAGTGCGACGAGAGTGTTCTTCATGGGGATCTCCTGAGGGTGATGTGATGCATTGAAAAACCAGCGTGTCGGTCGCTGCCTTAAGCCGGGCCGATTTCAGTGCTGCAATTCGGGGTAGGCCAGGCGCAGCTTGTAGTCGGCAAAAAATGCGCCCAGCGGCAGTAGCGCACCCACCAGCAGCAACAGCGCCAGTCCGGGTCTGAGGATGCCGCGCGCCAGCGCGCTCAGTGTTGCGGTGGCGAGCGACAGGAACAGGGCGCCATGCAACGGGCCGAGCATCTTTACACCGAGGGGTTGGTCGAGCATGTATTTGACCGGCACTGCGATGAAGACCAGCGCCAGCAGGGCGAAGCCATCCGATAGAGCGAGCCAGTAAAGAATTTTGCGATGGATATGCACGGTGATTGAGCTTATGAGGACATGGGTTCCGCCGGAATGAGTCCGAACGGCAAGGATTTGGAAGCGGGCAATTGCGTGGCGATGTCCTGCACCGCGCTCTGCAGCACCTCTTCGACGGTCGGGTGGTAGAAGGGCAAAGTCAGCAGGTCGGCTGCCGTTTCACCACGCTGGATGGCCCAGGCGAGCAGATGTGCGAGGTGTTCGCCGCCCGTCGCGATCATAGATGCGCCAAGCAGTCGGCCGTCGGCAGCGTCGGCATACACGCGCAGCAGGCTGTCCGCGGCGCCGAGAATTTGCGAGCGGCCGTTCTTGTCGCCGCTCGCGCTGCCGATCACGATCTTGTCCGCATCGAGTTGGTCGAAGCGGGTGCCGACGCTGACCACGTCGGGGTTGGTAAATGCGATGCCGATCGACGCCTTGCGCGCAAAACGGGTCACGGTATCGCGTGCTGCGTTGTAGCCGGCGATCGCCCCTTCGTCTGCCGCTTCGTGCATCAGTGGACGATCGGCATTGGCATCGCCGGCGATGAAGACGGGCAGGTCGCCAATCTGCATCGTGGCAGGGTCGAAGCGCGGGCTGCCGCGTTCATCGACCGGGAATCCGGCAGCCTCCAGGCCGAGTGTGTCGGTGTTCGGGCGGCGCCCGAGTGCGGCGAGCAGCAGTTCCACTTCTGCTTCGTGTTCGCCGGCGCTGAGCACCACGCCGCGCTCGCTGCGCGCTACACGCGTTTCCGTGCCCAGCCAGAGTTCCATTTCGCGCCCGAAGCACTCACGTGCGCGCTGTCCGATGATCGGGTCGTTGATGCCGCCCACCTCCGGCGCGAGATCTGCCCCGACGACTCTGACGCCAAGGCGCGACAGGGCGAGGCCCATCTCCAGTCCGATTGCACCCAGACCGAGGATGCCGATGGAGTGGGGGAGTGTGTCCAGCTCGAAGAGTTCGTCGGTGTTGATCGTGCGATCGCGCACGGGTTCGAGAAAGCCCGGCATCACGGGGCGCGAGCCGGTGGCGATGATCACCGCGCGCGCTCGAACCTGCTGGCTGCCGTCGGCCGAGTCGAGCTCGACCAGGTTCGGTTCGATGAAACGTGCCTGGGCGTTGATCAGCTTGTCACCGGCGGCCGAGCGTGCCGAGTTGGCGCCGTTGTTAGCAAAAATATCGCGCTGACGGCGAAGCGCTGCCCAGGTGGCGCGTGCATCGATGGACAGGGCGTCGATACCACTGACGCCGATGTCGGCCATCGCCTTGCGAGTTGCCCATTCGGCGCCGGCATGCAGCGCGACCTTGGACGGCATGCAGCCCACACGGGCGCAGGTCGTGCCGAGGGGGCCACGGTCGACGAGCAGAAAGTCCCGCCCCGCACGTCGCACCTCGCGCAGGGCGTAGAGTCCGGCGCTGCCTGCGCCGATGATGAGAACGTCCGTTTCGATAGGTTTCTTCATCCTGTCCTCCTGGGCTGTGTCGCCACGTTCATGGGATGTGGATGGAGTCGCCCCGCAGCAGAAAAATTCCCTCGGAATATCCTCTGCGGGGCGTGCGAATACAGACTTGAGCTTAAAGCGACTTGGTGGAGAAGTACCAGTCGGTCGTGTTGTAGCCTTCGGAGGCGCGCTTGTCGGCGGCTTCGGCGGTCTTGGGCGGGGGCACGATCACGTCCTTGCCCGGGCACCAGTTCTCCGGCGTGGCGACGCCATGGGTGTCCGAGGTCTGCAGGGCCTGCAGCAGGCGCACGAACTCATCGATGCTGCGACCGTTGCTCATCGGGTAATACACCATGGCGCGCAGGATGCCTTCCGGGTCGATGAAGAAGGTGGCGCGTACCGCCTGGGTGTCAGCGGCGCCCGGATGGACCATGCCATAGGCACGGGCAACGTCCATCTTGATGTCTTCGATGATCGGGAAGGTGATGTCGACGCCGAACTTCTCCTTGATGTTGCGCGTCCAGGCCAGGTGCGAGAACAGGCTGTCGATCGACAGGCCGAGCAGGTCGCAGTTCATCTCGGCGAATTTGGGCGCGGCGTTGGCAAAGCCGATGAATTCGGTCGTGCATACCGGGGTGAAATCCGCCGGGTGCGAGAACAGGATCAGCCACTTGCCGCGATAGTCTGCCAGCGAGCGGTCGCCGTGGGTGGTGCGGGCATTGAAGGCGGGGGCGGCTTCGTTGAGGCGGGGGAAGTTGAATTGCTGAGCGTTTTCCATGACTGGCTCCATATTGAGAGTTGAAATTGCATCCCGTGGAAAATATTAGAGCTATCTAATATTACAGGCAATTTGTTTTGCTGGATAGCTTCAATAGTTTCGTTTTATTGATGAGCTGGCAGGATGGGCAATTCCCGTATTGAAATGCCAGCAATGTGCGTGCCAGAGAGGGCTGATCAGGCTAAATCCCCGCAGGGCAGCGCGTTCATCTGGCAGTCGAGGCTTCACCCGGCCTGGATGTGTGCTGCCTGAGGCAAACCTAATGGCAGTAATCAGCCGAAATGGCAGCTGAAGGTGGCAGTCCGGAACGCAAGCCCTGACCTTGTTGCCCGTAAATCGGCGTGATCTGTTCGGTGAGGCGGATGGCACGGGATTTGATAGCAAGGACGGATGCAGGTGTGGGCGCTCCCATTCTTCATCCACTGCCGGAAACCACGTGATGCTTGACGCTGTTCTTTCCCGCGGCCCCGCGGAAGGGCTCTGTTTTCTTCCCATTGAGGGACAGAGGACGCAGTTGATCGGCTATCTGATCGCCTCGTATCTGAAAGGTGAAGCCCTTGTCATCGACCCGCCGTCCGGCGAGACCGAACTGATTCTGGCGCTGCTTGGAGAGCATGGGGTCAGGCTGACACAGGTCTTGCGCACCCACCTGCACAATTCCGACATTGATGAAGCGCCCGAGCTTTGCGCGCGCAGTGGCGCCCGTCTGGTCGTGGGGCGTGGCAGTGCTCAGGTGGCGCGGGACAGTTGCGACGTGTTCGTGGTGGACGCTGGATCAGCGCTGCACCTTGGGGGCGAGTGCATTCATGTGCTCGCAACCCCGGGCCATACTCCGGCCTGCGTCAGCTATCTTTGGCGCGATCGCCTGTTCTGCGGCGACGTATTCGATCTTGGTCGCTGTGCGGCGGGTGACGGTGCTGCGGAGCCGGCGCGACTGTTCGACAGCCTGACTCGCCGCGTCTTCTCGCTCCCCGGGCAGACGCTGGTGTGCCCCGCCCATCCGATCGGCGGGCGACGCATTGCGCTGCTCGGAGAACTGAGAAAGCGGTATGCCCAGGTGCTGGGCCGGGGGCGCGAGGCTTTCATCACCAGCATGAGCGCTCCGTAAGGGGGCATCCACTGCGCTGGTGCGCCGTGCGCCGGCTGCTGCATACTGCGACTCCCCCATCCCACGGAGTTTTTCCATGAAGCTCTACTACGCGCCGGGCGCCTGTTCGCTGTCGCCGCACATCGTCCTGGAAGAAACCGGTCTGCCCTACGAGGCGGAAGTCGTCGACCTCAAGACCAAGCTGACCGCGACCGGTGCCGACTATACCCAGCACAACCCGAACGGCTATGTGCCGGCGCTGGTGCTCGACAGTGGCGAGGTGCTGACCGAGGGCCCGGCCATCGTTCAGTATCTGGCTGATCAGGTGCCCGACAAGAAACTCGCGCCCGCCAATGGCACGGTTGCGCGCTATCAACTGCAGTCCTGGCTGAACTTCATTGGTACCGAGGTGCACAAGTCCTGCAGCCCCTTCTTCAACCCGGCTTCGGGTGATGCGTGGAGGGCGGGGGCACGAGCCAATCTTGAGCGTCGACTTGCCTACGTCGACGAAAATCTGGCCGGCAAGGCCTATCTGATGGGCGACTGCTTCAGCGTGGCTGATGCCTACCTGTTCACCGTGCTGCGCTGGACAGGCTTCATCCGCTTCGACATTTCCAGCTTTGCCAACCTGACGGCCTTTGTGGCGCGGGTGGCTGCACGTCCGGCGGTACAGGCTGCATTGAAGGCCGAGGGGTTGAGCTGATCGCAGACTGAGTGCTTTCAGCAGATTCGCGGCAGCGCATCGGCCGACAGCCAGTCGATCATGCGCCGCCCACCGAAGCGGGTCTGCATTTGTACAAAGCGGCGCGCATCGGCGATGACCTCGCCGATGCGCGCCGCGTCCCTGCCCAGCGGGTGGGCACGCAGTGTGGCCAGTGCGCGCTCGGCGCTGCCCACCGGGCAGAACACCAGCAGTCGACCTTCATTGGCGATGTTGAGCGGGTCGAGCCCGAGAAGTTCGCAGGCCGCCGCCACGGCCGGCCGGAGCGGAATTGAGGCCTCGTCGAGCACGATGCCGACGCCTGACTGCTGAGCGATTTCGTTGAGCGTGGCCGCGACGCCGCCGCGGGTGGGGTCGCGCAGCACGTGGATGTCGGGCGCTGCGGCGAGCAAGTCGGCGATGAGGCCATGCAGCGCGGCGCTGTCGGACACGATCGGCGCATCAAAGGCGAGGCTGTCGCGCACCGACATGATTGCCATGCCGTGATCGCCGATCGGCCCGGATACCAATACCGCATCACCTGCCCGGGCGTTGGCGCCCGAGAGTTCGATGCCGTCCGCCAGCACGCCGATACCGGTGGTGGTGATGAAGACGCCGTCCGCCTTGCCGCGCTCGACCACCTTGGTATCGCCGGTCACGACCGGTACGCCGGCCTCGCGCGCCGCCGTCGCCATCGACGCAACAATGCGCGCCAGGTCGGCAAGCGCAAAGCCCTCCTCGAGAATGAAGGCCGCCGCCAGGTACAGCGGTCGTGCGCCCATGACCGCAACGTCGTTGATGGTGCCATGCACCGCCAGGCTGCCGATGTCGCCGCCGGGAAAGAACAGGGGCGACACCACGTGGGCGTCGGTTGCCATCACCAGCCGGCCCGCTGCGGGAGGCAGGCGCGCGCCGTCGTCACCCTGGGCGAGGTAGGCGTTGCCCAGTTCATGCGCGAACAGCTCGCTGATCAGTTGCTGCATCGCCCGGCCGCCTGCACCGTGCTTGAGTTCGACCTTGCCGGTCTGCAGGTTCAGCGGCGGTGAGTAGTGTTTCCCAAGCTCGGGTTTGCTCATGTTGGCTCCGCCACGGTGGCCGTGTCGCGGAAGCGGCCGTAGCTGTAATGGGCGGCGCAGGCGCCTTCGGACGACACCATGCACGAACCGATCGGGTTGTCCGGGGTGCAGGCGGTGCCGAAGATGCGGCATTGCTCGGGCTGTTTCTCACCGCGCAGGATGGCGGCACATTCGCAGGCCTTGTGGTCGGGTACGGCAACATAGGGCTGGGTGAAGCGGGCTTCCGCGTCGAACACGGCGAATTCGGGCCGCAGTTGCAGGGCGCTGGCGGCCAGGCTACCCAGCCCACGCCACTCGAAGCGCTCACGCAGTTCGAACACCTGCTTTACCCGTGCCTGAGCCTTGACGTTGCCTGCGGGGGTGACGGCGCGGGTGAATTCGTTCTCGACTTCGGCGCGCCCCGTGTTGATCTGGCGCACCAGCATGTGGATGGCGCGCATTACGTCGAGGGGTTCGAAGCCTGCGATCACGACCGGCTTGGCGTAGTCGCGGGCGAAGGGCAGGTAGGGCGCGCTGCCGATCACGGTGGACACGTGCGCAGGGCCGATGAAACCGTCCAGCTGCGCGCCGTCGGGTGTATCGAGGATGGCGTGCATGGCCGGCGGCGTGAGCACGTGGTTGCACAGCAGCGAGAAGTTTTGCAGGCCTTCGACCTGCGCCTGCAGCACGGCGACTGCGGTCGGCGGCGTGGTGGTCTCGAAGCCGATGGCGAGGAACACCACCTGGTGGCTCGGGTTGTCGCGCGCGATACGCAGCGCGTCGAGTGGCGAGTAAACCATGCGGACGTCGGCCCCACGGGCACGCGCAGCCTGCAATGACAGCTGCTTCGATGCCGGTACGCGCAAGGTGTCTCCATAGCTGCACAGGATCACGCCATGATCGAGCGCGAGGCTGATCGCCTGGTCGATGCGGCCGATCGGCAGCACGCACACCGGACAGCCCGGGCCGTGGATCAGGCGGACGTTGCGCGGCAGCAGGTCGGCGATGCCGTAGCGCGAGATGGCGTGGGTGTGGCCGCCGCAGAACTCCATCAGGCGATAGTCGCGCCCGGGCAGGACTTCGCCTGCGATGGCCCTGGCCAGGCCGCGGGCAAGCTCGGGGTCGCGGAATTCGTCGATGTACTTCATGCGTTTTCCGCTTTCGGATCGGTCTGCGGATCGACTGTTGGCGGCAGGGCGCCGATCTCGCGGAACAGGGCCAGCGTGGCCAGCGCTTCGTCCTCGTCGAGTTTTTGCAGTGCAAAACCGACGTGGACGATCACGTAGTCGCCAATGGCGACCTCGTCCACCAGCGCGAGCGAGATGGACTTGCGCACGCCGTCGAGTTCGACGATGGCGTCCGTGTCGCCTATGCGTTCGATGACGCGGGCGGGCAGGGCTAGACACATGTCAGGACTTCTCCAGGAGATGGTGGGCGATGACCGCCTGGCCGAATGCGATTGCGCTGTCGCCGGGCAGCAGTGCGCGCGGCTCGAGCAGACGCAGGCCGGCGGCGGCGCAGTGGCGGCGCAGGTCGGCGCGGAGCACGGCATTGAAGAAGCAGCCGCCACCGACGGCCACGGTGTTGATGCCGCTGCGGGCGCTGGCATCCTGTAGCCAGGCGGCCAGGGCGGCGCCCAGGGTGGCATGGAAACAGGCCGCGGCGCGGTCTGTGTGCTCCCCGGGTATGGGGCTGCAGTCGGCAAGCCAGGCAAGCAGCGGGCGCAGATCGAGCTGGCCGTCGGCGGTGATGCACCAGCCTTCGCCCAGCGCTGGCGCGGGGCCATGGCGCCTGGCGGCGTTCTCCAGTTCGATCGCGGCTTGCGCATCCGACTGCATTACCGCGCACAGCCCCAGCAGGCCAGCTGCCGCATCGAACACGCGACCCATGCTGCTGCTGGGGGGGCAGTGCAGGCCCCGGTCGAGCAGACCCGTCAGTGCGCGCGCAGCGGGCTGACCGTTGAACCGTGCCGCGATCTCGCCGCTGCGGCCCAGGGCGTGTAGCGCGGCGGCGGCCATGCGCCAGGGCTCCATTGTGGCGCGATCGCCCCCCGGCATTGCCAGCGGGCGCAGGTGGCCGAGACGCGTGCAGTGGGGCCCGCGCACCTGCAGCAGTTCGCCGCCCCATGCCGTGCCGTCGGTGCCGAGACCGACGCCGTCCAGTGCCAGGCCGATCACTGGCGCGTCGAATCCATGTTCGGCGCACACCGCCATGATGTGAGCGTGGTGGTGCTGGATGCCGAAGGCCGGGATGCCGAGCTCCGCCGCCAGTTCAAGGCCGAAGCGGGTGGAGTGGAAGTCCGGGTGCAGGTCATGGGCGATGGCCCGCGGCGGCGCGGGCAGGGCGGCAAGCAGGGCGCGTGCGGTGGTCTCGTGTGCGCTGCAGGCGGCGACGTCGCGCAGGTCGCCGACGCTGCGCGAAATCCACGCCAGGCCATCGTGGGAGGCGCAGACGGTGTTGCGAAACCAGGCGCCCATGGCCAGCACGCTTAAACGGCTGGACACGGGCAGACGGTGCTCCGCCGGCGCGGTGCACGCGCCTGTACGAGGCGTCAGGGCATCGATCACGCGGGCGCCGTTGCGGGGTTTGCGGAGGCTGTCGCGGTGTCTTGCGCGCTGTGGCGATGTCGCGCCGCGCCGTCACGCAGCCAGTCCAGCCAGGCGTCCATGCCGTCACCGCGGGTGGCGGACACGTGCAGGATGCGGATGTCCGGATTGACCTGGCGGGCGAAGGCCTCGGCCTGGGCGACGTCGAAGCTCAGGTAGGGCAGCAGGTCGCACTTGTTGAGCAGCATCAGGTCGGCGGCGCGGAACATGTCGGGGTACTTGATCGGTTTGTCCTCGCCTTCGGTCACCGACAGGATCACCACCTTGTGCGCCTCGCCGAGGTCGAAGGCGGCCGGGCAGACCAGGTTGCCAACGTTCTCGATCAGCAGCAGGCCACTGTTTTCCAGCGCCAGGGTGTCGAGCGCGCGCTCGAGCATGCGCGCATCCAGATGGCAGCCCTTGCCGGTATTGATCTGCACTGCGGGCGCGCCGGTCGCGCGGATACGCTCGGCGTCGCGGCTGGTCTGCTGGTCGCCTTCCACCACCGCCAGCGGCAGTTCGCCAGCCAGGCCTTCGATGGTGCTGACCAGCAGTGTGGTCTTGCCCGAACCGGGGCTGGAGACGAGGTTCAGCGCGAACACGCCTGCTGCGGCCAGGCGCTGGCGATTGCGCGCGGCCTGGGCGTCGTTGCCGGCGAGGATGTCCTGTTCGATGGCGATGTGACGCGCTGCGCTTGCAGCGTCGAGCGGAATCGGGATGGGTGAAACGCCGGCTGGGTTCGGGCCGGGGTTCGGGGTTGGCACCGTGCCTGACGTCGGGGCTGACTTCGTGCCGCCGCGCCGCCGCGCCTGGTAAGGGTGTGCTTGAGGATGAGGGTGAAGCGTGGCGCCGTCGCCGCCACAGCCACAGCTTGTGCACATGCTTGAGTCCTCCGTTCAATCCTTCATTCGACGTCGAGAGTGCTGACCCGCAGTTCGGTACCGCGAATCACCCGCAGCGGTCGCTCGCCGCACTGCGGGCATAGTTCGTACAGGCTGGGCATTGCCGCGCGGATGCCGCAGTCCGGGCATTCGCCCTCGCCGGCGACGGTCTCGATCTCGATGCGCGCCTGCTCGGCACAGGTATCGCGGCACGCGGCAGCAAAGGCGGTTTCCAGTGCGTCGGGGTCGACGCAGGCCAGTTCGCCGATTTCGAGCCTGACCATGCGCACCAGTGCAAAACCCTCGCGCAGGGCGGCCTGTTCGATCAGTTCGATGATGCTCTCGGCGAGCGACACTTCATGCATTCTGACATTCTCCGAAGCCGGGTGTTGGGCCGTCGGCCACAGGGCTTGATCTGCGTCATGATGGGGCAGAATTCTGCCTTGATATGGCTATGCGCGGGCTGTGCGCGGCAGCGCGTCGATGCACAATGACTAAAGGTCGCTTGCATGATGCGGTGAAACCGTTTGACGCTGTATTGGACGCGGGAGAAGGCATGGCTGCCATGGACATCGACTTGATTCTGGATCGACATGCGCGCGAAGCGCATCGTCTGGTCCAGATCCTGCGCGAGACGCAGGACGCACTGGGCTGGCTGTCGCACGGAACGCTGAGCGCAATCGCAGCGGGCCTGGCGATGCCGCGTGCCCAGGTGGAGAGCACGGCCAGCTTCTACAGCTTCTTCCACACCCGTCCGCTGGGCGATTACCGCATCCTGTTTTCGGACAACGTCACCGACCGTATGCTGGGCAGTCAGGATCTGCTGCACGCGCTGTGCCGGAAGTTGTGGGTGGAGCCGGGGCGCGTTTCGGCGGACGGACTGGTCAGCGTCGACACTACCTCATGCACCGGCATGTGCGATCAGGGGCCGGCGTTGCTGGTCAATTACCGCGCGATCACGCACCTGACGCCTGCACGTATCGAGCTCATGGCGGACTTGATCCGTGGTCGCGTGCCGGTCTCCGAATGGCCGCAGAAATGGTTTCGCGTGGCCGACAACATCCGCCGCCGCGACGTACTGCTCGACCACCAGGTGGCGCCGGGCGAAGCGCTGGCCGCCGCGCTGGACCGCGGCCCGGCCGGGCTGCTCGGCGAGATCGAGCGCTCTGCGCTGCGCGGTCGCGGCGGCGCGGGCTTCGGCAGCGACATCAAGTGGCGTTCGTGCCGTGACGCCTGGGGCGACGCGCACTACGTGATCTGCAACGCCGACGAGGGCGAGCCCGGCACCTTCAAGGACCGCGTCTTGCTGAGCAGCTATTTCGACCAGGTCGTCGACGGCATGTGCATCGCCGGCTTCGCGATCGGCGCGAGCAAGGGCTTCATCTACCTGCGCGGCGAGTACCGCTATCTGCTCGAGCGGCTGGAGGCGCAGTTGGCGCAGCGGCGTGAGGCCGGCTTGCTGGGGCGTAACATTCTCGGTCGAGGTTTCACCTTCGACATCGAGATTCACCTGGGCGCCGGTGCCTACATCTGCGGCGAGGAGTCCGCGCTGATCGAGTCGCTCGAAGGCAAGCCGGGCAAGCCGCGCATCCGTCCGCCCTTTCCGGTCACGCACGGCTATCTGGGCCAGCCCTCCACGGTGAACAACGTCGAGACGCTGGCGCTCGCGGCGCTGATCGCGGTGAAGGGTGGGGAATGGTTCCGCACTATCGGCACGCCTGCGTCCACCGGCACCAAGCTGCTGTCGGTGTCGGGCGATGTCGAGCGGCCGGGCATCTACGAATTCCCCTTTGGCGTTACCGTGGCCGAGGTGCTCGAGGCTGCGGGCGCGAACGACACGCAAGCGGTGACCACTGCCGGCGCGGCAGGCGCCTGCCTGGCCGCGGATGAGTTCGACCGCCGCATTGCTTTTGAGGATGTGCCCACCGGGGGGGCGATCATGGTGTTCGACCATCGCCGCGACCTGTTCGAGGTGGCGCACAACTTTGCCCACTTCTTCGCCCACGAGAGTTGTGGTTTCTGCACGCCGTGCCGCGTCGGCACGGCCGTCAATGCGCGGCTGATGAACAAGCTCGCCAACGACCAGGGTTCGCCGTATGACCTCGACGAGATGCACAGGATGCATCAGCTCATGCAGGGTGCCAGCCATTGTGGCCTGGGCAACACGGCGACCCTTGCGCTGTGCGACATGCTGACCAAGTTTCGCCCGGCCTTCGAACGCCGGCTGCATTCGCCGGACTACGAGCCGGGGTTCGATCTCGACGCGGCGCTGTCGCAGGCGCGCCGGATGACGGGCCGCGATGACCCCGGTGCGCATCTGTCCGACAATCTCGGTGCCCTCTCTGACGACCGTTCGAATGAGGTCCGGCCATGACCACTGCCTTTTTGCTCGACGGCGAGGAAGTCCCATTTACCCCCGGCCAGACCGTGATGCAGGCGGCAAGCGCTGCGGGCAAGTACATTCCGCACCTGTGCTGGCATCCGGATTTCAGCGCACATGGCTCGTGCAAGCTGTGCACGGTGAAGATCGGCAGCCGCTTTGCCACCGCCTGTACGACGCGTGCGGCAGCGGGTCAGGAAATCGACAACAGGACCGAGGAGCTCACGGCCAAGCGCCGCACGTTGTTACAACTGCTGTTCGTCGAGGGCAACCACTTTTGTCCATCCTGCGAGAAAAGTGGCGACTGCATGCTGCAGGCCACCGCCTACGAAATGGGCATGCTGAGCCCGCACTTCGACCACTTCTTTCCGGATCGTGGGGTGGACGCCTCGCACCCCGAGGTGCTGCTCGACTTCAATCGCTGCATTCTGTGCGAGCTTTGTGTCCGCGCCAGCCGCGAGGTGGATGGCAAGAATGTGTTTGCGCTGTCCGGTCGCGGTGCGCACTCGCATCTGATCGTCAATAGTGAGAGCGGGCGGCTGGCCGATACCGATTTTGCACCCACTGATCGTGCCGCCGAGGTGTGCCCGGTTGGGGTGATCCTGAAAAAACGCGTGGGCTTCGCGGTGCCGATCGGGCAGCGCAGCTATGATTTGCATCCCATCAGCGCTGAAAGGCCGACTTCCACGGAAGCGGTCGTGAATGTGAAGGAGGGCGGGTGATGCGTGCCGAATCCCTGGACGAGGGCGTGAGTGCACCGCCGCGCAAGCTTAAGGTTGCCACCGTGTCGCTGGCCGGCTGCTTCGGCTGCCATATGTCCTTTCTCGATATTGACGAACGCATTCTGCCGCTGCTGGAGCAGATCGAATTCGACCGCTCGCCGCTCACCGACATCAAGCACTGTGGCCCCTGCGACCTGGGTTTGATCGAAGGCGGGGTGTGCAACGCCGAGAACGTGCATGTGCTGCGCGAGTTCCGCGCCAACTGCAGGGTGCTGGTCGCGCTGGGGGCGTGTGCGGTGAACGGCGGCCTGCCGGCACAACGCAATCACCTGGAACTGGCGGACGTTCTGCAGCAGGTGTATCGCACCGGGTACGGGCTGGTCGAGGGCAGCCGGATTCCCAACGACCCGGAGCTGCCGCTGCCACTCAATCAGGTGCATCCAGTGCACGAGGTGGTGAAGATCGATTACTTCCTGCCGGGTTGCCCGCCATCCGCCGACGCGATCTGGTCCTTCCTGACCGACCTCATTGCCGGCAAGGAGCCGACTCTGGGTCACGGCCTTATTCAATATGACTGATTCAATACAACTGAGCCAACGCGATTGAGCCACATCCCCCCTGTGAGACTGTCATGAGCTTCGAGCTCGAAACCGCTTCGGCTGCCAGTGAGGGCCTGCGCCGCGTTGCCATCGACCCCGTGTCGCGCGTGGAAGGGCACGGCAAGGTGACCTTGCTGCTCGACGAGAACAACAAGGTGCACCAGGTGCGCCTGCATATCGTCGAATTCCGTGGCTTCGAGCGCTTCATTCAAGGGCGGCCCTACTGGGAAGTACCGGTGATGGTGCAGCGCCTGTGCGGCATCTGCCCGGTGTCGCACCACCTGGCGGCGAGCAAGGCGCTGGACGTGATTGTGGGTGCCGATCGCCTGACGCCGACGGCAGAGAAGATGCGCCGGCTGATGCACTACGGCCAGATTCTGCAGTCGCATGCGCTGCACTTCTTCCACCTGTCCTCGCCCGATTTGCTGTTCGGCTTCGATTCCGAGGTGGCGAAGCGCAACATCGTTGGTGTGGCCGAAAAGTATCCCGACATCGCCAGAAAGGGCATCCTGCTGCGCAAGTATGGCCAGGAGGTGATCCGGCTGACCGCCGGCAAGCGCGTGCATGGCACGGGGTCGGTGCCAGGCGGCGTCAACCGGTCGCTAACCGGGGCCGAGCGCGCCGAGTTGCTGAGGGATATCTACCAGATGATCGCGTGGAGCCGCGATGCGGTGAAGATCATCAAGGAGCTGCACCAGAAAAATCCGGCGCTGTACGACAACTTCGGTAGCTTTCCGTCCACCATCATGGGTATGGTTGCGCCCGATGGCAGCCTCGACCTCTATCACGGGGTGCTGCGTGCGAAGGATGCCGACGGCAAGATCCTGTTCGACCAGGTCGACTACCAGAGTTACGACAGGCTCATTACCGAGGAAGTGAAGCCCTGGACCTACATGAAGTTTCCGTACTTCACGGCGATGGGCCCGGAGCATGGCTGGTACAAGGTTGGGCCGCTCGCGCGCGTGCAGAACTGCGACAGCATTCCGACGCCGTTTGCCGAGCAGGAACGGCGCGAGCTTGCCGCCTATGCCGGCGGCAAGCCGATGCGCGCCACGCTCGGTTTCCACTGGGCACGCATGATCGAGATGCTGTTCGCCGCCGAGACGATCAAGGACTTGCTGCATGACGATGATCTTGAAGGCCGCGATCTGGTCGTGAGCGGCGAACGCCGACGCGAAGGCGTGGGTGTCATCGAGGCGCCGCGCGGCACGCTGTTCCACCACTACCAGGTGGGTGACGACGACCTGGTGACCATGGCCAACCTGATCGTATCAACGACCAACAACAATCAGGCGATGAACGCGGCCGTGCGCGAAGTGGCGAAGCAGTACCTGGACGGCAGGGAAATCACCGAGAGTTTGCTGAACCATATCGAGGTCGCGATTCGCGCCTACGACCCCTGCCTGTCGTGTGCGACGCACGCACTGGGCAAGATGCCGCTGGAGGTGGTGCTACTCGATGCGGAAGGACAGGAGATTGATCGCAGGTTCAAGTCGTGATGGTGGCGAAGGCTACGGCGGGCAGTGTCGTGAGCGGGGGCGTTAGCACAGGATGACATTGCCGACGCTGGTTTTCGGCTGGGGAAACCCGGCGCGCGGGGACGATGCGCTGGGGCCGATGTTTGTCGAGGCGGTCGAGGCGATGGGCCTGCCCGGCGTGGAGTGCCTGACCGATTTTCAGCTTCAGGTGGAGCATGCACTGGATCTGAGGGGCCGCAGCCGGATCCTGTTCGTGGATGCGTCGGTGAGCGCAGCCGCGCCTTATTGTGTGGAGCCCTTGACGGCAATCCGCGATGACAGTTTTTCTTCACATGCAATGACGCCTGCTGCGGTCCTGCAGGTGTTTCGGGACGTCGAGGTCGAAGCACCGCCGCCCGCAGTGCTATTGGGCATCCGCGGACAGCAGTGGGAGCTGGGCGATCCGCCCTCGGCGATGGCGCTCGAGAACCTGAGCGCTGCGCTGGTGTGGGCGCAGCAGTGGCTTACGCAGCCGATGGCTTGAGTTCGGCGACCACGACGCGGTTTCGCCCCGTCTGCTTTGCCTGGTACATGGCCCCATCGGCACGCTCAAGCGCAGGCTGGAGAGACTCGTCGAAGCCAAGTCGCGTAACGCCTGCGCTGAAGGTGATGACGATCTTCTGTTGATCAGCCATGAAAAACTCTCGCGTCAGCTCGCGCTGCAGGCGGGTCAGGGCGTTGTAGGCGTCGGCCCCCGAGGTTTCCGGCAGCAGGATCACGAATTCCTCGCCGCCGTAGCGCGCGAGTACGTCCTGCGGACGAAGGTGCTGCCGAACGACGCGGGCCAGGTGAATCAGTGCTTCGTCGCCGACCTTGTGGCCGAAGGTGTCGTTGAGTCGCTTGAAGTTGTCGATGTCGAGCAGTGCAAGCGCAAGCGCAGTGCCCCGCCGTTGCGCCCGGGCCGACTCCGTTTCGAACATTTCCTCCAGACCGCGGCGGTTCAGCGTACCCGTGAGCTGATCGTGGCGCATCAGGCGGCTGGCTTCGCCGAGTTCTTCCTGCAGCTTGGAGATGGTTTCCTCGGCGACCCGCGCCTGCTCACGTGAGGTGGTCAGGTCGTCGCGCGAACGCTTGGCTTCGTCCTGCATGCTCCGTGTTTCGAGCATCACTTCGTCGAGTAGCGGGCCGATCGCGCTGATGTCTTTGGCTTCGGCAATGCGCTGCGCGCAGGCGCCAATACGGTCGTGGTAGGTGCCAGTACTTTCCGAAAAGCGGGCGAGCTGGTCGACGAACCCGGCCAGCATGGTCCGCAGGTGGCGTTGCGCTTCGACCAGGTTGTGCTTCAGCTGACTTTGCTTGTAGATCAGGTCCTTGAGGCGGCGCCCAGCGTCGTCGAGCGATCGCGGGTTGGGCGGGGCGTCGACGAGTTCGCGCAACATCACGATCTGGCCCGCAAGCCAGTTGTCGTCCAGCACCAGTTCGTCGATGTTGCGCAGCAACAGACGGAGCAGTTCGAGCAAGCCGGTGCGCACTTCGGCATCGTCGGCAGTGATCATCTCCAGCCGGTGGGCAAGGCGGCGAATCCGCCCGCCGATCGCCTCTAGTCCGGCGGGTTCGAGCGTCTGAGAGATCTCGTTTGCGAGCTGAGTAGCCTCATCGGCCAGCTCCGGATGATCGCCCAGAAAGGCGGGCACGACGTCCCGCAGTGTGGCGAGCAGGAGCTTGCGTAACCCCTCGACCAGCTCCCGACTGTCGTTCGCAGGCGGAACGACGGGTGGCTTGATGCTTGCCGTATTGGATGCTGCAGCCGTTGGGCCCGATACGGGTGTTGAAGTCGAGGTCGCGGTTGAGGCCGAGGTTGAGCTTGCATCCTCCTTCGGTACAGGACTGTCGTCGGTCGGGGCCTGGTTCCAGCCGCGGAGCAGACCCTGAAGCCGGTTGTACAGCGCCGCCGGCTCGGCTGCGTTGAGCACACGGTCGAGGGACTCGCGCTTGCGCGCTGTGGTCCAGCCTTGCTGGCGCGCCTCCCAGGCGCGGAGCAGATTGGCGATCAGTTCGTTCCAGGACGGTTGCCCGCTTGTCTTGAGACCGTCCATGTAGCGGTCCAGCGCGCCCTCTGCGGCCTTGAGTTGACCGGCCCCGAGAGCCTGTTCGAGCTCTCGCACGAGGCGTTGACGCTCGGCGGTGTCGCGCGGCAGTCGACGTGATAGCTTGCGCAGGAAGGCTTCGGGAGGGGCGTCTTCATGGCTGCGCGTCCCGGCAATCTCGTGATAGAGCTTGAGGTAGTTGTCCGGCGTCGGGGCGATCCGTCGCAATGCGAGTTGGCGAAGCGTTTCGCGGGCGATTTCAGATGGGTTGCTCAGGGTGGCCATGAAAAAGTCTATGAGATTTGACTGGTGTGCTTAATGACAGTCGATACCCGGGAAATTATAGGGACAAGACACCATAAATAGGGCAGGTCATCAAGCTGCGGGGCGGGATGTGCGCTTGATTTCGATCAAATTAGATAATTATCAAAAAGTGATGTGCGGTCGAATCGTAGAATATTCATTGGCACTCGAGTGAACGGAGGGGACAAATGAGAATTCGACAATTTGGCTGGCGCCGCATTCTGGCAGGATTCCTGATTCTGGTGGCGAGTGCCAGTGTGACGGCCGCGACCGGGTCAGGTAGTGCTGCCGAAGCGCCTCTGGGCGTGAGTTCGCTGGTGGGGGGGGCAAAAAGCAAGAGCACGGCGGATCACAGCAAGTTCAAGGAACTGCAGGGACCGTTCAGCTCCGGGCCGGAAGTGACCAAAGCCTGTCTGGCCTGCCACAACGAGGCCGCGCATCAGGTGATGAAGAGCATCCACTGGACCTGGGAGACCATCAGCCCGACCACAGGCAAGAAGCTGGGCAAGCAGTTTGCCGCGAATAACTTCTGCGGATCGGTGCTTTCAAACGAACCGCGCTGTACCAGCTGTCATGCGGGGTATGGCTGGACGGACAAAAACTACGATTTCACCAAGCAGGAGAATGTTGACTGTCTGGCGTGCCACGACACGACCGCAACCTACAAGAAGGTGGCGACTGATGCTGGACATCCGCTGTATGAGCCGCGGGAGATGCCCAAGGGCAGCGGCAAGCTGGTCCAGCCGCCCGATCTGGTCAGAATTGCTCAGCATGTGGGCAAGCCAGGGCGCGAAAACTGCGGTGCCTGCCACTTCAATGGAGGCGGGGGTGACGCGGTCAAACATGGCGATCTCGACACGTCCTTGATCAAGCCGTCGAAGGAGCTGGATGTTCACATGGCTTCGGACGGAGGCAACATGGTGTGTGCCGACTGCCATACCTTCAATGCCCACCAGCCCTCCGGCAGCCGCTATGCCGCGACGGCGAAAGATACCAAGGGGGTCGACATGCGCCACGTCGACCACAATCGTGCGACCTGCGAGTCCTGTCACACGGTGACGCCACACAAGGAAGCCCGGCTCAACAATCACGTCAATAAGCTTGCCTGCCAGACCTGCCACATCCCGGAGTTTGCCCGTGGCGGGATCGCCACCAAGACACTATGGGACTGGTCGACGGCCGGCAAGCGGGGTCCGGATGGCAAGCCGCTGTACATCAAGGACGATCATGGCCATCTGAGCTATTCGGCCGAGAAGGGCGATTTCGCCTATGGCGAAAATGTTCGCCCTACCTACAAGTGGTACAACGGCGTGGTTAACCAGATCTCGATCACGGACAAAATCGACGACACCAAGATTCTTGAACTGAACCGCGTCGAGGGTTCGGCCGAGGATCCCAATGCCCGCATCTGGCCGTTCAAGGTCATGGTCGGCAAGCAGCCGTATGACCCAGTGAACAAGACGCTAGTGGTCAATCATGTTTATGGCGCCGACGACACCTCGTTCTGGAGCAACTTCGACTACGAGAAATCGATCAAGGCGGGCATGGACTATGCCGGCTTCCCCTACAGCGGGCAGTTCGATTTCATCGAAACGCGCATGAACTGGTTCATCACGCACATGGTTGCACCCAAGGAAAAGGCAGTGGCTTGCCAGGAATGCCATACGCGCTCGGAAGCAGGTCGTCTGACCGAAATCACCGACATTTACCTGCCGGGGCGTGACCGCAACGGATGGATCGATCTGTTCGGCGGTCTTGCGGTCGTCGGTGCGATCGGCGCCGGAGCGGCACATGGCATTGCCCGTATCATCACGCGTCGCAAGGGGCACTGAAAATGAGTGAGCAACGCATCTACATCTACAAGCGTTACGAGCGTTTCTGGCACTGGTCGCAGGCCGCCCTGATCATCGTGCTGATGATCACCGGGTTCGAGATCCACGGTGTCTACAGCCTGATGGGATTCAAGGACGCGGTGAACCTGCATACCCTGGCGGCCTGGACGCTGGTGGTGATCTGGGCATTCACGATCTTCTGGCAGTTCACCACGGGTGAGTGGAGGCAGTACATGCCATCGCTGAAGAACGTCACCGCGATGATCCTCTACTACACGGTGGGCATATTCAAGGAGATGCCTCACCCCTTCCGCAAGACGGTGGTGCAAAAACACAACCCTTTGCAACGCCTGGCCTATCTGGCCCTGCTGGCATTCATCTCGCCGATGATTTGGGGGTCCGGGCTGCTCTACCTCTTCTATGCCGACTGGGCTCGTCTTGGCCTTGATCAGTACCTGTCGCTTGATTTGGTGGCAACGGTGCACACCTTGGGCGCGTTCATGATCACCGCATTTTTCTTCATCCATGTGTACCTCACGACAACGGGACACACGGTCTTGGCGCACATCAAGGCGATGATCACCGGGTGGGAAGACGTGGACGAAATCCCTCCGGCCCCTGCGGCGCGGGCGAAGTCTCACGCATCGCGAACCTGACCAACAGGCAAGCAAGAAAAAATGCCCCGCAGATGCTTCACGCGGGGCATTTTTTTGGTGAGTGGTTGGTGAGGACATCTATCCGGCATGCTGCGCCCTCGGCGCGAGTCCGCGCTGCGTGCATGATGTCAGCTTCTGACACGTTTCCGAGGTGCCTCGGACGGGTAGAATACGGGACCTGATGACCCATGGGCGAGCTTGACTTCGCCCCGCCTGCAAGAGTTCTCGTCCTACATGACCACCGAAAAAGACAGCATCTCAGCCGAATCGCCTGCTTCAGCTCCCGCCACCGAAGCCGCTGTGCCGCGTCAGCGAATCGAGCCGCGTGCTCTGCTGCAACGCCTGCAAAAGGAATTCCCCGCCTTTCGCGATTGCAAGCCGCTGGCACTGAAGATCGACGCCGCCATCGCCGAGCGCCTGCCCGATATCGACCGCAAAAGCCTGCGTGCTGCAATGCGTATGCATACGGCGTCGACCCGTTACCTTAAAGCCATCGAGCGTTCGCAGGAGCGCTTCGACCTGGATGGCCAGCCCGCAGGAGAGGTGACCGAAGAGCAGCGCACGCACGCATCGACAACCCTGAAGGAGCGCTTTGCAGCGGTCGCCAAGCAGCAAAAGGAAAAGCGCGAAGCTGAGGCCGCAGAAAAGCGCAGTGCGGAAAAGCTGCAGCAACTCATGAACAAGTTCGGCCACTGAAGTGATTTCGCGGCCCTATTACCGCCCTTGAAGCAGGTCCTGCGAACGCACAAGCCAGGTTGCTGAGCCAGCAAGCACAGCCAGCGTAATTCCGGCTGCGGCGTTGCCGATTCCGAACATCAGCCCGGCAAACAGGCCAGTGGCGAGAAGCAGGCGGGTTAGCAGGGTTTCGGTCATGATCGTCTCCGGCAGCGGTTGGTTGGTGTACTGTAAATCTATACAGTTCATGATGCAAGTGCATCGTGCAACCTGTTGTGCAGGCTTGCGCTATAATCCGCAGCCGACGCCGGCATAGCTCAGTTGGTAGAGCAGCTGATTTGTAATCAGAAGGTCGTGGGTTCGATTCCTATTGCCGGCACCAATGAAATCAGGCATTTACGCCAGCCCTTCGGGGTTGGCGTTTTGCTTTCTGTTCCCGTGTAGCCACGGTGTAGCCAAATCCAAACGGTGTAGCCACGCGGCCGGCCTCGCTGGCGCAGGGTGCCGGCCACAGCCCAGGCGCGGGCTTGGGTGTCGCTGCACATGCTGGGGCTCAGGAGTCGCGCCAGGGCCGGCGGATAGGGTCGTTACCCTTGGCGCGGCGTGCGCGGGGCTTGGCGGCCGTCCTGCTCGGTCTGGGGTGCATCGAGACTAGCGGCGTGTGCCCATGAAAAACCCGCCACGCGGGCGGGTCTGTTTGCCGGTGCTGATCCTGGTCAGCCGGTGCGAATGCCGCGCTCCTTCACTTCGTCATGCCAGCACCCGGCCATTTCTTCGAGATCATCCGCGATGTGGCGGCCAGCGCCAGCCAGGGCGAGCAATCGGCGGTCGTCCTTCGCCTCGTTCTCAATGGTCTTGAGGATCGCGGCCAGTTGGCTGAAGCCCTCGGCGCTCAGGCGTAGGTAGCTCAGCACGTCGGCTGCGTGTGTCGGTGCGGTCATGGCCTCGCCCCCTTGGCACGCGCCAGCAGCTCAGTCCGCGCGCTGTCGCCTAAATCAGCCTTGGCGCCTATCGAGTCGAATGCAGCCCCCAGACTGCACAGCAGGCTAAAGATGCTTTCGCCATCCTGGAAGCTGCCCGCGCCGCCCTGTTGCAGTGAGTCCGATTCAATGATGCAGGCGAGCCCATCGCAGACACTCGCCATGCGCCGCGCGTCATCGGCGGCGTGCTCGGCGAGGTCTGCCAGGGCCGACAGATCGGCGTCGGTGAGATGCGGACGCGCCGCCTCGAACAGCATGCGCGAGGTGTCGATTTGAACGGTCATGGTCAAGCCCTCCCGGCAAAGGCGAGGCGGTAGGCGGTCGCGGGCCCAGCGACAAGGCGCAGGATGCGGTACATGCGAATTCGAGCGCTCTGGATCATGCTGCACCCCCTTGCGCTTTCGCCAGTGCAGCACGAAGCGCGGCCAGCACCCCACCTTCAGGTGTGCTCGTACTCGGAATCCACTTCTGGCGCGTCAGCAGTGCTTCAGCATCGGCACACGCTTGGTGCAGCTCAGGCGCGGCAGCAAGCAGCCGAGCGTGTGCGACCAGCTCGGCATCGGCCATATCGTCGTCGACGTGAATGGTCAGCAATCCACTGTCGAAAATGCCGACTACTGAGGACGCGGCTTGCGTGAGGGTGTGGGCAGGCGTGCCCGTGGTGATGGTGTGCATGGTGATGACTCCTGAGCGTTGCGGTATCAATCCGCGCCCCACTTCCCAATGGGGCGGCGGAACCGTGTGAGGTGGGAAGTACCGGGCTCAGGGACCGGCCACCCTTGCGGGTGCCCCACACGGCCCGCCATTGAACGCACGAAGCCATGCAGCCACGAAAAAGCCGCGTCAGTGCGCGGCCTCATCGGCCTGAGCATTTTCGGGCTTCCCAACCCGGTCGGCGTTGTTTGCGCCGACAAAAGCATCATCGCCGCGATGTGCGTCACGGTCAAGCGGTGTGGGCGTTCCTACTGTCGGCGGTCCTCAATCACAACGTCAGGCGACCTGCGGTACTGAGGCGCGGCCAATTCTGGGTCGCCACTCTTTTTGCACTGGAAGATCACATCTACGCCGCAGCAGATGGGCTCGCCTGTTGTGGTGATGTTCGTTACGAGAACTTCCTTGCTGAGCGATGAGCAATGAGCGCTCGCCTCCGAAAGCGCGATCTTTCTTGCGCTCGGTGCCCCTCCTCTTGCTGGGGCTGCGTGCGCTGAGATCGAATACGTGTCAGGCCCAAGCGGCAGTACGCCGCTTGAAGATGCACAGGCCGTTGCAACGACCGCAGCCGCTGCGGTGATGGCAAACGAGATTGGCGATCGCATGTTGCCTCCGGGTGGAATATACGAAAGTAAGTCTATGGCAATCGCTCAGTCGTCGGTAATTCTTTCTGGATCGCCTACGCGCTACACTCTTCGCCGTCCCGTGCAGGTGAACCACCTTTGGGCAATTGCAGCCCATCATCTCGTACCTGCCAGGGCGCTCGTCTGCTACCTTGTGCGTGCGCCGCTCAGTGACTGTCCCAGAGCGCCCGGATGCCCAGGCATCAGCACTAGATTGGCTGGACTGGGCGGCGCGCCGCCAGCTCCTACCCTTTGCACCTGTGCCCCGCCTCGTGACGCACAGGCAAGCTCACCCCCTCATGCGATCCACCCGCCACCGCGAATCCGGCAGCGTAGCGGCGGAACTGCGCCCGGATGTGCTCAGGCTCCAGCAGACAGAAGCGCGCAACACGGCGCGTCATCGGTCCCGCGTTGAGTACATCGAGGCAGGCGGCCCGATAGATGCCGCTCGGGTCGGCCTTCCCCACCAGGTGCGCACGGGCATCGTCGAGCAACAGCGCGAGCACTGCATCCCATAGCGCCAGCTCTCCGGCCACGTCATCGAGCGTCATCGGCACGCCCTCGATTCCGTGGATACCGCATGGATACCGCGCCGCCGACGCTGGCGGATACCAGCGCCTTCGTCACTAACCTGCCCGCTAACCGCAGGCTCGCTAACCTTGGCGTCAGCGCCAGCGGCGGCGGACCGCTGGTAACTCACGGCTGGTAACTCGCCCTGGTAACTGAGGTTTTCTGATGCGCTCATGGGGTGCCATCCCGCCCTTCATTCGCCCATCGTCCACGCACCGCCTCTCGGCACCGCTCGCGGCCTTCGTCGCTGGTCGGTCCGGTGCTGAGGCCACCGTGCAGCTTGCATCTGCCGTTCATGTAGATCGCGGTCAGCTTGCACCGCGTCCCTGCCCTGGTGCGCGCGCCACAGGCTAGGCCGATGAGGTCACGCGGCATCGGTGGATACTCCGGCGGCGGGTGCTGGTATCCACGTTCTGCCCACTCGCAGGCGATGCGCTCGTGCTCGGTGTGATGAGCGCGCCAGCGTCGGCGGCGGTCTGCGTCGGTCGTTGGTGGCGCTGCGGGCGCGCACTCTGTTGTGCTTGCGGTCATGCCTGCCCCTTGCGTCGATTGAGTTCATTGAGCCAGTCCCCAGGCTCGGGCGGGATGACGACTTCAACCTCGATGCCGCGCAGTGCCAGTCGATGCGCTGCCCGGTACGCTGCTGCCTGCCCTGCGAAGTTGGCGTCGCTGTCCCCGAAAATGACGACGAGCTCCACGCCCTCCGGCGGCTCGAAGCTCTCGATACCGGCGGTGCTGATGCAGGACCACACAGGCACCTCGAAGAGTTCAGCGGCGGCTAGCGCAGTCTCGATGCCCTCGGCTATTCCCAGGGTTCGGGAAACGGGCGTCAGGCGGATTGCCGCGCCAGCAAGGGCTAGCCCTTCCATCAGCTTCTTCGGCTCCGGCACAGACGCTTTTCGTGCGTCCTGAAGGTAGGTTCGGTGCATCGACACCGCGCGACCGGTGGCATCGGTCACGGTGGCGAGCATCGTTGGGAACTTGCCCAGCACCGCGTCGCCGTCCCAGTAGGACAGGCTCGGATGCAGTCGCACGGACTCCGGCAGGTCGTACAGGCGCAGTCCTCGCCCAGCCAGGTAACGGCATGCCTCGTCGTCTCGCTCGATGGGCTTGGACTCCCGGAACGCGCGGCGTAGTGCCCTCAGCTTGTCGTCGTCGGTGCGCTCGTTCCTGGTGGTGGTCGGCTGCACCGTGCCGGCGATACGTTCGACCTCGCACGCCACATCCCGGAAGCTCTGCCCGGTGATGCCCATCGCTAGCCGCAGACCGTCACCCGCACCGCACCCGCTGCAAAAGTACGTTCCCCGGCCTTCCTTGTCGTCGAAGCGGAAGCGGTCGCGGCCACCACACAGCGGGCAGGGGCCGTGCTTGCCGGACAGGGCGCGCTCGTCCATGCCCAGGACGGTCAGAATCGACCGCCAGTGGCCTTTCGCGACCTCGCGCACGTCTAGCCTGTTACCCATGTGCGCGGCCCTCCTGCTGCTTCTCGCGGGCCTTGGCGAATCGGATTTGCTGAGACTTCAGCCAGGACAGCAACTCACTGCTCGGCGCGGCGGTGACTTCTCTCATCCCGCGCGGCCACACGTCGAACATCGCGCGGTACTTGTGCGCCACCCAGCCGGATGAATAGCCCTTGTTGCGCGCGACCTGAAGCAACTGCGAATAGACGTGCTGCTTGCGGTCGGGGGTTGCGGGCTTCTTCGTCTTGCGGTCCAGCTTACGCAAGTCGCCATCGCGCACCTCGATGTCGTTCTGACGCTCGGGCTCGAACTGACACTTCGGGCATTCGTGCGTCCCAGCCGGCTTCACGAACTTGCAGCTCGGACACGGCTTCGGCTCAGGCTTCTCGCGCTCTTGGCGTCCGGCCTTGTTCGGGTTGCCGTCGCACAACTCAAGCGGCAGGTCATCGAACGGGTGGCCGATGCGCTCGACGCTGCCTGAGTGGTCAAGCAGCAGCGCGTGCGTCTTGCCCAGTGCTGGCCGCAGAACCCTGCCCACCATTTGCAGAAACCTCGTCAGGGACCGCGTGGGCCTCGCCAGAATCATGCAGGCGGTGTCGGGCACGTCGAAGCCTTCGGACAGCAGGGACACGTTCGACAGCACAGTGAACTCGCCACGCTCGAAGCGGGTCAGGATGTCGGCGCGCGTGTCGTCATCCATGTAGCAGTCAAGGTGCTCGGCAGTCACCCCGGCGGCCTGGAACTGCTCGACGATGTGCCGGCTGTGCGCGATGCTCGATGCAAAGCAAATCGTCTTGGCGCCGTTCGCAAGTCTCAACCAGTGCGTGATGATGTCGCCCACCAGCGCGGGCTTGTCGGCGGCGTCGTCAATGTCAGCCTGCCGATAATCCTGCTCGCCCTCGGGCGTGCGGGACAGCTTCGCGCCGGTCATGTCGGGCTTGCTCGGGCAGTAGATTTCGAGGTCGGTGAGATAACCGTCGTCGACCAGCCCCTGCACCGTCGCGCCGACGACAAGCTCCTCGAACAGCGGCTTACCGCCCAGCTCGGGATACGGCTTGCCCAGACCTCGGGCGAATGGCGTCGCGGTCAGTCGGACGACTGGAACCTTGTTGTACCGAAACAGCAATCGGCGGTACTTCTCGCTGCCGGCTACGGAGTGCGCTTCGTCGATGATGAACAGCACCACATCGTCGAAGACGTAGTTCCGAGCGTGAACGGTGTCGACGCTGCACACGACCACCCGATGATGCAGGCCGGCGGTGTTATCTCCTTGGGCGATGCCCACATCGAGGCCGGCGGCGCGCAGGCCGGCGGCGAACTGATGCACGAGCTGCTTGCGGTTTGCCAGAACGATGATGCGGCCTGCCGACTTGGCGAGCGTCAGTTGCACGATAGCGGTCGCCACGCGGGTCTTGCCGCCTCCCGTGGGCAAGTAGGCCATGAGGCGCCGCTTGCCCGAGCGCAGGGCCTCGCGGGTGGCATCCACGACGCTCGACTGGTACTGGCGCAGGTCGATGATGCCAGCCCCAGCCAGGGAATGATGGCTTGTGCTCATACCTCACCCCCGATGCCCAGGTCGCGCTCTGCGGCGCGTACATCGCCCTCGAAGTCGCCTGAAACCTGCTTCGCCTTGGCTCGGGCTTGGGGGGTTCCGGCTGCCGCTGCGTGTGGTGTGTGTATACTTCCTATTGGGTGCTCGTTACGTACAACGTCACGTTGATTGCATAGATTCTCAACGTCATGTTCATCGTTACGTACAACGTCACGTTCATCGTTACGTTTCGCTTTGCGCGCGGCGGTCGCGGCCTTCGTCCGCGCCGCATTCCTGTTGATGGCGTCATAGGCGGCCTCAAGTTCTTCATCAAGACGCCAGTGCAGCCATTGGCCGTGCAGGATGTCGAAAAAAGGCTCCACGTCAGGACGAATGCCCCCCCACTCATCGGGCGATAGGCCGACAAGGCGAGCTAGAACGCGGTCGTCATCCTTCGCTGGGCCGGATTGCCAGTAGGCGTGCATCAGGCGCATGAGACAGCCGAATGCCTCGGGGTCGAGATGTTGCGTCTCAGCAATCAGCGCAGGCAGCTGGACGCTGAAGCGGAACGGGCGCGGTGGGTTCGCGCTGCTGCGGCGACTCGGGGGGGGGCATCACGCACCCCCCACCAACACCAGGCCGGCGACTACGGCCAGAAGCGCCAGCTCGGGCGTGATGAATCCAGCCTGCCCGGACTGCGCCTTGTACGCGGCCACGGCGGCGCAGGTCGCGGGGTCTTGCAGGTCGACCCAGTACCGCTTGATGGGATCGCGCCATCCGGGGAGCGTGATCCAGTCGGAGCACACCGCCCAGCCGTCGTCGACAAGCTCGTCGATATAGGCGGCCAGTCGCCAGGACCGGCGGAAGTCCGCCTGCGTGATCTTGCCGGCGACGATGGCGGCGAGCGCAGCATCCTTGGCCGTGCCAGGGCGCGGCAGGATGGGCACAGGCGCAGCCGGTAGCGTGCCGGGGAAAAGGTCGGTGGTATGATGCTGGCGCTGTTCCAGGGCGCCCGCTTTCACTTCGGTGGGGCGGACGTTTTTCATTGCGCCACCTCGCCAGCGGTCAGGCGGGCGATAGCCTCGCAGGGCCATGCAAGCATGCGATTCGGCAGCTTTACCGGGCGGATGCCGAAGTAATGCCCATCACGGCAAAGGGCTGCGCGCAGGGTTTGCGGCTTGATATGCAGGGCGTCGGCGGCCTGCTCGGTCGAGCAGGTCCTGGCGAGCGGCGCATCATTGCGCCAGGTGGCCGGGGTGGTTTTGACTTGCATTTTGCGGCTCCGTCGATTGATGACGGTCCGCATTAAATGCAGCGGTATTCATTCGTGTAACTGCACCGCAGTGCGCCAGAAATGAATTTTCGGTGCACTGTCAAATGCTCATAACCGTCTGAATCTAGGCGATTTCCATGGCCTTCTTGGGCATGCAACGCACGCTCAGCGTCGCCCCTAATTCCGGTGCGATATGCGGCAGTGCCAGCCGGTAAAAGTCGGTCGGCTTGGCGTAAGGGGCCAGCGCGCACAGGCCGGCGCGGTGCTTGGCGAAGGTGTTCGGTGCGCGATTGAAGCTGCGGGGGTAGAGGCTCGCGCACAGCCAATGAAAACTTCCATCGTCGTCGGCGGACTTACCCAGGGGGCCGGGCATGGCATGGCGGTCGAAGCCCTGCCTGGTCGCAGCGGCGTAGCGTTCCAGGGCGTCGAGGATTTGCGCCAGCAGGGCAGGGGAAGCTGATTTCTTGCGCCCCCTCGGCCTTGTCTCTTTTTCGGGCTTGGCGGCCTGCCCCCGGTCCGACTCGCTCTCCGCCCCTGCCACGTCACACGCCTTGCCCCACGCGCGGACGTGGTTGCCAGGGTCCCGCCCTTGCTCATCCAGCCATGCCAGCACATCGCCAGCGGCCACCATCTTGCAAGGGCCAGCGGGCAATACCGTGAACCGGTCAGGTTCGCACAGCAGCATGCGCACCTCGCGCGGGCGCTCGGCATCTTCAGCGGCTAGGTCGCATCGCTTGATTGCATCGTGCATCACCTTTCGCACGACCTCGAAGTCGGCGGCGCGGTTCCCGGCGGCGAGTATTGCCGCCTGCTCAAAGCTCAGGCGCTTGGGCCAGCCCTTCAGCTCTTTCGTGTCGGCTCCGCACGCGTTGGCGGCGAATTCCCATGTAATCGACATTCTTTGCGCTCCATCCTGCACCCATCGTTAAAGGTGCCACCCCAGGCCGGTGATGGTGTCCGGCTTTTCCCTCCGTCGAGGTAGGGGCGGCGTTGCTCGGTCAGGCGGCGCGCTCTTGCTTCGGCTCGAAGCGAATCACCAGCCGCTGCCCGCAGGCCTCGGCGTACTTGCGCAGGGTCGCCAGGGAAGGGGCGTGCTTGCGGCTGCCGATGCTGCCCTCGATGCGGGCCACGACGGGCTGCGATACGCCCATGCGCTCGGCCAACTCCGTCTGCGTCAGGCCGGCACGCTGGCGAGCGCG
Source organism: Thauera sp. (assembly GCA_035433105.1). GTDB lineage: Bacteria > Pseudomonadota > Gammaproteobacteria > Burkholderiales > Rhodocyclaceae > Thauera. The sequence continues at coordinate 28,375 of DAORUJ010000014.1, forward strand.
CAGCAGCTCGGCCAGGGCGGCGAACTCATCGGCCATGCCGTCGTAGGCCTCACGGAATGCCGGGTCGCGCTTGCTGGCCTCCTCTGCGAACGCGCGGGGGTTGAAGGCGACAGGGTTGTATTTCTCGCTCATGGGCGGACCTCCTTCATGCGGCGGCGTGCGGTGTCCAATGCGCGCTGCGGGGTTTGCTCGGTCTTTTTGATGAAGCCGTGAAGGATGACAACGCGCTTGCCCACGACGGTGCAGAACAAGGCGCGTCCGATGCCTTCCTGCCCCTTGGCGCGAATCTCGAACAGTCCGTCACCCATTGCGCGGGTGTAGGGCATGCCCAGGTTCGGGCCATGCTCTGCGATGCGTTCGGCAATCCTGGTGAAGCTGGCAAGAATGCCGCCGGGCCATTCCGTCACCTCAGCCTGCACGGCTTCGTTGAAGAACTCGATGCGGTAGCTCATGAGGTGAATATAGCTTGCGTGCTATAGAAAGGCAATGGCAGTCAGGCGACCACACGCAGCGCGGGCGCGGCCTCTTGCTCGGTCGGCTGCTCGATGCCGGCCTCGGCAAGAATCCACGCCTCGATGCGCTCGTGCCACATGCGCAGCAAGTCGAGCGGGCGGCGGCGGTAGTGCTTTTCAGCTAGGGCACTGGGCTTGTGCCCCATGATTTGCGCGGACACGCCAGCGGGGCATTCCACCCACTCGGCCAGGGTGCCGAAGCTGCGGCGCAGGCCGTGAAGGCTCAGGGCGGGTAGGCCAGCGGCAGCAAGGGCGCGATTGTGGGCGGCGCGGGGCTCTTGCAGCCGTCCAGATGCGGCGGTCTTGCTGGCGAATACCCAAGGCGACGGCTTCCAGGCGTCGAGGTCGTTGCGGATGCGCTGGCCGTGAAGAATGCGCCACTCGGGCGGCGGGGTGTCGTTGCGGCGCTTCAGGTCGAATAGCAGGCCGGCCACATACGGCGTAAGCGGAATCGTGCGCTCGCCTTCTACCTTGTCGCGGATGGTCAGGCTTTGCCACTTGAATTCAACGTCATCCCAGCTTAGGCCGGCCAGCTCTTCGCGGCGCGCTCCGGTCAGCAGCAAGGCTTGCAGGTAGGCGGACGACACGGCGGGCAGAGCGCGGACGGCATCGAACCAAGGACGCAACTGCTCACGCTGCATGCAGTCATCCTTGGCTTGCTTCTTCGGTAGTTCCTCACGAGTCAGGCGACCGGCGCAGGCGTCGGCGTGTACCTGCTCCTGGTACTCGGGACGGTCGGCGCACCAATTCAGGAAGCCGCGCAGATAGGCAAAGCCATTCCTAGCCAGGGTGGGGCGGGTCTCGGCTTCATCCTTCAGGAAGGCGCGCACGGCGGCGGCGTCAATCTGCTTCAGTGGGCGTGCCAGAAGGGGCAGCAGGATGCCGGGCTGTGTCGTGTCGCCTTCACCCTTCTTGCGGCCTCGGGTCTTGGGTTTCCCGCCCTCTGTGCTGGCGCGCTGGTGTTCAAGTAGCGTGCGGGGGCTCCATCGGGCGGCGCGGGCCCCCAGATAGGCATTCCAGGCTTCCAGGGCTGCCGCCTCGGTGCGTCGGGCCTCTTCCTGCTTGGCCTCTGCTGCTGCGATGCGCTCGGCCTTCTCTTGGCGCGGGTCGATACCCTGGTCAATCATGGTTTCCAGGCGGCGCGCTTCGGCGCGGGCATCGTCAAGGTTCCACGCGCGCACGTCGCCAATGGTCACGCGGATGGTGCGGCGGCTCAGCTTCGACTCGAAAATGAAGGACTTCGCGCCAGCGGTCGCACGAACGGCAAGGCGGGGCGCATCCGTGTCCCACAGGAAGGCTTGCTTTACACCCTTCAGGTAGGTGAAGCGGCGAATTCGGTCAGGGGTAAGGCGTTCGCGTTGCATGGTCGTGGCCTCGGTCCGGTTGGCTACATGGTGGCTACATGGCGATTCTGTGTAGCCACGGTGTAGCCAAATTATAGCAATGCCGCTCAATGCCCATCAACACAGAAAACACAAAAGCTCATAAATAACATGGTGATACCGGCTTTTTATACATGCTGCTCAACACCAATAAATACCATGTTTTGCAAATTTGTAATCAGAAGGTCGTGGGTTCGATTCCTATTGCCGGCACCAATGAAATCAGGCATTTACGCCAGCCCTTCGGGGCTGGCGTTTTGCTTTCCGGGGGGCGTGTAAGCAGGTTGTAAGCACGGGCATGAAGTCAGACAGAAAGCGTGCGCGCTTTGTCGTTGTCGATTGTCGTGACACTCGTTTGCAGCGGCGTTGCTCAGTCAGGTCGTCATTACTGCGGGCGCACGTTGCACTATGGGAGCCCCGGCGGCGCGGGCTTTCCACAGGTCATAGGCAGCCTGCTGCGCTATCCATGCGTCTGCACTGCCCCCGTTCTCCACGCCTAGCCAGCCTTCGATGCGAAGGGCCATTTCAGGCGAGACGGCAGCACGGCTGTTCAGCACACGCGATAGCGTCGCACGGGTCACGTCAAGCTGCGCGGCGGCTTCAGTTACGGTCAGCCCCAGGGCCGGCAGTACGTCTTCACGGAGCGTTTCGCCGGGGTGCGGCGGGTTGAACATCGTCATCATGGTGTTGCCCTCAGTGATAGTCTTGGTAATCCACCAGAACCGCGTCAGCGCCGTCAAAGCGGAACGTCAGACTCCAGTTGCCATTAACGGAAACCGAGTAGTGGCCTGTCAGGCCCCCGACAAGCGCATGCAGGCGCCACCCCGGCAAGTTCATATCCTCGGGTGCCTTGGCTGCGTGGAGCCGCGCAAGCTGGCGGGCCAGCTTTGACGCGTGATGCGGCTGGATGCCTGCCTTGCTGCCGGTTTCAAAGAAGTCTTGAAGCCCTTTGTGCTCGAAGCTTTTAATCATGGCTTAGTGTATATCGTAGCGTTACACGTTTCAAAGAAATTCTGATTCGCCAACCATACGCAGCGCGGGCGCGGCATCTTCCTGGTGCGCGTGCTCGATGTCGGCCTGTTCCAGAATGCAGGCTTCTATCTTGGTGTGCCATACGCGCAGCAGGTCGAGCGGGCGGCGGGGAGCCGTTGGCTGTTGTGTTGCCTGAGCTGGATTGATGATCGACGCGGACACGGCGCCGAGCCTGCAGCTCAGCGCCGCTCTTGCGCGCGTAGCATGTCCTTGAGTTCCGCGAGCTCGACGCGCAGCACGCGCATCTCTGTGTGCAGATCTGCCTCAATGTGATCGCGCGCGTCGCCCACTGCGCTGACCGTGGCCTCGGTTTCTGCGCTGGCGAAGCTTTGCATCGCGCTCACGATCACACCGATGAACAGATTCAGCATCGTGAACGTCGCGACCAGGATGAACGGAATGAAGAACATCCACGCATATGGAAACACCTCCATCAGCGGTCGCACGATACCCATCGACCAGCTCTCGAGCGTCATGACCTGAAACAGCGTGTAGAGCGACCTACCCAGCGTGCCGAACCAGTCTGGAAACCGGTCGCCGAAAACCTGGGTCGCGATCACGCCAAACACGTAGTACACGAGGAAGAGCACCATTGCGATCGACCCCAGGCCGGGCAGCGCCGCGAGCAGCCCGCCGACGACGCGACGCATCGACGGCACGATCGTTAGCACCCGCAGAACGCGAAGAACGCGCAACGCACGCAGCACCGCGAACGGGCCGCTGGCCGGAATCAGCGCAATTGCGACCACTGCGAAGTCGAACATGCTCCACGCATCGCGGAAGAACGCGCTGCGCCAGGCAATGAGTCGCAGGCCGATCTCCAGCACGAACACGGACAGCATTGCCTGATCGAGCAGCCGTAGCCAGGCGCCGTGGCGCGCCATCAGCACGTCCGACGTCTCTAGCCCCAGCACCACCGCGTTGAGCACGATCAGGGCGAGGACCGTGTGGCGTACGTCGGCGCGTTCGAGAAACCGCTTCAAAGCTGTGGGTTCGGTCACCATCTGCTCGCGGCCATCGCTCACTGCCATCGCAACTTCGCTCCGTTGACGGGCCTTTCCACGCTCGGACGCAAACGGAGGGCAGGGACGACACCGCTGCCGGCGAGCGCACACTCAGCGCGGGGGGCTTGCGTCGAGCAAGCTGAGCTTGACACTTTATGCACCGCGCACCATCGAGAGCACGCTACGCGCATCGAGCGTCTTCGCCTTGGCCTGAATATCGGGCAGGTAGCGGGTGCTGAGACCCTGGGCTTCCTGCACGGTGCTCGCATAGGCCTCCTTCAGCATCTGCGTGGACAGCTCGCGTCCGCCGGCGTAGTAGCGCTTTGCTACCTGACCCAGGGCGTAGGTCGTGGCAAAGCTCATACCCGTGCTCACGGCTTGTTGACCCACGCCACGCAACAGGCCGCCGCCCAGTTTGCCCAACAGCCCACCCAGCAGCTTGCGGCCCGCCTGTTCCAGATACTGCGAGGTCAGGCCGACGCCGGCTGTAGCCAAAAAGTCCTTGATGTGCCCGCGGTCGAGTTCGAAGCCGTACGCCGTGCCGACGCGCCATACCAGTTTCATCTGCAAGGGGATGATCGCCATCGTCGACAGCGTCTCGGGCAGCAGCTCAAGCGCACCGTTGAGGATGGCCGCCTTGAGGATGGCATCGTCGAGTCCGACCTCGTCAACCGCCGCGCGCAGGTCTGTGACGGGGCCCGCGAGGTCCTCACCGGTCACCGGCAGCGCGGCGATGGCCTGTGCTTCCTGCACAAATGCCGCCGAGGCACTGGCATCGAGGCCGAGCGCAGCCCGTACCTCGGCCAGGAAGCGTTGCTCTGTGTCCGACAGCGTGCCGTCAGCGTCGCATACACAGACCGCCATCTCGTAACCAAGCCGTTTCGCCTCGGGGCTCTTCAGCTGTTCGATGACGTCGGGCAAGGCGACGCGCTTCATGAGCACGTCCTGGTAGAGCGTCGAGAGGTGAATCACGTCGTCCTGCGAAAAACCTTGCGCGACGCGCCTGATCTCCGCCCGCTCACGCTCGTGCTTGTCGCCGTCGGCAAACGACGCCAACAGGCACAGGGTAAGGATTGCCCTGGATTCTTCGGGATGCATGCTCATTGCTCTGGTCCTCCAATTCCCGGCAGCATCAGCAGCGCCTGGGGCACGTTGAACAGCCTCAGGCCGGCGCCCAGTACGGACGTCACCGATGATGCTCGGATCTGGCAAGCGCGCAAGCGCACTCGTCTTGTTTACTTTATTGATGCGCGGGCAGCTTCCGCTTTGGCCTTGGCTTCATCGGCCATGCGCTGCAAATCCTGCGCCTCCTTTTCTGCAGCCACAGCCTCGGCTTCCTTGGCCATGGCGGCATCATTGTTCGGTGACAGGCCTCCTGCCAGCGCATTGCCGGCCATGGAGCCCACCACACCACCCACGACGGCGGCACCCATGGTTCTCCCCAGGCCCGGGCCGGCCACAGCGGGCGCCGCCGCTGTCGGCCCTGCAGTAGCAGCGGCAGGCGCTTTTGCCGCAGTGGCGGGTGCCGTGGCTGGCGTCCTGTTGAAGCTCGAAGGCGCGGATTTGGTACTGCCAATGCGTTTGGCGTGGGCCAGCGAAGGAAGCGCCAGTGAGGTGATGGTCAAGGCAATTACGGCAGCTGCAGTTGAGTGGATACAAGGCTTACGCATGGTGATGTCCTGTAATCAGAAAAAGTGACCGGTTATTTTTTTCGACTGGGTACGGTAAGGTGTTGAAGGCATCGTAAAAAGAAGATAATAAGTTAATCTATTTCCTGTAAATACTGAAGATGAGTCTGAGCTTCAACCATCGCCATCTGTATTACTTCTGGGTTGTGGCCAAGGCGGGCAGCATGTCGCGGGCTGCCGAGCAGCTCGGCATGGCGGTACAGACCGTGAGCGCGCAGGTGCGTGAGCTCGAGCGTGACTTGGGCTGTCAGTTGCTCCGGCCTGCCGGGCGGGGACTGGCGTTGACCGAAGCCGGAACGGTGGCGCTGCAGCAGGCAGAGCAGATCTTCCAGTTGTCCCAGGCGCTGCCAGAGCAGGTGCTTGCCACCGTCCAGGCGCCATCAGCGCGGCTGGCAGTGGGCATTGCCGATGGGCTGCCCAAGCTGGAAGTGCGGCGTCTGCTGCAGCCGGTGCTGGGCGTGGCCAACCTGCGCCTGGTCTGCGACGACGGGGAAGTGGCCGACCTGCTGGCCGACCTGGTTTTGCACAAGCTCGACGTGGTGCTGACCGACCATCCTGCGCCGTCCAGTTCGCAGCTCAAGGTGCACAGCCATTCGCTGGGGACCTCGGACATCGGCTGGTACGGCTCACCGCACTGGTGGGAGGTTGCGCACGAGGGGTTTCCGGCGTCGCTACAACATGTGCCGGTGTTGTTGCCCACCACGCATTCCGTCGTGCGTAGCCAGCTTGACCGGTGGTTGGTACACAACGGGTTGCGCCCACGGGTGGTGGGAGAAATCGAGGACAGTGCCTTGCTGGAGACGTTCGGCAGCACGGCCCTGGGGGTGTTTCCGGCGGCGCTGGCAGCGGAGAAAGAGTTGCTGAAACGCAGCCAGGTCAGGCTGATTGGCGCATGCGAGGGGGTGCAGGAGCACTACTACGCCATCAGCACCGAGCGCAAGGTGATGCATCCCTTGGTGCAACAAATGCTGAGTAGAACGTGATGCACCCTGCTTGGTTCTGCGCCTTGCAAGGAATGGGGTGGGACCCTGAAGCCAAGGCCATGCCTCATACATCGTCCGCTAGCGTTATTTTTGCTAATCCTGTCGAAAGTTCTTGTGTGGGCAGCGTTGATTGTTTATAGTGCTGTTTCTCCGACGCGGGGTGGAGCAGTCTGGCAGCTCGTCGGGCTCATAACCCGAAGGTCGCAGGTTCAAATCCTGCCCCCGCAACCAAATTTAGCATTAAAAGCCAATCACCTTACGGTGGTTGGCTTTTTTGCGTCTGGGGTGTCGTGGGAACAGTGCTCATCTTGTGCCCGCCTCGTGCCCGTGTGCCCAAAATCCTTGCCTTGCCAAGGGGGTGTTGGTGTCGTTTCTTGCTTCCTGTTTGGATGGTTTACGGTCGCTGCTTACGCGCTGAAGAGGTTGGACGCCAGCCATACGGCCTCGTGCTCCAGCGCCGATCCCGTTCCCGGTGGCGCTGGGGATCGATCCGATCCACTTCGGCGTGATGATCGTGGTGAACATGGAGATCGGCATGATCACGCCGCCGGTCGGGCTGAACCTGTTCGTCGCCAGCGGCATCACCAATGCCGGCCTGACCGAGATGAGCAAGGCGGTCATGCCCTGGTTGATGACCATGCTGGTGTTCCTGCTGATGATCACCTACATCCCGGTCATCTCGACCTTTCTGCCGAAGGCGCTGGGCGTGATGTGAGTGTCTGCCAACCGACTTGATGTGCCGGAGCCGATCGTGTAAGCAGTTTCACTGCGGCTCCCCCCTTCTACCTGCTGCACCAGCGTGTGAATAAAATGATTCTTCCATTGGTCAGTACGCTTGCCATCCAGGTGCTCGCCGCCATGGCGGCATTGACCGTGCCGGTGCTGGCACCTGAGGTGGCGCGGACGACCGGCATGCCGGCCAGTCTGGTGGGCCTGTTCATGGCGCTGGTCTATGCTGGCGCCATGGCTTCGACGCTGGCGAGCGGGAATCTGCTTGTGCGATTTGGTGCGATCCGCGTGAGCCAGGTTTGCCTGGTGCTGTGCGGATGCGGGCTGTTACTGGTCGCGGACGGCTCACTGTGGTCGATGGTGGTGAGCGCAGTGTTGATCGGTTTGGGCTACGGGCCGGTGACGCCGGCCAGCTCCCATATCCTGGCCCGCACTACGCCGCCGCACCAGATGAGCCTCATGTTCTCGCTGAAGCAGACCGGCGTTCCTCTGGGCGGGGCGCTGGCCGGGCTGATTGTTCCGCCGCTCGTGCTGCTGTGGCAATGGCAGGGGGCGACGATTACCGTGGGTGCGGCCTGCATTGTCATGGCGGCAATTGCGCAGACGGTGCGCCCCGGTTTTGATGCCGACCGGAATCCCGGGCAGGGCCTCTCGCTGGGTGGGGTGTTGCGTCCACTCGGGCTGGTGTTTGCCCATCGGGATATTCGCAATCTGGCCATCTGCACTTTTTTCCTGAGTGCAATGCAGCTTTGCCTGACCACTTACCTGGTGAGCTACCTGACCAGCGATTACGGCGTTTCACTGCTGACCGCCGGTTTGATCCTCTCGTTGTCTCAAGGCGCTGGAGTGGTTGGGCGGCTGGTGTGGGGCTATGTTGCTGACCGCTGGATGGCACCGAACCTTGTTCTGAGCTTGCTTGCCTTTGCGATGGCGGTGGCCTCGATGGTGACGGCGACTTTCGAGCCGGACTGGTCGCTGCTTGCGGTCGGGCTGGTCAGCGTGGTGTTCGGTGCGACCGCGATTGGCTGGAACGGCGTCTATCTGGCGCGGGTCGCCCAGCTCGCACCGCCGGGCCAGGCAGGCGTTTTCACCGGCGGCACCCTGTTTTTCACCTTTTTCGGGGTCGTTCTGGGGCCGCCGGCTTTTGCGCTGCTAGTCGGTGCCACCGGCACCTTTGCCGCAGGCTATGTCGGTATCGGTGTGTGCATCCTGCTGGTTGGCGCGGCCTTGCTGTATGCCGAGCTGAAGGACAAATCCTGACTCAGTCTTTGGGCTCAGTCGCTGGCCTGAACGATGTACAGCGCGAAATCGCAGTGCCCGCCGCCCCGGAACCAGCGCGCACGCACGCTGGGGCCATCGGCGAAGTTCAGGTGGTACTCCACCGTGGCAGGTTTCTGCTCGCTGCTGATTGTCTGGTAGGGGCCGAGCGCAGCGCTGAACTTGCCGGCGAAATCCTTGGCAAGGTCGAGGCAGGCCTCGCCGTCGGCAGTGCGGGCACGCTGCAAGGTGTCCGCCTCGATGATGATTTCCTCGATCTTGCTGTTGGCATCCGCCATCGCCATGACCGTTACCGGCTCGCCCGAAAGAGCAATCCGGATAGCGAACTCATCGCGTCCGTCGCAGCCCGGCCCGACAGGAAGTGCGACCGGGTCGAGCGGCCTGGCGCGAATGGCGGCGGACTTGAGCTCGGCGCCAAGCAGCAGTGGCCCAATGCCATTGGAGTGCAACGGGACGGACTGTGCTGGCGCGAGCGGCTGAGCCCGAGTGTTGGTGACGGGTAGCACCGTCAACAAGACGGTTGCGAGTGCTGCCAAGGTACGACCGGAAAAGCGCACGAACTTAGTCAGCCTTGGTTTCAGCCTTGATCACGCCGCAGAAAATCCGTGCGCCAGCGCCGCCGATCGGCTGTGCTGCGTGATCGTCCCGATTCTCGTGGATGACGAGCGCTGCGCCATCCTCATCGAGAATTCTTGCCCGCCCAGCCTTTCCGTCGAGGCTGGCGAGCGGGGTATAGAGTTCGGCTTCGATGCTGCCGTCGGTATGGACGAACAGGTTGGGCAGGTCGCCTGCATCCGGGCCCTCGGGGTTCAGCAGGCCGTGCTTCTTCCCATCCGGATTCAGGTGTCCCTTGGAGGCAACAAAGCCCTTGTCGGTATCCGCGCACGTTCCGACGCTGTGGATGTGGACGCCTTTCGGGCCGGGGGGCAGGCCCTTGGCGGAAACGTGGATGACTACGCCTTGAGGGCCTTCAACGAAGGTCGCGGTACCGACGGTCTGGCCCTGGCGGTCGATGAGATTGGCGGAGGCGTGCTCAGTAGCCGAGGCGGTGGCGGCAAGGGTCAGCAGAACGGAGGTCACGAGGAGGCGGGAAGCGAACATGGCAGGTCTCTCTCGGTAGTGGGTCAAGCTATGATGATACCCATCATTCCGTGCAGGTAAAGGCCAGCTCAGGCCGGAGCACGGCGTTTGGCGCGGGCACGCGCTTGGCCTTAACATCGCGCCCAATATTCAGGGGAGAAAAACCATGGCGTCTTCCGCCGACAGCATCAGCATGGCGCTTTTTTGCGACTTCGAGAACGTGGCGCTTGGCGTGCGTGATGCCAACTATGACAAGTTCGACATTACCCGCGTTCTCGAACGCCTGCTGCTCAAGGGCAGCATCGTCGTCAAGAAGGCGTATTGCGACTGGGATCGCTACAAGGGTTTCAAGGCCTCGATGCACGAGGCCAACTTTGAACTGATCGAGATTCCGCACGTGCGCCAGTCGGGCAAGAACTCGGCTGACATCCGACTCGTCGTTGATGCGCTGGACCTGTGCTACACGAAGTCGCATGTCGATACCTTCGTCATCATCAGTGGCGATTCCGACTTTTCACCCCTGGTGTCGAAGCTGCGCGAGAACGCGAAGCAGGTGATCGGCGTCGGCGTGAAGCAGTCGACCTCCGACCTGCTCATCGCCAACTGCGACGAGTTCATCTTCTACGACGACCTGG
>DAORUJ010000015.1:0-36700 GCA_035433105.1 Thauera sp.
TGCGGTCGCTGGGGGTGCGCGGGATGCCGCCATTGGCGACGAACAGATGGCCGTGCGCATCGAGCAGGAGTTGGTGCGGGTCCAGACCGTGGGTGTCCCACTCGGCGATCTTGCGCAGGCTACTGCGCTCGCGCACGCCGATCTTGCCTTTGCCAATGCTGAAGTCGGTTTCCGTCGTATACAAGTGCTCGCCGTTCGCTGAGGCGATGATATGGCCACCGAGGCGGCACTCGCCTTCACCCTGAACGTCGATGCGCTGCATCACCTTGCCCTGTCCGTCGCAGCGCAGTATCCAGGTGCCGGGGCGGGCAGAGCACACCAGCAAGCCACCATCCGCTTCGGCCATCAGGCCGTGTGGCCGGCTGGGTAGTGGAACCGTGTAGCCGAAGCGGAGCGTGCGTGCTTCCCAGTCGGCGACCAGGGTGCCGGCAAAGTTGGGATCGCCATCGCGCGGGCCTCGCCACGCGGCGCCGATCACGGCGCGGGCGGCGCTCGGTGCGGCCCGAACCTGCGTCGGAAGCGCACTGGCGGCGAGTGCGGCGGCCATCGCCTGGAGGGTTCGGCGTCGACTCATCGAGCGCGCAACGGGCGAGGATTCGCGAGGGGGAAGGGGTCGGGTTTGCATAGGTAGTCTGGACAATGGGTGGGCGGCCCGCAACATTGGGGTGCTGGCGAGTGCCGGGAAAGACGAATGGCCGGGCCGCGCACTGCGGCGCGAGCCCGACGGGAGAGGCGATCAGGCCTTAGAAGTCATAGTTCAAAGTGACGCGGGCATTGCGTGCATCACCCATGTACAGGAAGGAGCCCGAGCGGTAGGCCGCCAGGTAGTAGTCCTTGTCGGTCACGTTACCCACGTTGACGCGCACGTCCATGTTCCTGTTGACGCGATAGGTCGCGAACAGGTCGAGCACGGTGTAGGACGGAACCGGCTGGGTGTACTGCCCGTCGGCATTGAAGCCCGCGGCCGAGTCCGGCTGGCCGGCGTACTTCCTGCCTTCGTACTTGGCCGCAGCACCGAACGCGAACTTGTCGGTTGCCTGGTACTTGAGCTGGGCGAAGGCGGTGTTGTCGGCGAAGTTGCTCAGCGTCTTGCCTTCGTTTGCCGCCACGTTGGATTCGAGTATTTTGGACTTCATGAAGGCCACACCCGCCTGGCCGGTAAGCTTGGGCGTGATCAGACCGGTCAACGCCAGTTCCAGGCCGCGCACGCGGTTCTTGCCGGTGTTGAGCGCGCCGGTGGACTCGTAGCCACTGCCCGATGGAGCCGACTCCATGACGTCCGACTTGGTGATCTGGAACAGGGCGGCCGACAGCAGCAGCTTCTCGCCCATCAGGTTCCACTTCGTGCCCAGTTCGATGCTCTGCGTCTTCTCCGGCTCGCTGTCGGCGATGGCGACGCCGTTGGCGTTATCGACGCAGATGCCACCGTAGCCGCAGCTCGAGCCGACGTCGGATTCGCCACCGTTGATGTCGCTGGAGGTGGCGTAGCTCAAGTAGACGTTGGCGTCGGGGCGGAACTTGTAGCTCAGGCCAAGGTGACCGTTCCACAGGCTGTCGGCGTAGTCGTACCGGGTCGTGACGCCGCTCGAGACGGTGGTGGTGTCGAAGTCGTAGCGATCCCAGCGCAGGCCGGCGAAGGCGGTCCACTTGTCGCTCAGGTCGACCGTGTCCATCGCCGACAGCGACACTGTCTTCACGTTCCAGTCGATATCCCACGCACCCTTTGCGATCTGGCGATTCATCAGGTTGCCGAGGCCGTTCACCGTTGCGCCGTTTGCGTCCATGGCGCACCAGGCGTTGTTGGCGGTCGCGGTGTTGCCGGTGATGCAGTTCTGGCCGGCGTTCGAGACGTTGTACACCCCGTTCAGGACGCTGTGATCCGAGTATTCGAGACCGAAGATGAACTCATGCTTGAGCCCGCCAAAAACGCGGTCAAGATGCAGGTTGGTCTGGTTGACGAAATACTCGACCTCCTGCCAGCCCTGGTGGGTGCTGAGGGTGATGGTCGAGGCTCCGGCACGCGGGTCGTTGACGCCGAAGCTGCCCGCGCGTGCGCCGGTGACGACGTAGCCGTTGTCGGCCTGACCCACGCGGGTCAGGTTGGTGATGCGCGTGTCCTGGTCGAACTGATAGCGCAGACGGGCGCTGACGATGTCGACGTCCGAGCTCAGGAAGTCTTGTGACTGAGCGTACACCGGCACGTTTTTGGCGGGCTTGCGATTGGGTACCGTGCCGACGAGAAAGCCGCCCATGTCGGGATTGTCGTCGGCTTCGAGGCCGTAGTAATCGAGCGTGAGGTCGAGCTTGTCGGTTGCGGCCCAGAACCCGGACAGGGCGAGGCCCTTGCGCTCGCGGTCGGTCGGGGCGCGGTCGGGGATCTCCTCGTAGCCATATAGCAGGTTGGCACGCACGGCGAAGTCTTCGTTGACGACCTGGTTGGTGTCCAGGGTCAGGCGGGTGTGCTTGTCGGTGCCAAAGCCGGTCGACAAACGGGTGTAGGAGTAGTCGGTGGTGGCTTGCTTGGTCACCGAGTTGACTGCGCCGCCCGAGGTGCCGCGGCCAGCGAAGCTGGAGTTGGGGCCCTTGGAGATCTCGATCTGTTCGGTGGCAAAGCTCTCGCGGATGGTCATGCCGGGGTCGCGCAGGCCATCAACGAAGACGTCGCTGCGCGCTTCCTGGCCACGGATGACGTAGCGGTCGCCAAAGGCGTTGCCGTTTTCGCCGGTGCCCAGGGTGATGCCGGGCTGGGCATCGAGGATTTCGCGCAGGTCGGTGTAGCCGGAGTCCTCGATCTGGGCCTTGGTCAGCACCTGGATGTTCTGCGCGGTTTCGGCCAGCGCGCGCTTGTGACGCTCGTCACCCGAGTACTTCGCCTTGTAAGGCACGCCGGGTTCGGCGTTAGGGTTGGCTTCCAGCGCGGTGCTGACGACGTTAACCGTCTCCAGTTTGGACTCGGTGGCGGGCGTTTGTTCCTGGGCGAAGCCCGCCACCGGTAGCAGAACTGCGGTAGACAGGCCTACAGCCATGGCAGTGGCGGTGGGTCGCTTGCGCAACGAGGCGGGCTGCCTGGTCTTGGGGTTGTTCACGGACATCGGGTTTTCCTGATCACGGTTTTTGGGAACGTCGGGAGTGATCAGCCCTGGCTTGAGAGACCTTGCGCATCCGTTTGCCGGCAGCCGTACGCGCCCCACTCGTCGCTCATGACAAGGACGGGGTGGGGGAGGTGTTGCGAGCGGCTGGGGGTGAGCGGCGGACGATTGTTACGGGTAAGGCATCGCGCCGCAGACAGACCTGCGGATTTCCGGGACAAGCTTGATTGGGCTGGCTTGGCTGGCTGATCCGGTGGTCCGGAGTGGCTGGCTAGGGCGAGTTTGAGCGGGCATTGTGCAACCCATGTCCGTCCAAACTCACCCTCTGCTGTTGCAGATGCTTGCTATTCTCGATAATCAGCTGATGTCTGTCAATGAGATTGCGAATTGTTCTCAATGTGACGGGTGGGCCACGGAAGGGCGTTATCGCAGCCTCATCCGGGCTTAATGTGGGTTGCGCCACGCTTCAGGTTTGGGCCGCAGATTCCGTTTGGGCGGGGTGCTGCCAGCCACCTCCCAGGGCCTTGTAGAGATCGATCGCAGTTGTCAGCCGTGCGAGCCTGAGTTGTGCCATTTGATCCTGTGCTGCGAACAGTGTGCGCTGGGCGTCGAGCACCGTCAGCAGGCTGTCTGCGCCTTCGCGGTAGCGCAGTTCAGCCAGGCGCAGGCTGCGTTGTGCCTCGGCGAGAATTTCGCGCTGGGCAGCTTCCTGGCGGGTGTCGCGCGCGCTGTTGGCGAGTGCATCCTCGACTTCCTTGAGCGCCGCGAGGAGGGTGCTGCGGTGGCTCTCAAGCAGTTCGCGCTGGCGTGAGCGCTGGATGTCGACGTCGGCGGCGAGACGGCCGCCATCGAAGATTTTCTGCAGCACCGAGGCGGAAAGGGCCAGGGTGCGTGTGCTGTCGGCGAGTGACAGCAGCGCGGTGCTGGCGCCGCCGGCAGTGGCGGAAAGGTTGATGCTTGGCAGCAGGGCAGCACGTGCCGCGGCCACGTTGGCGGCAGCGACAAGCAGGCCAGCTTCGCTGGCGGCCAGATCCGGCCTGCGCAACAGCAGTTCCGACGGCAGCCCGGCAGCGACGGTAGGGACCGTCAGGCCCGCAAGGCGCTCGCCCTCGATGAAGCGGGCCTGTGGGTTGCGGCCGAGCAGGATGGCCAGTGCCGAGCGCGTCTGGCGCAACTGCACGGCCAGCGGTTCGATGAGCTTGCGCTGGGTCAGAACGGTGCTGCGCTGCTGGCTGAGATCCAGTGCCGAGGCGGCACCGTTGTCATAACGGGCCTGCACGACGCGCAGCACACGCTCGGCGATGGCCAGGTTCTGGCGTGCGATGTCCAGCCGTTCTTCCAGCGCGAGGCTCTGAAACCAGGTGCTGGCTACGCTGGCACTCATCGACAAGCGGGCGGCATCGTAGTCGAAGCGGCTCGCCGCAAGGCCGGCACGACTGGCGGTTACGGTGGCGCCAATCCGCCCCCACAGGTCGAGCTCGTAGCTGGCGGACAGGCCGATATCGGTTGAGCGGGACGTATTGCTGTCGACAGTGCGCACACCGCTGTCGCCGCCGATCGATAGTGCAGGCAGCAGCGAGGCGCCGGTCTGACGCAGCGCCAGCTCGGCCTGGATGACGCGTTCGGCCTGGATCCGTAGATCGGGCGCAGACACCTGTGCTTCGGCGACCAGCGCGTCGAGCTGTGGCGAGCCGAAGCCCTGCCACCAGGTGTCCGTGAGCTGCGGCTGCGGCGCAGTGTCGCCGTTCGGGCGCTCTGACCAGGCTGACGGCAGTGGGACCTCGGGGCGCAGCACCGGTTCGGTGATCGCGCAGCCGCTGAGCAGCGCCGCTGACAATATCGTCAGACTGAAGCGGCGGATGAAGGGCGTGGTCTGTTGGTGCATTGCGTGGGTGTTTTGAGTGGTGTTTGCGGCATGAGCAGAGGCCCTGGCCTTCATTCCGAGGCCAGTGCCACCACCGGCTCCAGCCGGGCAGCCTTGCGTGCCGGCAGATAGCCGAAGATCAGACCGGTGAGGAAGGCACAACTGAAGGCGAGTACGACCGGCGTTAGCGAATACTGCACCGGGGTGCCGAAGCTGGCGATGAGCGCTGCGCTGCCCAGCCCGACGGCCACGCCGATCAGTCCGCCGACGGCCGACACCACCAGGGCTTCGATCAGGAACTGCTGCAGGATGTTCCTGGTGCGTGCGCCGGTGGCCATGCGGATGCCGATCTCGCGCGTGCGCTCGGTGACCGACACCAGCATGATGTTCATGACACCGATGCCGCCGACCAGCAGTGAGATGGCCGCGACCGTGCCGAGCAGGATGGTGAGCGTGTTCTGGGTTTCCGACACGGTGTCGATGATGGAGGCCATGTTGCGGATCTGGAAATCCTCGACGCCGTGACGGGCGAGCAGCATCGACTGCACCTGAGCCTGAGTGTCGTCTATGTCCGCCACGTCCTCGACCGCCACGGTGACGTTGCGCAGGAAGCGCTGGCCGGTGAGGCGCAGGCTGCCGGTGTTGTAGGGGACGAAAACGATGTCGTCCTGATCCTGGCCCCAGGGCGTGGCGCCCTTGGGGGTCATCACGCCGATGACCTGGAAGGGGATGTTGTTGACCAGCACGAAGCGCCCGATTCCGTCTTCACCCGGAAACAGGGCGTTCGCTACCGTCTGCCCGAGCACGGCCACCGTGGCGTAGCGCGCTTCGTCCGCGGTGCTGAAGAAGGTGCCCGAGGCCGGCTCCCAGTTGCGGGCGACGATGTAGTCGGCCGAGGTGCCATTGACGCTGGTGCGGTGGTCGATGTTGCCTGCTCGCACGGTGATTGTGCCGCCCTGTTCGGGCACCGAGGCGAGGATGTTGGGCAACCCGGCAATCGCCTTTACGTCCTCCATGACCAGGGTAGCCGGTGCGTCGCGGCCGCGGGTGTTGGGGGCGCCGGGGCGCACGGTGAGCAGGTTGGTGCCCATTGCGCTGACCTGGTCGACCACCTTCTGCTTTGCGCCGTCGCCGATTGCCAGCATGGCGATTACCGAGGCCACGCCGATGACGATGCCGAGCAGCGTCAGCACTGCGCGGAACAGGTTCGCTCGTAATGCCCGCAGCGCGGTGCGGGTGGCTTCGAGGACGTCGGACAGCGGCGAGGTGCGATCGATATGCGGGGCGAAGTCGGGCTCGGTGCCTTCGGGCAGACGCGGACCAGGATCGGACACGACGCGGCCATCGCGCAGCTCGATGATGCGCTGCGCCTGTTCGGCGACCTCGCGTTCGTGGGTGATGAGGATGATTGTGTGACCGGCTGCGGACAGCTCGTGCAGCAGCTTCATGACCTCGGCTCCGCTCTTGCTGTCGAGTGCGCCGGTGGGTTCGTCAGCCAGGATGATGCGCCCGCCGTTCATCAGCGCGCGGGCGATCGACACGCGTTGCTGCTGGCCACCGGAAAGCTGGCTGGGGCGATGGTGGATACGCTCGGCCAGGCCCAGCGTTGACAGGAGTTCTTCTGCGCGCTGGTGACGTTCGGCGCGCGGCATGCCGGAATAGATTGCCGGTACTTCGACGTTGTCGCGGGCGCTGGCGCCGTTGATCAGGTTGTAGCTCTGAAACACGAAGCCGAAGGTTTCACGCCGTGCGCGGGCGAGTGCATCGCGGTCGAAGTCGGCGACGTCCTCGCCCATGAAGCGATAGCGGCCGCTACTGGCACGGTCGAGGCAGCCGAGAATGTTCATCAGCGTCGATTTGCCCGAGCCCGAGGCGCCGACGATGGCGACGAACTCTCCCGCGTAGATGCGCAAGTCGATGCCATGCAGCACCCGCGTCTCAACTTCGCCATTGCGGAAACTGCGGGTGATGTCACTGAGTTCGATCAGCGGCGTGGCTGCGCCTGCATGCGTCGTGAGCGCCACCTCGACGGCGGCGGCGGGAAGCTGCTCGATTTTCATAGACGGGGCGGCATGGATGGGCGGCCACCGGCACTGGCACTGCCGCTACGGCCGGACACGACGCGTTCGCCCTCGTCGAGGCCGGACAGCACCTGGGCCTGAACGCGGTTGGAAACGCCGACCTGAACCCTGCGCTCCTGTAGCGTGCCGCTCGCGTCGAGCACCTTGACGGTCGCCGGAGCCGTTCGGGTGGCCCCGTCGTTCGTGCCTTGTCCGCTCGTGCGGCCGCTTCCCATGCCGGCGCCGCTGCCTGGTGCGGTGGGTGCCTTGCTGCTGGGGCGGGCAGCGGCAATGCCCTGCGTCAGTGCCGCCATTGGCACCAACAGCGCGTCCTTCGCCTGGTTGACGATAAAGAACACCTGCGCCGTCATCTGCGTCATCAACAGCCCATCCGGGTTGGGTACATCGAACAGCGCGTTGTAGAGCACGACGTTATTGGTCACGGTCGGTGTTGGCTCGATCTTTTCCAGCTTGCCCTGCCAGCGCTTGCCGCTCCCGCCCAGGGTGGTGAAGTAGGCCTCCATGCCCAGCTTGAGGCGGCTGATGTCGGCCTCGGAAACCTCGGTCTGCACCGTCATGGTGCTAAGGTCAGCCACGCGCAGGATGACCGGTGCCTGCTGGTTGGTGTTCAGCGTCTGGCCCTGGCGGGCGGTAATCGACACCACGGTGCCGCTCATCGGCGACAGGATGCGGGCGTACTGGAGGTTGGCCTCGTCGGCGCGCAGGGTGGACTCGATTTGTTCGATCTGCGCACCCACTGCTTCCAGCTGCGCGGCAGCCGACTGGGCGTTCGCCTCAGCCGTCTGCAGGTTTTCCCGGGTGCTTGCATCCTCGGCCATCAAGGCTTGCTGGCGGCGAAGCTGGATGCGGGCGAGCGTGAGCTGGGCCTCCCGGTCCTTGAGCAAGGCGCGCAGGTTGCGCAACTGAGCGCGCGAGGCGTCGACGCGGGCGCGATACACCGTGGGGTCGATCTCGGCCAGCAGTTCGCCGGCTTTCACTTCGCTGCCCACCTCGACATGGATTCTCTTCAACTGGCCCGACACCTGGGCGCCGACATCGACATAGTCGCGCGGCTGCAGCGTGCCGGTGGCGGTCACGAGGTCTTCGACGTCGCCGCGCTGCACCGTGGCGAACTGGTAGGTCGCGATCGGGTCCTTGCCGGCGAATAGCTGGGGCCATGCCAGCCAGGCGCTGAAACCGGCGATTGCCAGCACGGCGAAGACGACGCCGCTGCGAACCCAGCGACGGGGAGGCTTGGACTGATTCGGGGATGAGCTCATTGCATTCGGGGCGATCGGGGTTGATGAGGCTGGAAACAAGGCCGGCTGCGGCAGGGTGAGGTCGCGATGCGTAAAGTGCGACGACAGGGAGGAGACAGTCGCCCAAGCATAGTCGTTCGCTGCATGCGGGTTTGTATCGCATTGCAGCGCGCCCCCTGCCCCTGCGGGCACGACTTCTGATCTGGATCAATAAAGCATCTGCATCAGAAGGGTCTAATGCATCTTAATTTAGATGCTGTCTAAAAAACTTCGACACCCCGCTTCAATCATGCAAGGAGAGCACCATGAAACTAAAGGCGATTGCGATTGCAGCCGCGCTGGTCATGACCGGTACCGCCTGGGCAGCAACGGTTCGCGACGAACCGATCCAGCCGATCGAGCCAGCCAAGATCACCAACCCCGGCATGGTCGAGCTGGGCAAGAAGCTGTTCTTCGATCCGCGCCTGTCGCGCTCGGGCTTCATTTCCTGCAACTCCTGCCACAACCTGTCGATGGGCGGCAGCGACAATCTGAAGACCTCCATCGGCGACAAGTGGCAGCAAGGCCCGATCAACTCGCCCACCGTGCTGAACTCCAGCCTGGCCGTGGCGCAATTCTGGGACGGCCGCGCCGCTGACCTGAAGGAGCAGGCCGGCGGGCCAATCGCCAACCCGGGCGAAATGGCCTTCACCCATGATCTGGCGGTGGACACGCTGCGCTCGATCCCGGGTTACGTGGCCGAATTCAAGTCGGTGTTCGGTTCGGCCGCCATCGACATCAACAAGATCACCAAGGCGATCGCTTCCTTTGAGGAAACCCTGGTGACACCCAATTCGCCGTTCGACGCCTGGCTCAAGGGTGACGAAAAGGCGCTGACCGATCGCGAACTTGCCGGCTACGGTTTGTTCAAGGAAAGCGGCTGTGTGGCCTGTCACAACGGCCCGGCGTTAGGTGGTACTTCGTTCCAGAAGATGGGGCTGTTCGAGCCTTACAAGACGAACAACCCTGCCGAAGGCCGCGCTGCCGTCACCGGCAAGGATGAAGACCGGATGAACTTCAAGGTGCCGACCTTGCGCAACGTCGAACTCACCTATCCCTATTTCCACGACGGCGAGGCCGCGACGCTGGAGCAGGCGGTCGACGTCATGGGTCGCCTGCAATTGGGGCGCAAGTACAGCGAACAGGAAATCTCCGACATCGTCGCCTTCCTGAAGACGCTGACCGGCGACCAGCCGACTTTCGTCATGCCCTTGCTGCCGGCATCGTCCAACGACACGCCCAAGCCCAACCCCTGGCAGTAAGCAGGTAGTGCGAGCCCGGCCGATTCCGCGCGGACGGCCGGGCCTTTCAGCAGGGATCGATCAGCAAGCGCAGGCTGACTGCGCTTCGATACCTTCCCGAAGACAAGATCCAGACCCAGGGCGAGCCCGGAGAGAGACATGAACGTTGATACCACTGAAGACGCGATCACCTGCTTGCGCAGGGTCGGCGTCCCTGTCACCCAGCAGCGCATCGAGATCGCGCGTGTCCTGTTTGCGCGTCCGGTGCATCTGTCGGCCGATCAGGTGCTTGAGCGGGTGCGGGCGCGTTCGCCCGAGACCTCGCGTGCGACGGTCTACAACACGCTGCGACTGTTCCGAGAGAAAAATCTGGTGCGTGAACTGATCGTCGATCCGGACCGGGTGGTGTTTGATTCGAACACCGACCCGCATCACCATTTTTACGACATCGATACCGGCCAGGTGTCCGATGTCGCCGCTGGCGAACTCACGGTGATCGGCATGCCGCGCCTGCCTGAAGGCATGGAACTTGAGCAGGTCGACGTCATCGTCCGTGTGCGCAGCAAGCGCAGCTGACGTACGCCGCCCGAAGTATGCTGTCTGAGGCACCGGGCAAGGCCGTTGGCGCCCGTCCCGAGCGTTCAACCCGGGCGGGCGTTCAGCGCCCGCCTGTGTCGACGTCAGGTTGGGTGATGAAGCCCATCTTCTCGATGCCGGCTTCGCGTGCCTGCGACATCACTTCTGCCAGCTTCTGATAACGCGTGTCCTGGTCTGCCCGAAGGTGTAGTTCGGGCTGCGGCTGCTGCTCGGCTGCGGCTCTCAAGCGTGCCGGCAGGGCGGCATCGTCGAGTTTGTCGTTGTTCCAGAACAGCTGCCCGGCGGCGTCGATCGACAGTGACACGGTCTCGGGCTTTTCCTGCATGGGCTGGCTGGAAGCCTGGGGTAGATCGATCTTGACCGAGTGCGTCAGCAGCGGCGCGGTGATCATGAATACGATCAGCAGCACCAGCATGACGTCGATCAGCGGCACCATGTTGATGTCGCTTTGCAAGGGGCGGCTGTCGCCGCCATTGAAGCTGCCAAAGGCCATCATGTTGCTCCGTGGACCGGTGTGGCTGCTGCGGTCTCCCAAACGTGCTCAACGCCCGAGTGTGTGGTGACGGATGCGATGCGGGCGCCGGTCGAGAACCAGGCCAGCAGATCATGAGCAAAGGCGTCGAGTTCGGCCAATTCGACACGGTTGCTGCGGGTGATGGCGTTGAAGGCCAGCACCGCGGGAATGGCGACGAACAGGCCGAAGGCCGTCATGATCAGCGCTTCGCCGACTGGCCCGGCGACCTTGTCCAGGGTGGCCATGCCCGACGCGCTGATGTTCACCAGTGCATGATAGATGCCCCACACCGTGCCGAGCAGGCCGACGAAGGGGGCGGTGGAACCGATCGAGGCCAGCAGCGTCATGCCCGATTCCAGCCCGGAGGTCGAAAGCGCGATCGACTTGCGCATTGCGCGGGTGATGACTTCATCGGCATTGAGCTTGCCGCCCAGGGTGTCGCCGCGCGAATGACGGCGGACATGCTGGGCGGCGGCCGCACCCTGCTGCGCGAGTGCTTCGAAGGGTGATTCCGGCGCCTGCAGGCTAAGGCGCTTCAGCCCACTGTCGAGGTCGGCTGCGGCCCAGAAGGATTCGATCGCGCCTTCATGACGGCGCGTGCGCAACTGACGCAGGCCGCGGGCGAGAATCAGGTACCAGCTTGTGACCGACATCAGCAGCAGGGTCAGTCCCACGGCGCGGATGATTGCATCGGATTGCGCCCACAGGTGGGCAAGACCGAAGGCCTGCGTTGTTTCCATGGTTCAGCTTCCTTTCAGTTTGAAGACGATCGGCACCAGCACCCAGGCCTCGACCTCGGTGTCGCCGCGACGTGCAGGGACAAAGCGCCAACGGCCGACGGCATCCTCGGCGGCGCGGTCGAGCCGCTCCGAGCCAGAGCTGGTGCGCAGTTCGATGCGGCTGGGGCGGCCGTCAGGTGCAACGAGCACACGCAACATGACCTGCCCTTCCTCGCGCAGGCGACGCGACAGCATGGGGTATGCCGGCGAAGGATTGTTCAGATAAGCGGCATCGAAGCGTGCAGCCGTGACCGGGGTCGAGGCCGCAGGCGCCGCAGTGGCAGGTGCTTGCGCAACGGGGGCGGCTGCAACGGGCTCGGCAGGCGCAGACGGAGCAGGCGCTGGCGCGGGTTCGGGCTGGCGGAGCGCGGTCGGAGACGACGTGAGCTTGGGGAGAGGGGCTGGCTTGGGTTTTGGCTGAGGCGTGGGGGGCGGCGGTTTGGCTGCCTGTGGCGGTGGAGGCTCGACCTTTTCGATGCGTTCCACCTTTTCCACGGGCGGTGCCGGAGGCTGGGCCGGTGCGGGGGCGAGCGGCTCAACGGCCGGTTCAGTGGGGATGAGCGCCAGGCTGATCGTCGTCAGCTCAGGGATGATGACCGGCCGCATCGCGAGCTGCGCCAAAGTGACCAGCCCGGCCAGGTGGGCGACGACGACCAGCCCCGCCACGCTTGCACGTTGCAGTCGACTGCCCTGAGCATGCCCCGTCCGAAGTCCGGCCGGATGCACGACGGCGCCCGGCGCGAGGCTGGGGCGCGTGCTGGAGGCGATGGGGGGATGGAGCGGCAACGGCGGAAGGACGTAGGCAGCGGAGTTCATCGGCGGGAAAGGCATGCGCCCGATGCGGCCGCGTGCCGGAAGAATCAGGAAGCGCTCGGCGCCATCTGCGATTGAAGATAGTTCTGTAGCCCCACGCTTTCGATCAGCCCGAGTTGAGTCTCGAGGTAGTCGATGTGCTCTTCGGTATCGGTGAGGATGTGCTCGAACAGCTCGCGTGAGACGTAATCCTTACAGGATTCACAGTAGGTGATCGCCTCGACCAGGTTGGCGCGACCACCGAGTTCGAGCGTCAGATCGCCCTGCATGCACTCGGGAACGTGCTCGCCGATCAGCAGCTTGTCGAGGTTCTGCAGATTGGGGAGGCCTTCAAGGAACAGCACGCGCTCGATGAGCATGTCTGCATGCTTCATCTCCTCGATCGACTCGTCGTATTCGTGCTTGCCAAGCTTTGTGAAGCCCCAGTTCTTGTACATGCGCGCATGCAGGAAGTACTGGTTGACCGCGGTCAGTTCGATGGTGAGCTGCTTGTTCAGAAACTGTATGACCTTCTTGTCGCCTTTCATATTGCCTCCAGAGCGAGCGGAAATGTGGACCGGGCGAACACAGGGCTTGTCGTTGCGGGCTTGCCGGTGTGCTCCGACAGCGCCGAGCGCAAACACTCATGCGCACAGCGCGCGCAACGTCCGCATTCGGCCGTCACGCCAAGGTCCCGGCGCAGATGGCGCAGCGTCGTTGCCCCTTCGCGTACCGCGGCGACGAGTTGGCGTTCGGTGACGGCATTGCACACACAGACGTACATATTTTAGCCTCGTTGCTTGATTGTGCCCGGATGCGTGGGTGACTTATTTGGTCAGGATCAACTTTCCGGACCGCGTTGCGCGCAGCACATACTGCACGCCCTGATGCTCGATCTTCACCGCATTGCGGCCGCCGAGCAGCGCATGGCTCGACAACAGTGTGTCTGCGGCCGGTGGAGTGCCTGTGGGAATGGCTTGATCGTCAAGTTCACTGCCACCGATTTCCGCTGAGCACGGATCCTGTTGGGAGGGCATTAGATAAATATAACAATAAGAACGATTCGCATTACAGCATGTGTGCAGTCAGCGAGTCAATCCTGTTGTCGCGGTATTGCGAGCGGGGTCGGGCGACGGGGTCGGGCGACGGGGTCGGGCGACGGGGTCGGGCGACGGGGTCGGGCGATCAGAGGCCAAGCGCCTGCTGGAAGCGCAGAGGGTGCGGCGGCAGTCCGCAGCCGCGAGCGGCTACTTGAGGCGCAGCAGGATGCGCAGCGCAGGATCGTCAGCGTAGCTCGAGGACAGATAGCCGACGGCGCCAGGGGTTTCGAGCAGAAGCCGGCGGGTGTCCTGTTCGCCGCCGGATTCCTTGGGTGGCAGGGCCCGACCGGTAAACACCATGCGCGACCAGTAGGCACGGGTCTGGATGGGGTTCTTGCCCGTCAGCAGGCGGTAGAACTGGTCGCGCAACTCGCCGGGGGGCAGGTCAAGCAGCTGCAAAGGGGTGGAGGCGGAGAGCGAGGCTTTCCGACCGAGGTAGAGTTGTTCTGCCTCGTCGCGGCTGAGTTGCTCGATTGCGCTGTCGGCCGCCGTGACGATCAGGATGTCGGCGCGTGCTGCGCTCGGGACGAGCGCGAGCAACAGAGCCGCGAGGAGCGCGATCCAGGGTCTGGGGGGACTGAGTCGGTCAGAAAACCACATCGATCGAGACGCTCAAGGTGTTGATCGTGCGATCGCTGACGCGTGTGGTGGCGACGTCGCCGATGGGAAAGAAGGAGCCCCATGCATCGCGGTCGGTGCGCATGCGCGCAACTTCGACTTTCATGGCCGTGTTCTGACGCAGGTCCCAGCGCAGGCCTGCGCCAATGCTGCGCTGTGCGCCATTGCGGGCGACGTTGAAGCCTCGCAATTCCGGCTCGCCCGCAACGAAGTGTTCACTCACCACCTGGCGGTCCTGCACGGTACGGGCGATTCTGACGTAAGGCGTGGCCGGTCCGATGTGGTAACCCGCTGTGAGATGCCAGCCGTGGGCACTGTTCACAAAGGCCGCGGCGCGGCGTGCGGCGTACTCGCCGATCAGCAGCCAGCGCTGGTCATCCCACTGAAAGCCCGCGGAGGTGAATGAGGTGGCGGCGTTGGTGCCCTGCATTTGAGCAAGTAGGCCCTCGTTTCCGGGAGCAGATTGCAGGGCATCCAGCAGGGGCTTGGAGTACGAGTCGCCCCAGCGCACGTCGAGGCGCGCGCGCGCGTAGCCGAGGTGGAGCGTGAGGGCGCCGCTGGACAGTCCGAGGTTCAGGCCGCGCAGCCGTGAGAGCGATGTGCGCCCGGTTTCGACGATATCGAGCCGACTGCTTCCGAAGTAGGGGTGGAGTTCCACATCCAGATCGCCGATTCGTCGGCGGTAAAGGAAGTCGATACCGTTCAGGTCGGAGAAGGGGCTGAGTCCATAGACCTCCACCGGAGGACGCACCCAGGGATGGGCATAGTTGATGTCGATCGAGTCCGACAGCATGAACATCGGCAGACGAAGCCGCCCCGCTCGCAGCGTGGATTCGGGGGAGGGCGAGAAGCTCAGGAAGGCAAGTGAGGCGCGGGGGGTGTAATTGTTTTTCGGTGTTTCACGGCTCAACACCTGAAGCACGGCTTCGGCGCTGTCGCCTAGGCGGAAGTTGGTCTGTATGCCAAGGACGGTGTCGGCACCGTAGCCCATCGTCTTCTTGCTGGGGGCCTCGATGCCTACGCGGATGAACTGTAGATCGTCGGAGCGCGTCTGCACTGCACCGAGGGTGCCGAAGCCGGAGACTGTGATCGCATCCATCCCGGCGCTGGCAGGCGCGGCCTGCAGGGCCACGAGGGCGGCAAGGGTTTCCAGTTTGTATTTCATTGCTTGGCCTTATTCGCTTCCTGCCGCAGCCACTGGAGCGTCGTGTCACGATTTTGTGGGCGTGCGAAATAATAACCCTGCCCGTAGTCGCAGCCGAGATCGCGCAGGACTTCGAGCTGGTGTTTGTCCTCGATGCATTCGGCAACCACGGTCATCCCAAGGTCATGGGAAAGCTCGATGCTGCGCCGAACGATCGCCTGCAGTCGGTGGTCCTCGGTGATCGAGCGCACAAAGGAGCCATCGAGCTTGACCTGGTCGCAAGGCATCGTATGGAGGTAGCTCAGGGTGGAAAATCCGGTGCCGAAATCGTCGATCAGGATCTCGATTCCCGCGCTGCGCAATTCCCGCAGCGTTCGTGTTGCGGGGCCGTCGGGGCGGGCAAGGAGGCTCTCGGTGACCTCGAAGCGGATCAGGTTGTGAGGAAGCCCGTTGCGATCGATAACCGCAAGCAGCTCGGTGGCCAGCGTCGGGCGGGCGAGTTGTCGGGCGGAAAGATTGACGCTGACGCGGGGGCGCAGTTGTTCGGGGAGGTTCTTCCAGTTGCGGATGTCGGCGCAGGTGATGCGCAGCACCTCCATGCCCAGGTCGTGAATCAGATCGAGCGTTTCGGCCAGCGGGATGAATTCGGAGGGCGACAGCAGTCCATGAGTGGCGTGGGGCCAGCGCACCAGGGCTTCGAAGCTGGCGGTGCGCTGATCCGACAGCGAGACGATGGGCTGGTAATGCACCGCCAGGCCCCCATGAGCGAGCGCCCAGCGCAGGTCGGATTCGAGCTGGAGGGCGCGCACCGCCTGGGTGTGCATTGAAGCGTGGAAGAACTCGATTGGCGCGGTTTCACTCTGGCGCGCCGTGTGCAGCGCATTGTCGGCGTCACGCAACAAGGCCTGTGCGTCTTCGTCCTGGGCTTCACTCAAGGCGATGCCGATTCGGCAGCGCGGGTGCAGGATGCGATCGGCGGTCGGTACCGAGAACGAGGGCAGCGCCACCAGTGTTTCGCAGATGCGCAGAGCGTCAGCTGAGCTCGACAGGTCGTTCAGCAGCACGGCAAACTGGTCTCCACCCACGCGCGCAGCTACATCACCCTCGCGCATCGCCGCCGTGATGTGGGTCGCGACGCGCCGCAGCAATTCATCTCCGACCGCGTGTCCATAGCTGTCATTGACGAGGCTGAAGCGTTCGACGTTGATGGCGACCACCGCGACTTCGTACTCGTCGTCATCCTCTTCGTCGGCGCGCCGACGCTGGGCCAGGGCGTGGTTGACGTGTTCGATGAACAGCGCCCGGTTTGGCAGGCCGGTCAGTCCGTCGTGCAGGGCGTCGTGGATCAGTTGTTCTTCGGCGCGCTTGCGCATGTCGATATCGCTGATCGAGCCCGCCATGCGCGAGATCTGCGGCGTGCCGCTGTTGCGCGCGACGCCGCGGGTAAGCACCCAGCGGTACTCGCCATCGGGCAGCCGAACCCGGTGTTCCATCATGAACTGGGTGCTTCTGCCCTTGAGGTGTTCGATCATGCGTTCGCGGTAGGTCGGTAGCTCTTCCGGGTGGATGTAGTCGAGAAAGGCATCGGGCGTGTCGGCGAGGCCGCCGGGCGGCAGATCGAGGATCTCGCAGAAACGGTCCGAATAGTAGGCCGTGCCGGCGGGGAGGTCCCAGTCCCACAGGCCATCGTTGGCGCCGCGCAGGGCGAGCGCATGACGTTCCTCGCTGGCCTTTAGCCGTCCTGCCGTCTCCTGCAGTTCCGCAACCCGTCGTTGAAGGGTGGCCGCCATAATGTTGAAGTGGCGGGAGATGACGGAGAGTTCGTCGTTGCCATGGGAGGGTACCCGGTGCTCAAGGTGGCCGTCCGCGATGGCCCGGCTTCCCGCGAGCAAACGCCCGAGGTTGCGTGTGAGCAGGTAGCCCACCGTCGACAGCAGCAGGAAGGTCAGGGCGATTTCGGCCAGCGCGATGACCAGGCCCTGCTCGGTGATTGCGCGGCGGGCCGCGGCAAGGCCGGATACCGATACCCCGAATTGCAGGAAGCCGACTTCGTTGCGCGGGAGCAGCAAGGGGTGGCGCACATGCACGACTTCGTTGCCGAGCACACCCTCGAAGAAGCCAGTGCGGATTACCGTCGGTTTGGGTAGCTCCGCCATTTCGGACAGCCCGGCGTTGACGAGGGGTTCCAGGGTTGGTGTGACGATGCGCACATAGACCAGTCCTTCCGTCGCGCCGACCAGCAGTTCGCCGAGCACATCCTCCAACGCTTCATAGCGTCGCTGCTCGCCGTAAGTTGTGGCCATCGCGTGCAGCATGCTTGCATTCTGGCTGATGGTGGTGTCGAGACTCGCCGATGCCGCGTTGTTCATCAGACGCACGCTGTTGGCCAGCAGCAGGCTGAGCAGTACCACCTGTACGGTGGTACTGGCCAGCAGCAATCGGAAGCGAATCGAGGAGTGTCGAAATGTGAAGGACATCAGGGTGGTCCAGCCGCCTCCAGTCTATGCTAAAAGCATGGCTGGGTGCGGGTTGTTTGAGTATTCCTGGGCGAAATCTGGCTGCCAGTCCAGGGCGTCGGAGTGCGCTGCGAATTCAACGCTTGGCTTGGCGCTTCACTGCGCTTGAGGCGTCAATGCGCCCGCCTGCAGCAAAGGCTTCGAGGTTGGCCTCGATACGGTCGGGATCGTAGAGGTAATTGACCATGATCCCCCAGGATTGAGCCAAGCCCTTCGGCGAAGTGTCGGCCAGCCAGTTCAGGCGTTCGATGCGCGCGCCGTTGCCGAGATGGAAGCGGGCAACGGCGTCCTCTGGCTGGCCACCACGACTCGCATGCACGAGGTAGCGTGCTGCCATTCGCAGCAAGGGTTCGCGCAGGGCTTGCACGATCTGTGAGTCGGACTCCGAGTCGCCACTGTCTTCGAGCAGAGCGGCGAGGCTGGATGGCTCGAGTTCGGCAACGCCGGCCGCCGCGAGGCGTTTCCGATCGGCCGCGTTGATCACGTCCGCCAGTTCATGCGGATTGCGCTGAGCCCAGCGCGCCAGTCCAGGGACGGGCGACAGGGTGGCAAAGGTCTTGAGGCGCGGGAAATCGCGCTTCAGGTCGTCGACCACCCGCTTGAGCAGGAAATTGCCGAAGGATACGCCGCGCAGGCCGGGCTGCGTCGCGCTGATCGAATAGAAGATCGCCGTGGTGGCCTTGCTGGCATCGCTCAAGGGGGCTTCGATGTCGAGCAGGCGCTGGACGTCGTCGGCGAGGTCCTCCAGTAGTGCCACCTGGACGAAGATCAGCGGCTCGAGCGGCATCCGGGGATGAAAAAAAGCGTAGCAGCGGCGGTCGGAATCCAGGCGGTTCTTGAGGTCGTCCCACGAGCGGATCTCGTGCACTGCCTCATATTCGACCAGCTTCTCGAGCAGTGCGGCCGGCGAGGCCCAGGTGATGCGCTGCAGCTCAAGGAAGCCGACGTCGAACCAGGCTGACAGGCGTGCTTCAAGTTCCCGGTCCAGGGGCTTCAGCAGCGGGTCATCGGCGATGAAGCGCAGCAGGTCGGCGCGCAGGTCGACGAGAAACTTGACGCCCTGCGGGATGGAATTGAACTGGGTCAGGATCCGCAGCCGCTGCGAACGCATCGCTGCACGCAACTGGGCTTCTGCATCCCACTGTGAGGGCGTCCCCACCGAAGCCTGGTAGGCCATGTGTGCGGCCTCGATGCGAGTCGGGTCAGGGCCGAACTCAAGTGCAATCATGCGCAACACGGCAAGGCGTCCGCTGTCATCGAGGCGCAGGTAGGTTTCAGCCAGACGCGCCGCGCGCTGGCGCGTCGAAATCTCGCCGCCCCGTCCTTCCGCGCATTCGTGCAACTGGCCGCGAACTCTTTCCAGAGCCCGTGCTGTGGGCTCGGATTGTTGTTCGCCGCGGCTGCTCATCAACTGCTTCATGCGCGACAGGCTGCGCGATACGAGTCCGGTTCCCGTCATGGTGTTCCCGAGTGCTTGTGCGTCATCGCATGATCATAACGCCTGCTGCATGACGACCAGCCGAATTGCGTGGGCCAGTGAGGAGGGATGTCACACTCGCATACCGATCTATCGGGTATCCAGGCCGAGCTCGATGGAAGTCATCGGGTGCTGTGCTGTCTAGAACGGGTGCTGAGCAGGAGCACTGCGATACCAGCGATGAGCATGGGCAGACAGAGCCATTGAGCGGTGGACAGCCCAAGTGACAGGGTGCCGAAGATGCCGGGGTCCGGCGTGCGGAAGAACTCCACGAGAAAGCGCAGGGCACCGTAGCCGATCAGAAAGACGGCAGACACTGCACGCAGGGGGCGTGGGCTGGCGGCGTACCACCACAGGATCAAGAACAGCAGCAGGCCCTCCCCCAGCGCCTGGTAGAGCTGGGAGGGGTGGCGCGGCAGCGCGTCCACCCACGGGAAGGCCATGGCCCAGGGCAGGTCGGTCTCCACCGGGCGCCCCCACAGCTCGCCATTGATGAAATTGCCGATGCGTCCGGCCGCCAGGCCGGTCGGCACCAACGGGGCGATGAAGTCCGTCACTTGCCAGAATCCCTTGCCATGGCGACGACCGTATAGCCACATTGCGGCCAGCACGCCGAGGAAGCCGCCGTGAAAGCTCATTCCCCCCTTCCAGATGGCGAGGATCTCCGCGGGATGCTGCAGGTAGTAGCCGGGCTGGAAGAACAGCACCTCGCCGAGGCGACCGCCCACGATCACGCCGAGCACGCCGTACATCAGCAGGTCGTCCAGCATCGGCGCATTCCAGCCTAGTTCGGGCCGGCGGCGCGCATGCTGGCGGCCGAGCACGATGAAGAGCGTGAAGGCGATCAGGTACATCAGTCCGTACCAGCGCACCGAGAGCGGGCCGAGGGAGAAGGCGATGGGGTCAAACTGCGGATGGATCAGCATGGGCGGGTTTGGGCTACGGGGGCACAGAGGCTAAAGGGGCGTGCGGCGATGCGCGCCCATCCGGAGAAGGTCAGTCGAATTGCTGACGGAACGTATCAAATTCGCCTCGCAGGCTGTCGAGCTCCTCACGGAGATGACGGACTTCATCCTCGAGTTCCGCAATCCGCCCACGCCCGCCCGCGGCGCCGCTGCCGATCTGCTGATACTCCACCATCTCTGCGACGGCCGCCTGGCCGCCCAACAGATGGACATGGCGCGTTTCCTTGGTGCCAGGCGCGCGCGGCAGTGAAGTTGCCAGTGGCGGGTACTTTTCCGCGAGATGTTCCAGCACCGCGTCCACCGCAGCGATGTCGTCGAAGCGATGCAGGCGCTCGCAGCGCTGGCGCAGTTCGCCCGCGGTCTGCGCCCCACGCAGCATCAGCGTTGCCAGCACAGCCTGCTCCGCTGGCGGCAGCGAGTGGCGCAGGCGCACCAGATGTTCGTATTTGGCGACGCGGGCGCTGGGCTGGTCGCGCTTGGCGACGAGTCGGCGGCCGATCAGACTGTCGATGGCGGCCTGCACCTCGCCTTCGGACAGGCTCAGGACGGGTTCCCGCGCGGTGAGCTGGTTGCAGCCAGTGAGGATGGCGTTGACCGACATCGGATAGGCGTCGGGGGTGACGAAGGCCTTCTCGATCAGCACGCCGAGCACACGGATTTCGGCCGCGTCGAGGTCGAAGCCCACGTCGGAAGTGGGCTCGGCAGATGGTTCGGTAGCGGGAGTGAGCTGCTGCATGACGACTCCTGGCGAAAGGCGAGAGCGGGGATGATACGCATGCTTCGTTGAGCGCGTTAGAATCGCACGCTTTCCAGTCGTGTTTTCGGAGCACCGTCATGCCCCAGTATCGTTCCCGCACGTCCACCGCCGGTCGCAACATGGCGGGTGCCCGCGCCCTGTGGCGCGCCACCGGCATGAAGGATGGCGACTTCGAAAAGCCGATCATTGCGATCGCCAACAGCTTCACCCAGTTCGTGCCCGGCCATGTCCACCTGAAGGACCTGGGTCAGCTCGTCGCCCGCGAGATCGAGGCTGCAGGCGGTGTCGCCAAGGAATTCAATACCATCGCGGTGGATGACGGCATTGCAATGGGGCATGGCGGCATGCTGTATTCGCTGCCCTCGCGCGAGCTCATCGCCGACAGCGTCGAGTACATGTGCAATGCCCACACCGCGGACGCGCTGGTGTGCATCTCGAACTGCGACAAGATCACCCCGGGCATGCTGATGGCCGCGCTGCGCCTCAACATTCCGGCGATCTTCGTCTCGGGCGGGCCGATGGAGGCGGGCAAGGTCAAATGGGAAACCAAAGTCATCTCGCTCGACCTCGTCGATGCGATGGTGATGGCGGCCGACGAGAGCCGCTCGGACGAGGAGGTGGCCGCAGTAGAGCGCTCCGCCTGTCCGACCTGCGGCTCGTGTTCGGGCATGTTTACTGCCAACTCGATGAACTGCCTCACCGAGGCGCTTGGGTTGTCGCTGCCGGGTAATGGCACCACCCTCGCCACTCACGCCGATCGCGAGCAGCTGTTCAAGGAGGCAGGGCATCGCATCGTTGATCTGGCCCGGCGCTATTACGAGCAGGATGACGAGTCGGCCTTGCCGCGCTCGATCGCAAGCTTCGCGGCCTTCGAGAATGCGATGAGCCTTGACGTCGCAATGGGCGGCTCCACCAACACTGTGCTGCATCTGCTGGCATCCGCGCACGAGGCGGGCGTGGACTTCACGATGAAAGACATCGACCGCATCAGTCGCCGCGTCCCCTGCCTGTGCAAGGTGGCGCCCGCGATTGCCGACGTCCACGTCGAGGACGTGCACCGTGCAGGCGGCATCATGAGCATCCTCGGCGAGCTCGATCGTGCCGGTCTAATCAACCGCGACGTGCCGACTGTGCATAGCAAGAGCATGGGGGAGGCCTTGTCGCGCTGGGACATCATGCAGGCGCAGGACGATGGGGTGTTCGAGCTGTTCCGTGCCGCACCCGGCGGTGTGCCGACACAGGTTGCGTTCTCCCAGAACCGGCGCTGGAGCGAGCTCGACATGGATCGCGCGCACGGCATCATTCGCGACAAGACCCATGCCTTCAGCCAGGAAGGTGGCCTGGCCGTCCTTTACGGCAACATCGCCGAGAAGGGCTGCATCGTGAAGACGGCCGGCGTCGATGAGTCGATCTGGACCTTCACCGGCAAGGCGCGGGTCTATGAAAGCCAGGAAGATGCCGTCAAGGGCATCCTCACCGATCAGGTGCGGGCGGGTGATGTGGTCATCATTCGCTACGAAGGCCCGAAGGGTGGCCCGGGCATGCAGGAAATGCTCTATCCGACCTCGTATCTGAAGAGCCGCGGACTGGGTGCGAAATGTGCGCTGCTGACCGATGGCCGCTTCTCGGGTGGCACATCGGGTCTGTCGATTGGTCATGCGTCGCCCGAAGCAGCGTGCGGCGGGGCGATCGGGTTGATCGAGGACGGCGATACGATCGAGATCGACATTCCGAACCGCAGCATCCACCTCGCCATTTCCGCAGCAGCGCTCGCCGCGCGCCGCAGCGCGATGGAGGCCAGGGGCAGCGCGGCGTGGAAGCCGCTCAAGCGCGAGCGCATGGTGTCGGCTGCATTACAGGCCTATGCCGCGCTCACCACTTCGGCCGACACCGGAGCGGTGCGTGACGTGACTCAGGTCCAGCGTTGATTGACCGCCCTGAAATCGCTCTCTAACATCGGCGCCATGGACATCGAACTTGCCCAGCTCGAGAATCAGCTCGAGCAACTCATTTCCCTGCACGACCGCCTGAAGGCCAGCAACGTTGGCCTGAGCGGGCGGGTCGCGCAGCTCGAAGCCGAAAACCGTGTGCTCTCGACCAAGCTCAGGCACGCAGCCGAGCGGCTTGAAGCCCTGCTCGACAAATTGCCGGAGGCCTGAAAAAGTGTCGATGGATCAACTGGACGTGATGCTGCTGGGCAAGGAGTACCGGGTTTCGTGCACACCCGAGACGCGCGACGAGTTGCTGGCCACCGTCGCCTATCTTGACGACAAGTTTCGTGAACTCGGTGTCAAAACCAGCGCCTCGGGCGAGAAACTGGCAGTCATGACCGCACTCAACATCGCCCACGAGTTCCTTCAGCACCAGCGTGGAAACGGGTTTGACATGCCAGGCGTGAAGCGTAGAATCGGACTCATGAAAGCGCGCCTTGACGGGGTGCTGGCGCAGCAGGAAAAACTCTTTTAAGAGTGGCTTCCAAGCTGTCGAGACGTGGTACCGATCAATCCCCTGCCGTGTTCGTTGAAGTCGTAGATTCCTTGAACCAATAGTCGAGAGACTCGGTTGCTGACCATAGATGCCGCTGGTGTGAATGCCCCTAGCCGGGTGATCCTGAAGCGGAAGGAATGCGACCTCCCTGAACCCTAGGTTCAGGATGCTCGGCCTAGACGGCACAGGCGGGGGGCCAGACGAAAAAGGCGCAGCCATCGCGGTTGCGCCTTTTTCGCGTCTGGGTTCGCTTTTTCTTCTGCCGCGCAGCGTTCATGCGCGGAGGCCCGACTGGAAGCCCCACTCCCGGATCACCGCGCTCACGGACATGTGGCGCATCGCCCAGGTCCGGGCGATGGCCACCAAGCAAAACGGATTGTTCTGCATGACTTTCGATCTCTGGTGGCTGACCTATCCTGTGCTCGGTGCGGTCGTTGGCTTCTTTGCCGGTCTGCTCGGCGTCGGGGGCGGGGGCATCATGGTACCCATCCTGACGACCCTGTTCCTTGCACAGGGATTTCCACTGGATCAGGTGGTGCACATGGCGCTAGGCACCTCGATGGCGGCCATCGTGCTGACCTCAGTGTCCAGCCTGCGTGCGCACCATGCCCATGGCGCAGTGCGCTGGGACGTGGTACGCCGGATCACACCGGGCATCCTCATTGGCACCTTCGGCGCGACCTTTGTCGCGTCGCGGGTGGACACTGCAGCGCTGGCGATTTTTTTCGCCGTCTTCATGGCCTACGTGTCCATCCAGATGCTGCTCAACATCAAGCCCAAGCCCAGCCGTGATTTGCCGGGGACCGCCGGGATGACGGTCGCAGGCCTGTCCATCGGCGGTGTGTCGGCTCTGGTGGCGATTGGCGGTGGCTCGCTGTCGGTGCCCTTCATGACCTGGTGCAACGTCAAGGTGCAGAACGCGATTGGCACATCGGCCGCAATCGGCCTGCCGATCGCGCTGGCCGGTACGGTCGGCTATCTCGTCAATGGCTGGAACGTGGCCGGCACCCCCGCGCTGACACTCGGCTACATCCATCTGCCGGCGCTGATTCTGGTGTCGCTGGTCAGCATGTTGATGGCGCCGATGGGCGCGGGCCTGGCGCATCGCTTGCCGGTGGCGATGCTGAAGAAGATCTTCGCCGGGCTGTTGATGGCTTTGTGCGCCAAGATGTTGCACAGCATCTTCGGCTGAAACGCTCCGTGAGGCGTTTGCCGCCCGGGCGCCCTGCTCAGCGTGCCAGTGCTTCGTGCAACACCGTGAAGTTGGAGCGCATCATCGACAGGTAGTCGGATGCGGGGCCGCCTGCGGCCGACAGTGCGTCGGAATACAGGGTGCCGCCGACATGCGCGCCGCTTTCGCCGCGAATGCGCTCGATCAGGCGGGCATCGGCGATGTTCTCGATGAAGACCGCCGGAATGTTCTCGGTCCTGATCTGGCGAATCAGGCTTGCAACCCCCTTGGCCGTGGGTTCGGCGTTGTTCGACACGCCCACCGGGGCCAGAAAGCGGATGCCATAGGCGTAGCCGAAATAGGCGAAGGCGTCGTGAGAGCTGACCACCTTGCGCCGCTCGGCCGGCAGGGCTGCGAATGCGGCGCGGATCTCGGCATCGAGCGCACTGAGTTTGCCGCTGTAGCGCTCGGCATTGGCACGATATATCGAGGCATTGGCCGAGTCGGCGGCGGACAGCGCGGTAGCGATATTCGCCACATACTGGCGTGCGTTACCGATGTCCTGCCACGTGTGTGGGTCGGCGGCGGCGTGACCATGACCGTGTTCGTGCCCATGACCATGGTCGCCATCATTTTCTGCCATTTCCAGCGTCTTCACGCCCTCGCTGGCCACCACGATCTGGCCCTTGAAGCCGCCCGAGCGCGCCAGTCGCGTCATCCAGTCATCGAAGCCCAGGCCGTTGACCACGACCAGCGCCGAGACGCCGATTTCGCGTGCGTCTGACGGACGTGGCTGAAAGGCGTGGGCGTCTTCGTTGGCACCGACCAGGGCGCGAACGCTGACCTTGTCACCGCCGACCTGACGCACGAGGTCGCCCAGAATGCTGAAGCTGGCCGTTACGACAAGCGGCTGTGTCTGGGCAAGGGCGCTTGAACTGCTCAGGGCGAACAGGGCAAGGAGGCCGGCAAGCCTGCGCATGGACATTCGATGGATATTCATGGAAACAAGCCTGGGCAAGGGGTAAGTGGACGGGTGGTTCACGACTCGAGGTGATGGCGTGCCGGCAGGCGGCCCGCCAGCAGTCCACCGGGTGCGGCGAGCAGCGAGACGAAGTAGATCAGGCCGCATACCAGCACGATCGCCGGCCCGGCGGGAACGTCGGCATGGAAAGACAGCAGAAGCCCGGCCGCACCACTGCCAAAGGCGAACAGCATGGCCAGCAGCAGTAGCATCGGCAGTCCTCGCGCCCATAGTCTTGCTGCGGCCGAAGGCAGGATCATGATGCCGACGGCCATCAGCGTTCCCAGGGCGTGAAAGCCGCTGACAAGGTTGAGAACGACCAGCATCAGGAAACCGTAGTGCGCCACCGGCGACCAGTTGCTGATGCCACGCAGGAAGGCGGGGTCGAAGCACTCCATCACCAGCGGCCGGAACAGGATGGCGAGGCCGAACAGGGTGATGCTGGCGATCGACGCGATCAGCAGCAGCGAGCCATCGTCCAGCGCCAGCACCGAACCAAACAGCACGTGCAGCAGGTCGAGGTTGCGGCCGCGAAGCGAGACGATCATGACCCCCGCCGCCAGCGACAGCAGGTAGAAGGCGGCGAGGCTGGCGTCTTCCTTCAGCACCGAGGCGCGCGTCACCAGGCCGGCGGCAAGCACCACCACGATGCCGGCGACGATGCCGCCGATGGTCATTGCGCCCAGCGACAGCCCGAAGGCGAGATAGCCCAGCGCGGCGCCGGGCAGGATGGCGTGGCTCATCGCGTCACCCATCAGGCTCATGCGGCGCAGCAACAGGAACACACCGACCGGCGTGGCGCCGAGCGCCAGCGCAAGGCAGCCCACAAGCGCGCGGCGCATGAAGGCGAAGTCGGTGAAGGGTGAGATAAGAAATTCAGTCACGATAGACGCGGAAAAGGATTTGCGATGGATGCGCAGTGGATGTGCGGAAAAGTGGCTTCAAACACTCGGGAGCGTCAGTGCCGGTGAGGCGCGTGAGCGTGGCCGTGTTCATGGTCATGGGGTGCGACGGTCAGGGGGGTGACAGCGAGGGGTGTGGTCATACCGGCCGGCAGTTCGATGTGACACTCGGGGGCGTCTTCGTCGAAGGCTTCGGACAGGCGGCGCGCGCGCTCGAGCATTTCGGGGGCCAGCACCTGCGCGGTTGGACCAAAGGCCACCGGTTCGCGCGACAACAGCAGGCTGGTCGGGAAGTGGCGGCGCACCTGCTCAAGGTCGTGCACTACGGTCAGTATCGTGCGGCCTTCGCGATGCCAGCCGAGGATGAGTTTTACGAGGTCATCCACGGTGCGGCTGTCGATGGCCGCAAAGGGTTCATCGAGCAGGATCAGCGGTGCATCCTGCAGCATCAATCGGGCAAACCGTGCGCGTTGCAGTTGGCCACCCGATAGCGAGCCCACCGGTCGCGCCTCGAAGCCGGACATGCCGACGGCAATCAGTGCGTCGCGCACGCGCTGGCGCTGGGCACGCGACAGGCCGCCGAAGGCACCTACTTCGCGCCATAGCCCCATGGCGACGACGTCGAACACGGACACCGGAAAGCTGTGATCGATCTCGCCGCGCTGTGGCAGATAGGCCAGTGCGCCCGGGGGCAGTGTGGGCATCAGGATGCGGCCACCGATCGGCCGCAGTTCGCCGGCCAGACCCTTGAGCAGGGTCGACTTGCCTGCACCGTTGGGGCCGATGACGGCAATCAGGGCGCCGGCCGGAATGTCGCCGCTCAGGTGGTGCACCGCCGGATGTCGGTCATAGCCGAGCGTGAGGTTCTCGATGCGGATCAGCGGGGGCGGAGCGGGGTGCATGTCAGTTCAGGGCCCACAGCACGGTGAGCCACAGCAGGCCCGTGGCCAATGCGGCGAAGCTCAGTCTCGCGCCGATGCCTACGCCAAGCAGGCTGCGCGGTGGGTCGGCGCGCGGCCGGCGTGGAGCAGGGCCGTGCGTGCGGCCCGTGACCTGAGTGTGGTGGTGGCTGTGGGGGGCGGTCATTGGTCACCCGCCTGTGCACCCCGAAGGCCACATTCGGCGCAGGCTCCATGCAGAACGAGTTCGCTGCGGTCGAGTTCGAAGCCGGCGGGTAGCGCCGGGTTTGCGTCGGCGGGCACGTCTTCCAGGCACAGGATCTGACCGCAACGATCGCAATGGAAATGCGCATGCCGGTGTTCGCTGCTGCGCTGAAGTTCGAAGCGCCAGGCACGCTCGCCCCCGGCGATGCGCTGTGCGATGCCTTGTTCCACCAACCAGTCGAGCGCACGGTAAAGGGTGACACGGTCGTGCGGAATGTCGGCTGCCGTCAGCGCGGCGCCAATCTCGTCATGCGAGAGGGGGTGTTGCCCGGCCAGCAAGGCCTCGATGACCGCGACGCGGGTGCGTGTGACGCGACCACCGCGTGCGGCGATCAGGTCGCGGGCAGAGACGGGAAGGAGGGCAGCTTGCGCTTGGTCTGGCATTGCAGTGTGGAATCGGATCGGCTTTTGATGCAACATTGTAGCATTTGAATGCTGTCTCAATCCTGCCTTGTTTCCGGAGCCGAGATGAAACCATCGTTCCTTTCTGCGCTGACCCTCGGTGCACTCGTCTGCTCAAGCTCCCTCCATGCCCAGCCTGCCCACGATGCGCACGAGCATGGCGTGGCCAGCCTGCGCGTGGTGGCCGATGGTGTGGCGCTGGTGATCGAATTTGTCAGCCCCCTCGACAACCTGGTGGGCTTCGAGCATGCGCCCCGCACCATTGTGCAACGCAAAGCGCTGACGGACGCCGAGCATCGCCTGCGTGATGCAGGCAGTCTTTTCCTGCCGTCCGTGGCAGCGACTTGCAGGTTGAAGGAGGTCACGCTCGAGTCGCCGTGGCTGCAGGACGTGCCTCATGAGCATGAGCACGAGAGCGATCACGAGAGTGGTCACGTCGGGGCGCATGCTTCTGCCGAGCGCGCAGGGCATGCCGAGATGGTCGCGACCTATCGCTTCGAGTGTGCACGGCCGGAGGCACTCCGCACTTTGCAGACACGCCTGTTCGACGCCTTTCAGCGCCTGCGCGAGATCCGTGCCGAGCGTGCAACGGCCACCGGACAGGGCGCTGTTGTACTCAGGCCTGCGCGGTCTGATCTGCCCTTGTGATGCCGAATGAGATTCGTGCCGAGGGCCGCGCAGCGCCGGCAGTCGTGGTCGACGGGCTGCGATATCGCTGGCCCAGTGAGCGGCTCGACTGCCTTGCGATCGACAGACTCGAGCTCGGCGCGGGCGAGCGCGTGTTTCTGCGTGGCCCAAGCGGAAGCGGCAAGACCACGCTGTTGTCCCTGGTGGGCGGGGTGATCCAGCCGCAGGCGGGCACGATCAGCGTCGCCGGTCAGCCGCTCGCTCGCCTGTCGGCAGGTGCCCGCGACCGTTTTCGGGCCGATCATGTGGGTTTCGTATTTCAGCTCTTCAACCTGCTGCCTTATCTGAGTGCCCGCGACAACATAATGCTTGCTTGCCGCTTTTCCTCTGCGCGGCGGGCGCGCTTGTTCGAACTGGGCCGCTCGCCAGCCGGCGAGGCTGCTCGCCTTGCCGAGCGTCTCGACCTTGGCGGCGACTTGCTCGAACGCCCTGCGGCGGCGCTGTCGGTTGGCCAGCAACAGCGCGTCGCCGCGGCGCGCGCCCTGATCGGCAGGCCGGGGCTGGTGATTGCCGACGAACCGACCTCGGCGCTGGACGCTGATCGTCAGCAGGCTTTCATTGACTTGTTGCTCGGCGAGTGTGAGGCGGCTGGGGCTGCCTTGCTGTTCGTCAGCCACGACCTACGGCTGGCGGGGCATTTCGGTCGTGTGCTCGATCTGGCACGGCTCAATCATGCGGGCGTTGCGACGGAGCACGCACGATGAGCCCAGTGCTGTCGCTCAGCGTGCGCAGCATCGGCAATCGCCGCTTGTCGGTTGCGCTCACGGTAATCGCTGTGGCCCTGGCGGTGGCCCTGCTGCTGGGGGTAGAGCGGCTGCGCAACGATGCGCGCGAGGGTTTCGCGCATACGATTTCAGGCACTGACCTGGTGGTCGGTGCGCGTGGTGGCGCGGTGCAGTTGCTGCTGTATTCGGTGTTTCACATTGGCAATGCGAGCAACAACGTATCGATGCCGAGCATGGAGCACATCGCGGCCCTGCCGCAGGTGAAGTGGCTGGTGCCGATCTCGCTGGGTGATTCACACCGCAGCATGCGCGTCGTAGGGACGACGACGAACTTCTTCATGCACTACCGTCACGGCAGGGGCCAGGCGCTGCATTTCGCTGCTGGGCACGCGTTTTCCACCGCAGCCGATGGTCTCTTTCAGGCCGTGGTTGGCAGTGAGGTGGCGGCGCGCTTCGGCTACCGCGTTGGGCAGCAGATCGTGCTGAGTCATGGCAGCCTGGGCGGCGAGGGCGGGCCGCGCTTTGCTGATCACGCCGACAAGCCTTTCACCGTCGTCGGCGTGCTGGCGCCAAGTGGCACACCGGTGGATCGGGCGGTGCTGGTGAGCCTGGAGAGCATCGAGGCGATCCATGTCGATTGGCATGGCGGCGCGCCGATCCCGGGTGTGTCGATCGCCCCCGAGCACGCGCGCAAGTTCGACCTCAGGCCCAAGTCGGTGACGGCGGCGCTGGTGGGGCTCGACAGCCGCATCGCCGTGTTTCGTGTCCAGCGTCAGATCAACACTTTTGCCGATGAGCCGTTGATGGCGATTCTACCTGGCGCCACGCTGCAGGAACTGTGGTCGCTGGTCGGCGTGGTCGAACGTGCGTTACTGGCGGTGTCGGCGCTGGTCGTGGTCGTCGGTCTTGCCGGCCTGGTGGCGGTGGTCGTTGCCAGCCTGGGCGAGCGGCGACGGGAGCTGGCGATCCTGCGCGCGCTGGGCGCGAGCCCGCTACAGATCTTTGCTCTGCTGGCGCTGGAGAGTGTGCTGTTGTCGTTGGCGGGCATCGTGCTGGGACTGGGCTTGCTGTATGTTGCGACGGCGCTGGCCGCGCCCTGGCTGGCAGCCAGCTACGGTTTGAGTCTCCAGCTGAACTGGCCGTCCGTCGGGGAATGGCGCCTGCTGGCTGCGGTGCTCGGCGCCAGCCTGGCGGCGAGCCTGGTTCCGGCCTGGCGCGCTTACCGCTATTCGCTGGCCGATGGTCTGACGATCAGGATCTAGAAATGTCGCTTTTAAAACGTGTGCGCGTGCCGGCGCTGAATTTCGCGCTGTCGCTGGTGGTCGGAACGGGGTTGGCGATGGGCCTGGGACTGGCCGTGACCTCGCCTGTCCTGGCGCAGCCGGGCAGCGGCTATCAGGTCGGTGACCGCCTCGAGAAGGCCGGGCAGGGCGGCAAGGCGGGTTTTCGGGAGATCACCTGGGATGACCTGATTCCCGCTGACTGGAACCCGGAGAAGTTCTTTGCCGACCTCGAACTCGACGATCTGCAGGACAACGACCCGCGCGCGATGGAGCTCATGCAGCGCATGCGCGAGGAGTGGGACCGTGCGCCGGTCGTGGAGCGCTTCTCGGGCCAGCAGGTGCGGATTCCCGGCTTTGTCGTGCCGCTCGAGAGTGACGGCAAGACGATTCGCGAGTTCCTGCTCGTCCCCTACTTTGGCGCCTGCGTCCACGTGCCCCCTCCGCCCGCCAACCAGCTCATTCACGTCATTCCCGACAAACCGATAGCGGCCGGTCTCAACATGTCACCGGTGTGGGTGAGTGGGGTGCTGAACGTGGGGCAGGTCGATTCGGACATGGGCAACGCGGGCTATCAGATGCGTGGCATGAAGGTGGAGGAATACAAGGAGCCGCTGCCGCGTTGAGACTTCAAGGAAGCTCTGAAGCCTTGGTGTGCAGTGTGACCGGGTTAATGCTCTGGCCGTTCAAGCCGCCGTCATGAAGCCGACTGCGCTTTAGAATTCACGCGGCCCACCGTTAAAGATGCTGTCTCGCGCGAGTAAAAAAACAATGAAATTTCGTACCCGATTGCTAGCGGTGATTTCGTGAAGTCCGAAGTGCCGATGCTGGAGCCTGCCGACGACAATGATGTCGGCGGCAATGATGTCGGCGGCGATGCCCTGCTGGCGTGTCTGCTTGTGGTGGCTAGTGCGCATGGGCAGGCGCTTGCGGCCGATGCGGTGCTGGCAGGTCTGCCGTTGGAGGAGGGCGTGCTTACGCCCTCGTTGTTCGATCGTGCCGCACACCGCGCCGGTCTGGTAAGCCGGATTGCACGTCAGCCACTCGAGGGTATCGAACCGGCCTTGTTGCCGGCGGTGCTGCTACTTGGAGACCGGCGGGCCTGCGTGCTGCTCGACTGCGACGTCGCGGCGGGTAGCTGCCGGGTGGTTTTCCCCGAGCTGGGCGAGGCGCCGGTACTGCTGACGCAGGCCGAACTGCGCCAGCGCTACGCGGGGACGGTGTTCTATGTGCGGCCGCGTCAGCATTTTGACGCGCGCACGCCTCGGGTCCGTACGCGACGTGACGGGCACTGGTTCTGGAGCGTCATCGGCGAGAGCCGTTCCCTGTATCGCGATGTGCTGCTTGCGGCCTTGCTCATCAACCTGTTCGCGCTGGCGCTGCCGCTGTTCTCGATGAACGTGTATGACCGCGTGGTGCCCAATCACGCCGTCGATACGCTGTGGGCGCTGGCCATTGGGGTGATGCTGGTGGTGTGTGGTGACTTTGTGCTGCGTACCCTGCGTGGGCACTTTGTCGATCTCGCCAGCAGCCGGGCCGACGTCAAGCTGTCGGCCTTCATCATGGAGCGTGTGCTGGGCCTGCGCATGGAGGCACGACCGGCGTCGGTCGGCTCGTTCGCTTCCAATCTGCGCGCTTTCGAATCGGTGCGCGACTTCATCAGTTCGGCCACAGTGACGGCCTTCATCGACCTGCCCTTCGCATTGTTGTTCCTGATTGTGATCGGCTGGATCGCGTGGCCGATGGTGATCCCCTTCGTGATCGGCGTGACGCTTTTGCTGCTGTATTCGCTGAGCGTTCAGGCGCGCATGCATACGCTTGCGGAGACGACTTATCGTGCCAGCGCCCAGCGCAACGCCACCCTGGTTGAAGGCCTGGTGGGCATCGAGACGATCAAGGCGCTCGCGGCCGAGTCATCCATTCAGTACAAATGGGAAAAGAACGTCACTCTGCTTGCTAACGTGGGCGCTCAATTGCGCCTGCTCTCGGCGTCCGCGCTCAACGGGGCGATGTGGGTTCAGCAGATGGTCAGCGTCGCCACCATCGTCATCGGTGTCTATTTGATCGACCAGGGTCTGCTTACCACGGGCGGGCTCATCGCCTGCTACCTGCTGTCGTCGCGGGCCATGTCGCCAATTGGGCAGGTCGCCGGCCTGCTGGTGCAGTACCACACTGCGGCGACCTCGCTGCAGTCGCTCGAAGACCTGATGAAGCAGCCCGTCGAGCGCGGAGAGGATGTGCGCTACTTGAGCCGGCCGCTCATTCGCGGTGACATCGAGTTTCGCAATGTCAGTTTCGGTTACGGCGAGGACAAGGCGCCGGTGTTGCGCGACGTGTCCTTCAGCATTCGCGCCGGTGAGCGCGTTGGTGTGCTCGGTCGTGTCGGCTCCGGCAAGACCACGCTCGAAAAGCTGATCCTGGGCCTCTACCAGCCCACGCAGGGCGCGGTGCTGATTGATGGCATCGACCTGCGCCAGCTCGACCCTTCCGAGTTGCGGCGCAATATCGGTTACGTGCCCCAGGACGTGACGCTGTTCTATGGTCCGCTGCGCGACAACATTGTGCTGGGGGCCCCGGCTGCCGATGACGACAAAGTGCTGCGTGCGGCCCGTATCGCCGGCATCGCCGATCTGGCCGATGCGCATCCACGTGGCTATGACATGCTGGTGGGCGAGCGCGGAGAGTCCTTGTCGGGCGGGCAGCGTCAGGGGGTGGCGATCGCCCGCGCGCTGGTCGCGGACCCGCCGGTCCTGCTGCTCGATGAGCCCA
The DNA here is from genome assembly GCA_035433105.1 of Thauera sp. Classification (GTDB taxonomy): domain Bacteria; phylum Pseudomonadota; class Gammaproteobacteria; order Burkholderiales; family Rhodocyclaceae; genus Thauera. The sequence goes on from DAORUJ010000015.1 coordinate 33,419, forward strand.
CCGCGTCCATGGACCATGCCAGTGAGGAAGCGGTAAAGCTGCAATTGCACGGCTGTGCGGCAGGCAAGACGATGATCGTGATCACGCATCGTACCTCGCTGCTCGATCTCGTTGATCGCATCATCGTCGTTGATGCTGGTCGCATCGTCGCCGACGGACCCAAGGCCCAGGTGGTCGAAGCCCTGCGCCAGGGTCGTGTCGGGAGGGCCAACTGATGCTATCGCGTCTGCAACGTCGTCTGTTCGATCAAATTGGTGCCTCCCGAAGCGAAGGCGGCCGCGCCGGTGGCGCCCTGGTCGATGGGTTCTTGCGGCACTTTTCGGTGGACGCGCGTCCGCCTGCCGCCGACTGGCTTGGAGACGCCGACTGGGCCCGCTTGCAGCAGGAACCGCTGCGGGCGCGCCGACTGCTGCGCAGCGCCGGCGTCATGGTGGCCGTGCTGGTGGTGTGGGCCGCCTTTGCCCAGCTCGATGAAGTGACGCGCGGCGAGGCGCGGGTGGTGCCGACCTCGCAGCTGCAGGTGGTGCAGTCGGTCGATGGCGGCGTCGTCGAGGAGATTGCCGTACGTGAAGGTCAGACGGTCGAGGCGGGCGCCTTGCTGCTGCGCGTCGATCCGACCCGTTTCGTATCGACCTTGCTTGAGAGCCGTGCCACTGCGCAGGCGCTGCAGGCCAGGGCCGCTCGGCTGGAAGCGCTGACGCGTGGGGGGGGGTTTGCCGTTGCGCCCGAACTGGAACGCGACATCCCCGATATCGTCGGGCACGAGCGCCGCCTGTTCGAATCCAGCCGGGCGGGCATTCAGGAGCAGATTGCCATTGCACGGCAGCAACTCAGTCAGCGTCAGCAGGAGATGAACGAAGTGCGCGCCCGTCGCGAGCAGGCAACCCGTAGCTTCGAGCTGGCAATGCGCGAACTCGAAGTCACCCGCCCACTGGTGCGCTCTGGGGCGGTGTCAGACGTCGATATCCTGCGCCTGGAGCGCGATGTGGCCCGCATGCGCGGCGACCGCGATCAGGCTGGTGCCCAGGTTTTGCGCGTGCAGGCAGCAATCACGGAGGCCGAGGGCAAGGTGCGTGAGGTTGAGCTGGCTGTGCGCAACCAGTGGCGCAACGAGCTTTCCGAAACCATGAGCAAGCTGGGCAGCCTGTCCGAAGGCGCTCGTGGCCTGCAAGACCGCGTCAAGCACTCCGAAATCCGTGCGCCGGTGCGGGGCACCGTCAAGCGCCTGTTGGTGAATACGGTGGGCGGAGTCGTGCAGCCGGGCAAGGAAGTCGTCGAGATCGTGCCGCTCGATGATGCACTGATCCTTGAGGCCAAGGTAAAACCCAAGGACATCGCCTTCCTCCGGCCGCAACAGCCGGCCGTGGTCAAGTTCACTGCCTACGACTACGCCATCTACGGCGGACTCGATGCCGTGGTCGAGCATATCGCGGCCGATACCCTGAGTGACGAGGACGGCAATACCTACTACATCGTGCGCGTGCGCACCCTGCGCAGCAGTCTGGGCGAAGGCCTGCCCATCATCCCCGGTATGGTGGCCGAAGTGGACATCCTCACCGGTAAGAAGACGGTCTTGTCGTATCTGTTCAAGCCGGTTCTACGTGCGAAGGCCAATGCGCTGAGCGAACGATGAGCATGAGCATGGATTTCTTCCTGAATCGCAACGCCCTGGTTCTGTCGAGCTGGCGCCTTGCGTTTCCCGAGCTCGCCTGTCATTCGTCCAGCGACGCGCTGCCTGCGCTGTCCAAGGACGCCTTGGTCTGGTGCAGCACTGAATTTTCTGGCTGGCAGGACGCGGTTCAGCGCCTTGCCAGCCGCGGTGTTCGAGTGATCGTATTGTCCTCGGTCCCCTCACAGGAAGAGGGCTTGCTTGCCCTGGCGCGGGGCGCGCGTGGCTATTGCCACGCCTTGGGTGCGGCTGGGTTGTTGCGCGAAGTGGCGCTGGTTGTGCGCTACGGAGGGCTGTGGGTGGGGCAGGACCTGCTTGCTCGTGCGATTCGAGCGGCCGGGGCTGCGATCGGTCAGGCCGTAGCGCCGGACATCGGAATCACGCGGGTGTTGTCGAGCTTGAGCGAGCGCGAGCGCGAAGTCGCCTTTGCCGTCGCCGAGGGGCTGAGTAACAAAAGTGTCGCCCAGCGCCTCGGTATTACCGAGCGCACGGTGAAGGCGCATCTCAGCGCGGTGTTCGACAAGTTCGGGGTGCGTGACCGCATGCAGCTCGCACTGCGGATTTCACAGCGCGGAGCGTGACCCAGTTCGCGGTTTGTCCACCCGGACAATAGGCCTGCTGCCCGGCCGCCTTTAGTCTCCGATCATCGTGAATTACCGCGCCCGGATCGCACGTTCAGTCGGTCGGGCGCTCATCGGAGCATTCGAAAATGGCAGACCCCCAGATTCTTGCAAAAGTCATTCGCATCAGCGGGCGTGTCGTGGCCAAAAATGAAGACGGCGAGACGCGAGAGCTCAAACTGGGTGACTCGCTGCGCGAGGGCGAAACCGTCATTACCGACGCCGGTGCGCGAGTTGAGCTCGCATTTGTGGACGGCAGTGTCACCGAGGTAGCCGAGCGTACGAGTGCGCTCATTTCTGCAGAAATGAGCGAAGAGACCCGACCGGATGCCGCAGCGGCCAGCATCGGCGAGGCAACGATCGCCCAGGTTGTGGAGGCGCTGGAGCGCGGCGATGATCTCGGTGCCGTGCTCGAGGAGCCGGCTGCAGGTCTTACCGGTGGTGGTGGTGGCGACGGAAGTGGTTTTGTCCGGCTGCTGCGTATCAGTGAGGGCGTCGGTGAAACTGAATTTGCCTTCGCGGACGTCCAGCCCACTACCGTTTTTCCCTTTGAGAGCGCAAGTGCAACTGCCGCTGACCAGGGGCAAACCGCCCCTCCAGCGCCGGCTCCGGTCGATCTCGCGATCGAGCTGGTGGCGCCCCCACTCACCAATGACGGCACGCCGACGATCAGCGGTACCACGGACGCACCTGCCGGCAGCTCGGTAACGCTCGTTGTCACGGATGCACTTGGCGTTACGCAGACGATCGTCGTCACGGTTGATGCGCAAGGAGGCTTCAGCGGGACGCCGTCCCTGCCGCTGGCCGATGGGCCCTATCAGGTCACAGGCGCAGTCGACGATGGCTTGGGGAATGTCGGGAATGCGAATGCAGAAGGTGTAGTCGACACCCTTGCGCCCGGTGTCGTGGTCACGATCAACGCGGATGGCACGGTGAGCTTCGTGTTCAGCGAAGCCCCGGTGGGCTTTGATGCGACGGACGTGGGCGTGGCGA
>DAORUJ010000016.1:0-30080 GCA_035433105.1 Thauera sp.
GTCATCCACGCACTGCTCGCCGCCGCGCTGTTTGGCGCGAGCACGCCATTCGCAAAGCTGCTGCTCGGCGAGTTGTCGCCATGGTTGCTCGCGGGCCTGCTTTACCTCGGCAGCGGTCTTGGGCTGGTGCTCGCACGCCTGCTGCGGGATCGGGGCTGGAAACCGTCGGGCCTGACGGCGGGAGAGTGGCCCTGGCTGCTGGGCGCGATTCTCTTCGGTGGCGTGCTCGGGCCGCTCGCGCTGATGGTCGGCCTTACATCCACGAGTGGTTCGACTGCCTCGCTGCTGCTCAATCTCGAGGCGGTGCTGACCGCCGTTATCGCCTGGGTCGTGTTCAAGGAAAACGCGGACCGCCGCATCGTGCTCGGGATGCTCGCCATCGTCGCGGGTGGCGTGGTGTTGGCGTGGCCGGACGGGCAGGGCGGGGCGACGGGCTGGCTGGGACCGCTGGCGATCGTTGGCGCATGCCTGTGCTGGGCAATCGACAACAACCTTACCCGGCGCGTTTCGGCCTCGGACGCGCTCTTCATTGCCGGCACCAAGGGCGCGATGGCGGGGGTGGTCAATGCTGGACTCGCGTTCGCGCTTGGCGCAAGTCTGCCGGCCGCCCCGATCCTGCTTGGTGCTCTGACCGTCGGGCTGCTGGGCTATGGCATCAGCCTCGTCTTTTTCGTGCTGGCCTTGCGCGGACTCGGCACTGCGCGCACCGGCGCCTACTTCTCGATTGCACCCTTCATCGGCACCGCCGTGTCACTGGTTTTGTTGGGCGAGTCGACCTCGGCCGGGTTCTGGCTCGCGGCCGCGCTGATGGGCTGGGGAGTCTGGCTGCATCTGACTGAGCACCACGAGCACGAACACATCCATGAGCCGATGGCACACAGCCATCGCCATGTTCACGACGCGCATCATCGTCACGAACACGACTTTGTGTGGAATGGCGACGAACCTCATGAGCACTGGCACGGGCACGAGCCGATGGTGCACAAGCATCCGCACTTTCCGGACATCCATCACCGGCACGGGCACTGAGGGGTCAGCTCGCGAAACGGGAAAAGTCGTACGTTGATTTACTGTCTGCCGGAAGTCTGGGCGCAGTGAGCGCGAAACGACGCCTCAAATATCTTCGCGTGCCTGCAAACCCAGGCGGCGCAGCTTTTCCCACAGTGTTTTGCGTGTGATGCCGAGCGCTTCGGCGGTGTGGGTCATGTGTCCGCCGTGCTGCTCCAGGGTCATGCGTAGGTAATCCCGCTCGCAATCCATCAGGTAGTCGGCCAAAAGGCGCGAGGGTGGGGGCTGGTCCGCGCCGGCTTCCAGCCCTTCGCCCAGGAAGGCATCGAGGCCAAGAAGCGGACCCGGCGAAAGGATGCAGGCGCGCTCGACCGCATGCTTGAGTTCGCGGACGTTTCCCGGCCAGGCGTAGCGCGTGAGTGCCTCTTCGGTGCGTGGGTCGATGCGGCGTTTCTGCTCGGGATGGGCACGATTGAAGGCGTCGACGAATTGATGCACGAACCACGCAATGTCTTCCCTGCGCTCGCGCAGGGGTGGAATACGCACGTGAATGACATGGATGCGGTAGTAAAGGTCATCCCGGAAGCGACCTTCATCGACCATCGCCCTGAGGTCGCAATGCGTCGCGCAGACCAGGTGGAAGTCGACGGCGATCGTTGATTCGCTGCCCAGTCGTTGAAGCCTGTGCTCCTGCAGCACGCGCAGCAACTTGGCCTGCATCGACAGGGGCATGTCGCCGATTTCGTCGAGTAATACCGTGCCTCCGCCGGCCTGTTCGAAATAGCCCCGCCTTGCCTTGGCCGCCCCGGTGAAAGCGCCTTTTTCGAAGCCGAACAACTCGGTTTCAAGCAGCGTTTCGGGAATCGCGGCGCAGTTGACCGCGACGAAGGGTGCCTGCGGCCCGGCTGCGTAGCGGTGGAACAGGCGCGCCACGTGTTCCTTGCCGACGCCGGATTCCCCGGTAATGAGCAGGGTGCTGGCATGGCGCGCGAGACGGGGCAGCGATTCCGCTATTCGCCGCATGGCGGGTGAAACGCCCAGGGTTTCCGTGTCTGATGAGCTTTGTCGGGTGCCGTATCCCTCTGCCAGTGCGCACACTTTGGCGACCAGCACTTCCGGGTCGAAGGGCTTGGTGATGTAGTCCGCAGCGCCAGCCTTGATCAGCTGGACCGCCCGGTCGATATTGCCGAAGGCGGTCATGAACAGGAAAGGCGGCAGCATCGGCACCGATGCGAGAAGATCGAGAAAGAGGTCGCCGCCGTTGCAGTCGGGCAGCCGGATGTCGCTGACGACCACCGCATGATGGTGGGCGGCAAGCGCGGCCCTCGCTTCGGCACCGGTCCGGCACCAATCGACATCGAAGCCTTCGAGGTGGAAACAGTCGGTGAGGGATTCGCCGATGATCTCGTCGTCCTCGATCAGGCAGAGTCTGGGCCGCGTCTCGCTAGGATTTGCCATACGGAATCTCGATGGTGAAGGTCGTGCACCCGGGCCCGCTTTCGACGGCGATCTCGCCGTTTAGCTGGCGGATGATCTGATACACGATCCACAGGCCCAGGCCGTGTCCGGTTTCTCGCCCGGTCAGGAAGGGCTCGAACAGGTAGGCCATTTCGTGCTGCTCGATGTGCGCGCCGTCGTTGAATACCGCGAGCGTCAGCCCTTGGGGCGAGGCGTATGCGTTGAGCCGCACCGTGCCCCCTTCGCCGGCGGCGGCGACGGCATTGAGCAGCAGGTTCAGGATGATCTGCCGCAGCAAGGTGGCCGGAAGGGGAACGGGTTCAGTGATGCGCCCATCGACGACGACATGCACGGCGCGCACATGGGCCTCGGCTTCGACCAGGATCAGCAGGTCGTCGATGTCCTCGGGGGCGAAAGAACGGTCCTCGACCTTTGCCTCCACCAGCAGCGCGCCGACGGTATTGCGGATCTGGGTCAGCCCGCGCTGCAGCAGGGACAGCGTGCGCTCGGCGCGTTGTGGGTCGCCACCGTGGCGCTGGAAGGTGTTGAGCGCGGTGAGCATGCCGGTTAGCGGATTGTTGATCTCATGGGCGATGCCGGCCGTGAGTCGGCCGATGGCGGCGAGCCGCTCCGAGCTGAGCATCTGCTGCTCAAGTTCCTGCTTGATGCGCATCTCGGCCACCATGTGGCGGAAGGCCTCACCGAGTTGCCCGATCTCGTCGCCACTGCGCGGAAGGTCTTCAAGCCGCGCGGCTTCGAGCTCAAGCGGGATCTGCTTCATCGCTCCGGCCAGGCGAAGCAAGGGCCGCGCGGTCCGCCGTGCCCACACCCAGGACACCGGCAGGAGGATGAGGAGCACCACCAGCGTCACCCACGCGGCCCGTCCCACCTGTTCGAGAAAACGGGGAAAGAGCGCAGGTTTTGAATAGGCGAGGATGACGTTGCCGAGCGCGACGCCGTCGGCAATGAGCGGCGTCATGACGAAGAACAGGGGGCTGTCGCCAGGCTCCAGGATGCGCTGATCGGTAGGGCCTCCACTCGATAGTTCGGCGCGCAAGAGCCCGTAGGCACCGCCGAGCGCAGCGGCGCTGGTACCGATGGGAAACACGCGCGGCCGGGTCGACACGAAGACCCGATAATCTGCGTCCGTCACCAGCACGATCTGCGCCTGCAGTTCGGGGGCGGCAGGGTTGGGTTCGTGGGCCGACTGCAGGATTTCGTATGCACGCCAGATGTCGTCGTGCAGCACGGGCATGACGAGCGTGTGGGCGAGCACCCGCCCCATGCTGCGCGCGTGCCCTTCGAGATTCTGGCGAACGATGTCGTAGTCGCGCGCCACCAATGCGACCGTGACCGCGAGCGCCGTACCCAGCACTGCCGCCACGACGCGCAACGGGATCTTCCAGCGCAGCGACAGGTTGGTGAGGCTTTTCATGGGCTTCGCACGCGTGCCGCCATGCGTGCGATCTCGTCGAACAACGCCGGTTGCCCCGGAATGAATCCATCGAGGTGCAGCTGCTTGAGCAGGCCCAGGCCATCCGTGTCAGCCGCCATATCCAGCAACACGGCGCGAAAACGCTCCAGTTCGACCGTCGAAATATCCGCTCGGGCGACGAAGGGCGGGTAGCCCAGGAGCGGCGATCGCTCGATCACGCGTGTGGCGCGGGTGAGGTCCGGATGCAATTCGGCGAGAGTCTCCCAGACATAGCCGTCGACGGCGCCGCCATCGGCAAGCGCAATGCCTACAGCCTCCACCACCTTGCGATGTGCCCAGGTGAAAAAACTGCGCGAGAAGAAATTGGCCGGATTCTCGCCGCGCGTGGTGAGGAGGTAGCGCGGATAGAGATAGCCGGAATTCGAGTCGGGGTCCGAGTAGGCGAAGACCTTGCCCCGCAGGTCGGAAAGCGTCGCGGTGCGCGTGTCGTCGGCCGGCACGATCAGATAGGAATGGTAGTAGGGCCCGCCCCGCCACAAGGGCACCGCAACCAGTTTCAGCTCATCGCGATGACGCACGTACGGGTAGCCACATACCCACGCGAAATCCAGTCTTCCGGCACGAATCAGGTCGATGACCTCGCGATAGTTGCCGCGCTGAACAAAGACCACCGCGCGCCCAAGCCTGGCTTCCAGCCAGCGTCGCCACTGGCTCAGGAAGCTCATCTGGTCGTCGAGAAAGACCGGGGTCAGGCCAATGCGTATCGGCGTTTCCTGAGCGTGTGCGGTCAGTACCCCGAGCGTAGCGACCGCGCAAACCCCGCGCAGAAATCCGCGCCGGCCGGTCGTATCGAAGGGGGAGTCGTCCCTGTCCATGGTGATGATGATAGGCGCCGATCTCTCATGCTGTCAGCACTCGTCGACCTGCCGTTACGCGACCGTAACAGCTTGCAGCGCAGCAATCGGCGGTGATGTTACGTCCGCGTAACGGCTGTCGCATGCGCATCGGATCAGCATGTTCTCCCAACCCCTTTCACGCCATGGCTTTTCGCGTATTTCCCTAACGCTGGTCCGGTTATTGCATCTAGCCAGGTGTGGCTGAAGGGCTGCGGCGTTCGCAGCGCGGCACCGATAGCAAGCCGCGAACCACGAGCCGCTCTCTCGACAGCAAAGCAAGCCGCTGCAGTCAATGGAGGTGAAAGAATGAGTGAAGAACTCAGAGTCTCGCCGATCGAGACCCGGGAAGTGCAGGGCAAGCGCCGGTTTGCGATGGTGGTCGACCTGCGCCGCTGCATCGGATGCATGGCCTGCCAGGTGGCGTGCAAGGCCGAGTACGACACGCCGTTGGGGGTCAATCGCACCTGGGTACCGTACAAGGTGGTCGGCAAGTACCCCAACGTCAGGAAGCAGTTCCTGCCGCGCCTGTGTAACCACTGCGACGATCCACCCTGCGTGCGCAGTTGTCCGGTGGAGGCCACCTTCAAGGTGGAGGACGGCGGCTTCGTGCTGCAGCGCTACGAGCGCTGCATCGGCTGTCGTAGCTGCATGGCGGCTTGCCCCTACAACGCACGCTTCATGCTGCCCTCGCACCGCACCTACACCCCGATCACCAACGTGGTCGACAAGTGCACCTTCTGCTTCCATCGCGTCACCCAGGATCTGGTGCCGGCGTGCGTGCAGACCTGCATCGGGCGCTCACGCATCTTCGGCGACCTCAACGATCCGAACAGCGAGGTTTCCTACCTGGTGGCGACGAACGCCACCCAGGTTCTGCGACCGGAGGAGGGGACCAAGCCTCACGTGTTCTATATCGGCGCCGACCGCAATGCGACCGAGTTTGCACGCGACGCCTACCGCAAACCCGAGGTGATGGAGCAGGAGCGCTCTGCGTTCAAGCGCCATTTCAACATCTGAGGAGACCATCATGGGTGACTACGTCTGGTTCCACGATGTGTCGTGGCATGCGACTTACGCGATCTACTTCTTCGTCATCGGCATCGTTGCCGGGCTGACTTTCCTGTCCTACCTGTCCTGGCACAACGCAGCACTGAAACCGATCCGGGCCAGGTCGGCGTGGGCCGCACTCGTCCTGCTGGCGATCGGCGGGCTGCTGCTGATCGGCGACCTGTCGCAGCCGCTGCGCTTTGTCAACACGCTCAATCCCTTCTACCTCAACTTCGCTTCACCGCTCGCGTGGGGGGTGCTGAACATCGTCGCCTTCGGCATTGCGCTGGTGGTCTATCTGTTTTTGATGCGCAAGGGCAAGGATGGCAGCGGCAAGTGGATGGCGGCAATTGCAGCATTGCTGGCGCTCGGCCTGCCGGTCTACACCGGCTTCGACCTCGCCGTACATCAGTCTCGCCCTGTTTGGAACACGCCGATCATGCCCGTGCTGTTCGTTGCGATGGCGATCGCGTCGGGTTCGGCCCTGGCGTCGCTGCTGGCGGGCGGTAACGCAGCTACCCAGGCAAGCCTGCGCCAATACCTGTTGTGGTCGACCGGCGCGGTCGGGGTGATGCTGGTCTCCATCCTCGGCACGACTCACTACGGTGGTTCTGCCCAGGAGCTGACTTACCTGATTCTCACCACCGGCACGATGGGGCTGATCTTTGTCGGCATTGGCATTGTCGCCGGAACTGCGGTGCCTATCGCCTTGTTGCTCGCGCCGTTCGGCCGCCAGCAGTTCAGCGTGATCGTGGCCGGCCTGCTGGTGCTGGCGGGCGGCGCCGCGCTGCGCTACGCGTTGCTGATGGGACCCCAACAGTTGCAGACCCTGTATTGATTGGTCAGGGAAGGAGAACTCGAAATGGAATTCCCGAAAATCACCCGCCGCAGCTTTCTGCAGGCCAGCGCCGGCACCACCGCTGCCGCAGCGCTTGCCCCCAGGCTGCTCCACGCGATGGAGAATGAACTCGGTGGAAAGGACTTCAGCCCGGTGAGCGCGGCTGAGCGCAAGGCGATCCCGATCACCTGCCACGTCTGCAACATCCAGGACGGCGCGATCGCCTACGTGGAGAACGACCGCGTCGTGAAGCTCGAGGGCAACCCGGAGCACGTGTCGACCCGTGGCCGGCTGTGTGCCAAGGGCAACTCCGGCATGTGGTACAGCTACGATCCGGACCGCATCCTGTATCCGCTCAAGCGGGTGGGCGCGCGCGGCGAAGGTAAGTGGAAGCGCATCACCTGGGAGGAAGCGCTGACCGAAGTTGCCGAAAAGCTCAACGCCGCGCTGAAGGAGGACCCCAACACCATCATGCTGAAGTGGGGCCGCAACCGCACCGGCGGCACCCTTGAGCGATTCATGAAAACGCTCGGCTCGGCAACCGTACTCAATCACACCTCGGTGTGCGAATCGTCGAAGAAGGTCGGGCAGGAGCCCACCTGGGGGCCGGACATCGAAACGCCGGATTTCGCCAATGCGAAGTACGTGCTCAACTTCGGCTCGAATGTCCTGGAGGCGTCCTACTTTCACAACCCGCTGTCGCAGCGCGTGACCGAGGGGCGGGTGGACAATCACATGAAGATCGTCACCTTCGACGTCCGTCTGTCGAACACGGCGGGCTTCTCGGACGAGTGGATTCCGGTATTCCCCGCAACCGACGGCGCGGTCGCACTCGCGATCGGGCATGTGATCCTGCGCGAGGACCTTCAGGACAGCGACTTCATCAACACCTGGACCAACGTCACCGTCGATGAACTGAAGGCGCACTACGCTCAATACACGCCGGAGTGGGCATCGAAGATCTCCGGGGTGCCGATGCAGACCATCGAACGCATCGCGCGCGAGTTTGCCACCACCAAGCCGGCAACGCTGTTCACCTACCGCGGACCTGCCAAGCATCTGTACGGCTCGTATAACGAAAAGGCCTGCATGATGCTGCCGATCATGACCGGCAACGTCGAGAAGCGCGGTGGCTACTGCCTGCCGCGCGGCATGGGGTGGCCGCAACCCAACCCGCAGCCGCCGGGCCCGAAACACGGTTCGGTGCTCGCTCACCCGCCCGAGTATCCGCTGGCCTCGCACAAGGTTGCCCATCTGGTGCCGTTCTGGATCGCCGAAGGCCGGCAGAAAATCAACGTCGCCTTTACCTACCAGGACAATCCGGTCTACACCAACCCGGGCGCACAGGCGGTATGGGGCAAGCTGTACCGCGACGAGAAGCTGATTCCGTACTTCATCTCGATGAGTTCGCACATGGGCGAGGAGACCGCGCTCGCCGACATCATCCTGCCCGACTGTCCCTACCTGGAGCGCTGGGAACCCGAGTCCATGCCCAACTCGCTGTGGCCGTGGCTGGGCATTCGCCAGCCGGTGCACAAGTCCTTGGGCGAATCGCGCGAGAACCGCATCCTGCTGCGCGACATCATCTGGAAGCTCGATCCGGACGGCTCGCGCGGCATGAAGCAGTTCTGGGAGTTCAAGGATGGCGAGGACTACATGCGCCACCACTTCGACAACGTGCCCGGCTTGAAGGAAGCGGGCGGGCTCGACTTCCTGAAAAAGCATGGCGTGTGGCCGATCTACGGCACGCTCGACCCCCGCACCGGCAAGGTCACCGACAAGACCGGGCGCGAGATCCAGGCCGAGTACGGCTTGCACAAAAAGGAACTGTCCGCGGCCGACATGGAGGGCGCGATGGTGGATGCCCAGGGGCTTGTCACCCGGAACGGCAAGGCGATCGGTGTGCGCAGGAACGGCCTCAACCACGTCGGCTTCCCCACGGGCAATCGGCTGATCAACGTCCGGGTGGATGAGTGGGCCGAGTACGGCTTCAATCCAATGCCCACATTCAAGCGCATTCCGTGGCACGAGACGATGAAGGACGACGAGATGATCCTGTCGACCTTCAAGCTCAACGTACACAAGCAATCGCGCACTGCCGCGGTGAAATGGCTGGCCGAGATTGCCCACAGCAACCCGGCGTGGATGAACCCTGAAACGGCGAGAAAGCTGGGGGTGAAGACGGGCGACCTGGTGCGGGTCGAAAGCCCGGTCGGCTACCTCGTCACCAAAGCCTACGTCACCGAAGGCATTCATCCGAAGGTCATCTCCATCGCGACCAGCTTCGGTCACTGGGAGTACGGCCGGCTGGCGACGCTGAAGCTGAAGGACAAGCCCGCTTTCGATGGCACCGAGGATCCGGACCTCAACAACGTCTGGTGGGATGACCGTGGCGTGCACCCGAACGCGATCATTCCTGTGGTGGCCGATCCGATCGGCGGTTCCCAGGGCTGGTACGACACGGTGGTGAAGGTGAGCAAGGCCGGGCCGAATGACAAGTATGGCGACATCCATGGCGACTGGGACAAGCACTACGCAGCCTACAAGGAGACCCTGCGCTACGCCTACACCGGCGACCTGCATCGCAAGATGCACCCGGAGATGGCCGCATGGGGCGGGCCGGACAGCGTGAAGCCCAAGGCTGCCGGCGGGCACTGAGCGGGGCGGGCAGCGGGCGCACCCATCGGCGTCATCACTTGCCGACAACTTCATCGTCCATCCGCGCACCGGGAGGTGGGCCGGAACGGGAGTCATCATGCTGAAAACCTTGTTTGCCATTGACGACGAGATCGTTCCGCTCGCATCCGCCGCTCCACGCCTTTCGAACGCCGAGGCGGGCGCTGAATGGGCGGCCCGCGCAAGCATGTATCGCCTTCTGTCGGGTGTTTTCGTCGAAGAGCCGGGGCAGGCGTTCGTGCAGGCGATACGCAGGCCCGATGTGCTGGAAAGCCTCGCAGGCCTGGGCTTGCACTTCGATGCCGATTTCACCGCACCGGACGACGACGTGCTGCTCGATCAACTGGCCTGCGAATACACCACCCTGTTCGTGGCGTCGGGTGGCTTCCCGCCGGTCGAGTCGGTGCGACTCACGGGCCGCTACAAGCAGGAGCCGCACTTCAAGGTTGAGCAGGCTTACGCGAAGTGGGGACTTGCGTTGCAGAAAGGCCGTTTCGAGGTCTTCCCGGACCAGCTCGGCGTCGAGCTCATGTTCCTCGCCGCGCTGCTGGAGCGCTGCAGCGTCGCACTCGAGCGCAACGACGAGGCGACCTTCAGGCGAATCGAGCGCGAAGTAAGGCGCTTCTGGGCACAGCATCTCGGACGCTGGGTACGCGGGTATGCCCAATTGATCGAGCGCGCTGCGGAGAATTCCTTCTACCGCGAGATGGCCACGCTCCTCAATGGCTTCGCTTGCGGTGAAATCGCAGCACTGGGCTTGCGCATCGATGACCTGGACCATGGCAGGGCGGTGGTGCCCAAGACCGAGATCCGTGTGGAGTTCAACCCCGAGGAACCCGTCTGCAACGGTTGCGAGTCAGCACCGATGGCCTCCGGACGCGAGGCCACGATGCATACGCTGCACGATTTGCGTTGAGCCGGAGGCTGGAATCATGCTGCTCGACCTTCAAGCCCGCCCGATTCTGCCGCCCGATCGTCAGGTGCTGTCGGAACTCGACTGGACCGAAGTGGCGACCTTGTGGAACGGGAACGAATTCGGTGTGCTGCACGACCTGCTCAACGAGCGCTGGTCGCGCCTCATCCGCAACAGCGTGCTGGGCACGCGAGACCCCGAGGCCGAGTTCCTGCAGGGGCTTGCCTTCGCCACGCTGGCGCTGTTCTTCACCCAGAACAGTAATCAGGAAGGTGCGCTGCTGCTGCTGGACGACGCGCTTATCGTGCTCGGCAGGTACCGGCCACATTTTATGGGGGTGCGGGTGGACCCGATCATCGCCACCCTGGAGGATCTGCGGCCGTTGATCGCGTCGCTGCCGGCCGATGGAGAAAACCCGATGTTTCCCTTCGTGTACGCGAAGTTCGAACACGGCGGGGCGCTGCCATGATGATCCGCTGTGCTTGTCTTGCCAGTGCCGGCGATATCCCCGCAGATACGAACGTCGACCTTTTCGTCCTCGACGGAGCCGATGTCGGCGCATGGCTGGGCACGGCTAGCGCAATCGTATTGCCGACGGGTGACGAGTCGCGTGCGATTGCCCTGCTGAGTGCGGGCGCGCGGCAGGTGCTGCTCGGCGAGGCGGTGCTGAGCGATGCGGACCTGGTTCCTCGGCTCGCAGCCCGGTTCGGTACTGCGAGGGTAGGCGTTTTCGTTCCCGCACGGCGCATGGAAGTCAGATGGTCGTTCGATACCGTGTGCAATGCGGATTTTCGTGTCGTGACGCCGTCGCTGTGCGAACCGGGTTGGGAAATCCTGCGCACGGACGGCAGCGCGACCGGTATCCGTGTGGACGGGTGGCTAGGCGAGCTGAGGAAGCGGGGCGCCGCGAGGGTACTGGTGCAGGTCGATATCGGCGACGACACCGATCTCAACCTGTGTGCGGGCCTGGTCGGGAAGCTGGGTGAGAGCCTGTGGATCGCGCCGCGGCAACAGCATGAGCCAATGCTTGCTGACTGGGTCGCCTACGGCAAGGCGACGCAGTTCGCGCTGCCGCCCGGCCTCTTTGCGCGGCGTGCCGACTTGCTGCCGGCGCCGCCATACGCGGAGGCCGATGCCGATGCCGATGCAGTCTCGCCCCTTGCCGGGAGGGCATGAGCATGCAGATGAATTTCGTCTATCGCTACCTGATGATCTGCACCCTGCTGGGTGCTGCCGCACATGCTCAGGCTGCGGCGAGCCTGCGCAACGAGATCCAGCTCAAGCTTGCGTTGCGCACGAGCCCGCCATGCTGCGTTGTCGATGCGCGCGCCGAAGCGCAGCGAAAGACGCGCGCGATCGCGGACGCGCTGATCTTCCGGGAGGGCTTGAAGATCAAGCCGACCGCGACAGTGGTGGTCGTTGCCGATACCGACGACAGGGCCCTGGCGGTAGCCAGGACGATCGCCTCGGCGCACCCCGGCAAGTCGGTCTTTGCGGTAGAAGGTGGCGTTTCCGCCTGGGAAAGCGTTGTCGGCGCGATCACGGCCGAGCTGCCCGGGGGGCGGGCGACAGAGTTCGTCATTCCAAAGAACACCTGCGAGCAGGGGCCAGCCCTGCAGCAGTTGCGGACGGGGCCAAAGTGAGCATCGTCTATCCGGAGTTTCGCGCCAGCCGCTGTACCCGCTACCGCTTCCGCTACGGTGCGTGCAGCCGTTGTGCGGATGCGTGTCCGCACGACGCGATTACCTTGTCCGGGGAGGGCGTCGCAATTGACCCGGCACGCTGCCAGAACTGCGCCCTGTGCGTTACTGCCTGCCGCACCGACGCATTGGCAAGCAGCGGCTTCAAGCCCTTGGACATGTTGCGCGAGGCGATCAGGCAGGACCATTTCACCATCGCCTGCGCCCCGTCCGGGGCGATTGCCGACGCGCTCGTGCCTTGCCTTGGCGCCGTCGACCCGGTCAGCCTGGCGTATCTCGCGAAGCGTCGCATTGCCGTGATGATGCGCGGAGCAGGTCATTGCGCCCAGTGTGAACATGGAGCCCACGGTGTGATGCAGCTTGCGCTCAATCTCGACGCCTACGAGGTTCTGGCAAAGGGCGGAGCAACACCGGAAGCTCCAGCCGACTGGACTGCTCCGCAGGTGGAGGCCGCAAGCCTGGGCGCTCAGGCAAGTGGGGGAGGGGCCCGGTTCACCGCGAGCCGTCGGCAGTGGTTCCGCCGCCTTGTCGGTCGCGGCGTCGGCGAGTTGGCGCAAGCCGCCGAGCCCGTCGCCGCCTCGCTGCCGACACCGGACAAGGCGATACGGGCTGGTGCGTACGCGTTGCCGGAACGGCGCGAGTTGCTGCAGATCGTCTGCGCGCGCAAGGACGCGCAGCCATTCCGGGTTCCGTTGCACGACGCGCTTCCGCTGATGGCACTGTCGCTGCGGCCTGGCTGCACCACCTGCGAGGCCTGTTTTCGTGTGTGCCCGACCGGCGCGATCAGGATCGAGGAGTCACCTGCCGACTGGCGACTCATGTTCGATGTCGATCGTTGTGTCGCATGCGGGGTCTGTCTCGAGGTATGCCAGGCGCAGGTGCTTGATGCCGATGCCGCCGTCGATGCCCGGGCGGAGCAACCGCCACACGTGCTGCTGGCAATGTCCAAGCAGCGCTGTTCGCGTTGCGATCGGCATTTCGTTTCCCACACCCCGCAGGAGACCTGTCCCGTCTGTCGTGATGACGAGGACGCTTTTACGACGTTTTTTGGCTGAGGCAGCGCCGTACCGAGACCAGTGGAGGAATTATCGTGGAATGGGAATTCACCGCAGAAGACGTCGTCAAGGCTCAGGCTGCCTATCTGCTCGAGGACTTCCGTCGCGACCTCATGGAGGAGGTTCGAATGAATCTCGGCGAAAGCGACGAATTACAGCTCACTCGCAGCTTCAACCTGCTTTACGACATGTGCTACGCACTTGCTACAGGGCGCTCACTCGACGATTTCCTGAAGCCCTACGCCTACGACCCGCCCACATGTGAGTTTCTGCAGAAACTCCAGCCCTTGATGGCCGCCAACGTCGAAATGCTCGGCGCCATTCTGCAGAGAATGATCATGTACGGGGTGGAGGCGGGAATGCCCCTCGAGACGGCCGTGGACGAGGCCGCTTCGCGCCATCAACAGGTCGTGGCGGCAGGCACATAGCGGGTATCGGAGAAGTCGTCATTCAAGGTCGCCAGTGCCAAGAAACAGCTGCCATGGACGGTATCAGGTTCTTCGTATCGCCCAATCCACCAAGACTACCCATGGGCAAGAGACTGCGTCTAAGTTTACATAACACAAATTATCGTGTTTTTAGACCAACGAAACGAGGGCGCTTGGCGCTTCAATCCGCCTTCAAACCCAGGTCCTACTGCGCCACATGCGCTGGTCTATGTATAATTCGCCCCGCTTCAAGGCCATCACAGATGCGGGGGTGGCGGAATTGGTAGACGCACTGGATTTAGGTTCCAGCGCCGCAAGGCGTGAGAGTTCGAGTCTCTTCCCCCGCACCACTGAAAAATCAGGAACGTACGTCAGGTTCCCCCTGGCTCTTTACCCGGCGTCACGCCGCCTCGAGTAAAGAGGCATTAACCCACAGCACCACGTCGTCGAATGGCACGAACACATGACCACCTTCGTCCTTCTCGACCAGGCAGTGCTCCAGGCAGTGCTCGATCAGCTTTTGGACGTCGGCGTGCACGTTTGAATAGTTGCGCGGCGTAGATCGAAGTGCCACCACTGCGCTTGATGGCCCGCACAACACCGCACTATCACGCGCAACCACGCCCATACGTGTCCTCGAAGCGCACGATGTCGTCCTCGCCGAGATAGCTCCCCGACTGCACTTCGATGATTTCCAGTGGCACCTTGCCCGGGTTCGCCAGCCGATGCGTGTGGCCCAGCGGGATGTAGGTTGATTCGTTTTCACCGAGCAGGAAGCTGCGCTCGCCGTTGGTGACTTCGGCGGTGCCCTTGACCACGATCCAGTGTTCGGCGCGGTGATGGTGCATCTGCAGGCTGAGCTTGGCGCCCGGGTTGACGACGATGCGCTTGACCTGGAAGCGCTCGCCGGCATCGATCGAGTCGTACCAACCCCAGGGCCGATACACCTTGCGGTGGTTTTGCGTCAGGCTGCGGCCTTCGGCTTTCAGGCGCGCGACGACCTTCTTTACGTCCTGGGTGTGGTCCTTGTGCGCGACCATCACCGCATCAGGCGTCTCGACCACGATCATGTCCTCGCAACCGATGGCGGCCACCAGGCGGCTGCCGGAATGCACCAGCGTGTTTCGGCAGCCTTCGAACAGCACCTCGCCGCGCCCTGCATTGCCTTCGGTGTCCTTGTCCGACACCGCCCACAGTGCATCCCATGCGCCCACATCGGACCAGCCGGCTGCCATCGGCACGACCACGGCCTGACCGAGTTCGGGTGCATCGGCCAGGCGTTCCATGACCGCGTAGTCGATCGAGTCACTCGGGCAGCGCTCGAAAGCGCCCTGCTCCAGGCGGATGAAGTCAGCGTCGGGGGTGCAGCCGGCATAGGCCGCCTTGCAGCTGCTGGCCATGTCGGCGTTGAAGCGCTCGATGGCACGCAGCCACACCGAGGCCTTCATCATGAAAATGCCACTATTCCAGAAGTATTCACCGCTTTCCAGGTAGCGCTGGGCTGTGTCGCGATCGGGTTTCTCGACGAACTCGACCAATGCGCGGCCCTGCCTGCCTTCGGCCAGGATGGCCCCGCCGCGGATATAGCCATAGCCAGTTTCGGCGCGATCGGGAAGGATGCCGAAAGTGACCAGGGCGCCATCGGCGGCAAGATCGCTGCCTTCGGCAATGGCGCGCTGAAAGCCACCGACGTCGGTAATGACGTGGTCTGCCGGCATCACCAGCAGCACCGGGTCGCCCTCCTCCTGCGCGGCCAGTGCGGCCAGGGTGAGCGCCGGGGCGGTGTTGCGGCCGAAGGGTTCCAGCACGATCTGTGGCGAACGCACGCCGATCTGGCGCAACTGCTCGGCGATGATGAAGCGATATTCTTCGTTGGTGACGATGAGCGGGCGCGGATCGACCCCACCGCCAGCAAAATTCTCCAGGCGCACGGCCGTTTCCTGCAGCAGCGAGCGCTCGCCCGTGAGCGGCAGGAGTTGCTTGGGATAGCTCTCGCGCGAAGCCGGCCACAACCGGGTGCCGGAGCCACCGGAGAGAATGACGCTTTTGATGATCATGTTGCGTTCGTCCAGAGAAGTTCTCGAAATTCTTGGGTGCGGCCGAGGGCTTCAGCCGATCTCGGTCAGCATGCGTGCGACGCCGTCGCGCCAATCGGCCAGGTGCAAACCGAAGCGGCTGCGCAGACGATGGGTGTCGAGACGGGAATTGAGCGGCCGCGTGGCCGGTGTCGGGTAGCTGGCGGTCGGGATCGGTGTGATCGTCTGCACCGCCAGCGGGGTGCCGGTGCGGCGGGCGTGGTCGATGACGAAGCTGGCGTAGCCGTGCCAGCTCGTCAGGCCCGCCGCCGCGAGGTGATAGGTGCCGCACAGGTCGCGGTTCGCCAGGGTGCTGCGGATGGCGTGGGCGCTGACATCGGCGATCAGATCGGCGCCGGTCGGTGCGCCGAGCTGGTCATCGATGACGGTGAGCTGTTCGCGCTCGGCCGCCAGGCGCAGCATGGTGCGGGCAAAATTGCCGCCGCGCGCCGCATACACCCACGAGGTCCGAAAAATCAGATGGTCACAGCGGCTGTCTCGAATCGCCTGCTCGCCGGCAAGCTTGGTCGCGCCATAGACCGACAGGGGTGCAGGTTTGTCGTCCTCGCGCCAGGGCTGTTCGCCACTGCCATCGAAAACGTAGTCGGTGGAGTAATGCACCAGCAGCGCCCCCAGTTCGACCGCCTGTTCGGCCAGCACGGCGACCGCATCGGCGTTGATGCGCTGCGCACGCTCGGCCTCGTGTTCGGCCCTGTCCACCGCGGTGTAGGCCGCGGCGTTGACGATGATGTCAGGCGCGAGGCGGCGTACGGTGTCGGCCAGCGCGTCGACTTGCTCCAGATCACCGCATAGGCCGTCGCTACCGTGGCGGTCGAGCGCGACCAGTTCACCCAATGGCGCCAGTGCGCGCTGCGCCTCCCAGCCGACCTGGCCGCTCTTGCCCAGCAGCAGGATTTTCATGTGCCCTGCCCCCGTGTGCTGTAGTTGGTCGCCACCCAGTCGCGATAGGCGCCGCTCTGCACGTCGGCAATCCACTGCGGATTGTCCAGATACCACTGCACCGTCTTGCGGATGCCGGTGTCGAAGGTCTCCGCCGGGCGCCAGCCGAGTTCGCGCTCGATCTTGCGCGCGTCGATGGCGTAGCGGCGGTCGTGCCCTGGGCGATCGGTGACATAGGTGATCAGCCGTGTATAGCTGCCCTCGGTCGCGGGGCGCAGTTCGTCGAGCAGCGCGCAGATGGTGTGTACGATCGCGAGGTTGGTTTTCTCGTTCCAGCCGCCAACGTTATAGACCTCGCCCGGCGTGCCGCGTGCCAGCACTTCGCGGATGGCACTGCAGTGGTCGCTGACGTACAGCCAGTCGCGCACGTTCTGGCCGTCGCCGTAGATCGGCAAGGGCTTACCAGCCAGTGCGTTGACGATCATCAGCGGGATGAGCTTTTCCGGGAACTGACAGGGCCCGTAATTGTTCGAGCAGTTGGTGGTCAGCACCGGCAGACCGTAGGTGTGGTGCCAGGCACGCACCAGATGGTCGCTCGCAGCCTTGCTGGCGGAATACGGGCTGTTAGGCTCGTAGGCCTTGGTCTCGGCGAAGGCCGGATCGCTGGGGCTGAGCGAGCCATAGACCTCGTCGGTGCTGATGTGCAGGAAGCGGAAAGCCGCCTGCGCTGCGGCGTCGAGCGTGGCGCGATAGCCGCGTGCCGCTTCGAGCAGGGTGAAGGTGCCGTCGACGTTGGTGCGAACGAAATCGCCCGGGCCATGAATGGAGCGGTCGACATGGCTCTCGGCAGCGAAATGCACGATGGCGCGCGGCCTGTGCTCGAGCAGCAGCCGGTCGACCAGGGCGCGGTCGCAGATGTCGCCCTGCACGAACACGTGGCGCGTGTCGCCCCGCAGGCTGGCCAGGGTTTCGAGATTGCCGGCGTAGGTCAGCAGGTCGAAGTTGAGGATGGGCTCGTCGCTGTTGGCGAGCCAGTCAAGGACAAAATTGGCACCGATGAAGCCTGCACCGCCGGTCACGAGAATCAAGGTCTTGCTCCGCCTGAATCAAAGATGACGGATTATCGCACCCTGGGCGCAGGCCTACATGTTGAGGCGCTCGGCATAGCCGGTCATTTCCAGATAACCCTGACCTATTTCACGCTCGCCACCGTCCGGCTGCACGTCAGACAGGCGTACGGCACCCTCCCAATACACGGCGCCGGTCGAGCTTCGGCTGTCGAGCTCCTGGTCGTCCATCAGTGGACGGAGCTGCAAAGTGCGGCCACCGGCCAGGTGCAAGCGCCATTCAACCGGATAGCGCACGCCGGTGCGCGGCGAAGTCCAGTAGCGCAGCGGCTCGAAGCGTACTTCGTCGGCGGTGAACTTGCGTGCCTGCCCCGCCTTGTCGCCCAGCGTGCCGGCGGCCCACATTGCCCGCCCTTTCGCATCACGCATCTGGAACAGCATCAACGACCCGCCGTCGTGCAGGTTGATGCCGATCCAGTCCCAGCCGCGAGCGTCCGCGGGAAGGATTTCGCTCGACCATTCGTGGTCCAGCCAGGCATGGCCGCTGACCGCGAAGGCCTCGCCGTCGAGCTTCAGGGTGCCCGAGGTGCGAAGCTGCGGCCGGCTGTAGTAATGGCTGGCATTGATCGGGTCGGGCGCCTTCTGGCTGAAGCCCGCACGACCATTGAGCAGCGGCGGGCGATCGGTTTCGAAGCTCAGGTCAAAAGCGAAGTTGTCCGCGTCGATATGTGTCTGGTAAGGGGCAAGGTAAGGGGCAAGGTGCGCGCCCGGCACGCCTTCGTCCGAGCGCAGCGACCAGCTGCCGACAGCCACCTGCGTCCCGCCGGTGGCGGCTTCGGCCAGCCCTGGGTAGGCCCTGCCCGCGCGCTCGGCATGGCGCAGCTGGCCGGTCGCCGGGTCGGCCACGGCGGCGTGGGCAAGAATGAGCTGGCGGGGAGCGAAGCGGCTTGGGTTGTCATCGCCGATCAGCGTGCGCACGCGAAAGAAGGTGAGCTGAAAACCGCGCTCCACCCCCGCACCGTCCTGCACCCAGCCGGTGATGTACCACCACTCGGTGCGGTAGTCGGGGTGGGCGCCAAAGTCCTGCGGAAAGGCAAGCGGCTTGCCCGCCAGCACCGCTGGATAGCCCACCTCGGTCAAGTCGGCGTCCGCCGCCTGCACGTGCGCCGGAACGAGTACGGCCAGCACCATCGCCCACAGCAGCTGCCACCAAGGTCTTTTCCCCGTTTCCGTCATCGCCCTGCCCTCACCAATCCGCCTTGACCGCCAGCACCGCCGAACGCTGCATCGCCCGCGCCCCCGCCAGCCTTGCCACCAAGGCGGCGAGCACGACCAGACTGCTGGCAAAGATTGCCAGCGCCCCCCAGGGCACGGCGAGGTCCATGCTCCAGTGAAAGCTCTGGCGGTTGACGATCTCGATCAGGATCCAGGCGATCGCAGCGCCTGCGAGCAGGCCGGTCACAACCCCCAGGCTCGCCGTCAGCGCCCCTTCGATCGCGATCAGCCGGCCAATGTCGGCACGGGTGAAGCCGAGGTGGCGCAGCATGCCGAACTCGCCCTCGCGGGTGGTTGCCAGCGCAGCAAAGGTGGTGGCGATGCCGAACAGGCCGATCATCACCGTCACCGCTTCCATCAGGTAGGTGATGAGGAAGGTGCGGTCGAATATCTGCAGACTGATTGCCCGGATCTCGCCGGGCAAGGCAATGGTGAGATGCTCGGCGCCGAAGTCGGCACGCAGGGCGTCGGCAACCGCTGCGGGGTCGGTGCCTGGCACCAGGCTGATGCCGGCGTCGTTGATCCGGCCATCACCCGTGAGGGTGACGTAGTCCGCGCTCTCGATCAGCGCCGCCCCGTGCTGGCGGGCATAGTCGCGCCAGATGCCGGCCACGACGAAGCTGCGCTGCTGGCCGCCGAGGGGCAAGCTCAGGCGGCCGCCGACGCCGATGTGCCGCCGGTCCGCGGTGGCCTCGGAGATCCACACCGGGGGCAGGCCGGTATCGACCGGGTCGGTGCTGTCCGGGCGCTCGGTGGTACCCGCAATGAGCGGCAGCCCCCAGTTGCCGCGCACCGGACGGGCGAGCACGGTGAACAAGGGCTCATCGTCCGAAATGCGCAGATTGACCTGCCGCGTGGTGTCGACCGCGGCCACGCCGGGCGCGGCGGCGATGCGCGCCAGCGCGTCGGCGTCCAGATAGCCGCTGCCGGACGACACCGAAGCGCGCACATACAGATCCGCCGGCAACACCTGCGCCAGCCAGTCATCAACCGACACCCTGAACGAGCTGACCATGATCGCCATCGCCGCCGCCAGCGCCACGCTGGCCACCACCCCGGCTCCAGCCACCACCGCCTGGCCGGGTGTGGCGGACAGACGCGCATGGGCAAGACGCCAGCTGAGTGCCCGGCCACGACCAAGCAGCGGCAACATGCCTCGCGCAACCGTCGGCAGCAACAGCACCGAGGCCGCCAGCATCAGCGCGACCGCGGTATAGCCACCCACCGGGATCTCCTTGAACGGCGGCAAGCTGCACGCCAGCCCGGCAATCACCAGCAACGCCGCGCCAAGCCGCCACCCACCGTGCACCTGGGGCAGACCCGCGTACTCGGCCTCGCCCGCCTTCAGCGCCCGCGCCGGCGCGACCCGCGAAGCCTCGCGCGCCGGCAGCCAGGTTCCGACCACGCCGGCCGCCACACCCAGCAGCAGATAGCCCGCCATCAACAGGGGATCGAATTGCAGTTGCGGCTGGGTGCCGCGGAAGAAGCCCGCCCCCAGATCGCCGCCAACCAGCTTGAAGGCCGCGGCAGCCAGCACATGGCCCAGAGCCACGCCAATCAGACCGCCTGCCAGGCCCACCGCCGCGCCCTCGGCCAGCAGGCCGCGCAGCAGCTGGCGCCTTTCCAGGCCGAGCGCACGCAGCAGCGCAAATTCGCGCCGCCGCCGCGCCACGGACAGCAATTGCGTGGAAAACACCAGGAAGCCGCCGGTGAGCAGCGCAATGGCGGCGAGCATGGTGAGGTTGACGCGGTAAGCGCGTGACAGCGTGCTGACTTCGCTCGCCGCGGCCTCCGGCACACGCAGCGCCAGGCCAGGCGGCAGCAGCGGCGACAAGGACTGGCGGGCCGCATGCGGACTGATCCCCGCGGCGAGTTTCAGGTCGATGCGGCTCAGCACGCCGATACGATCGAAGCGCTGCTGCGCGCCCGCGATATCCATCACCGCCAGCCGGCCGCTGGCCGCCGGCACCTCGCCCGCCACTTGCAGCGCAAAGCTGCGCACGCCTGACTGCACCTCAAGCTCTCCACCACTAAGCGCAGCCGGTGCAGTCTCGCCGGTGCTTAATAGCTGGGGCTCACTCAATCGCGCATGCGCCTCGCTACTGAGAAAAATAGTGTCCGGCTGCAGCGCGGCGAAACGCGTGTCCGCACCGCCGGCAGCAGCATCCGCGCGTGGCAGCAACCTCGGCTGCACGCGGGCGAGACGGAACAGGTCGACACCGTAGATCTCGAGCGCCGCCTCGCGCCCGGGCAGACGCGCCTCGATCACCAGCACCGGGCTGGCTTCGGCCACCTCGGGGCGGCTGGCCAGCACCGGGTAGATCGCTTCGTCAAATCCATCGCGTGGCCCCACCAGTTGCAGATCGGCTTCGCCGGCGATCAGGCGCATGCCGCGCCCGAACTCGTCGATGGCGGCGCTGTGAATCAGCTGCACCGCCAGGCCCAGCGCCACCCCCAGCGCAATCGCCAGCAGCGACAGAGCCGTCGCCAGGCGGCGTCTGAACAGGCTGGCGAGAAACAGCCGGTGCAGCGTGGCGGTCATGCGCGCTCCGTGATGTCCACCAGCCCCTGCGGGCCGAGTTCGAGCACGCGGTCCGCACGCCTCGCGGCAATGCGCGAGTGCGTGACCAGCACCCCGGCGGCCTGGCTGTCGCGGATCTGCTCGAGCAGCAAGTCGAGCACGTCACTCGCGCGCACCGGGTCGAGGTTGCCGGTGGGTTCGTCGGCCAGCACCAGGCGCGGGCGGTGGACCAGCGCGCGCGCAATCGCCACCCGCTGCATCTCGCCGCCGGAGAGCTCATGCGGCGGGTCGTCGGCGCGCGATCCCAGGCCCACGCGCGACAGCATCGCCCGCGCACGCGCATCGGACTCCTTGTCATCGGTCTTGAGCAGCCACAGCGGCAGCGCCACGTTTTGTGCCAACGACAGGTGCGGCAGGATGTGGAACGCCTGGAATACAAAACCGTAGGCTGCACGCCGCAGGCGCGCCATCGCGTCCTCGTCCAGGCCCTCGATGTACTGCCCGCCGACTTCGATGCGTCCGCCATCCACCGGCTCAAGCCCGGCCAGGCAGTTCAGCAGCGTCGACTTGCCCGAGCCCGACTCGCCAACGATCGCCACGCACTCGCCGGCCGCCACCTGCAGGGCGAGCGCCTCGAACAAGATGCGTGGCGGCATGCCGGGGAGGGTCTTGCGCAGGGCGTGGGCAGTGAGCATGGGCTGGGGCGGCAGGAAGTGAGTGACGAACGAACGGACACAACAGCGGACGCACAAAAGGGCAGCGAGCAAGGCCACCATGGGCAAATGAAGTCGGCGACCGGGACGATAAAGTCCGACAGGTCATTTTGGCACCCTTGGCCATGATTGGTTGCATGCGGCTGTGCATCGGCGTGCCGGCGCCGCGAGCGTGCGCGGATTGACCCCACCCGCAATGACCCCACCCGCATTGACACTCCCTTTGCCGCCGGGTTAAAAGAAGCGCCTGCCGAATACGGTTCAGACCGTAATCGGGGTGTCCACCCGGCAAGCCTCCTCTTCGCTGCGCGCCAGCTTTCAAGCTTGTCCCGCTTGACCGAGGCTTTGCATCCGATTCGATGCGTTTTTGCGTTTTCCCGGCCCTGGGTCATGCGGGGTTCGTTCCCTATTCCGTTGGCCGGGAAGACACGCTTGCGTCCGCCCCGATTGTTCCACCCCGCCCCTTGGGCGGCACCACAACGGAATACAAGAATGATGAAATCCCTGAGCCAGGACTGGCTGTCCAATGTCCGCAACGATCTGCTGGCCGGCATGGTGGTTGCACTGGCACTGATCCCGGAAGCCATCGCGTTCTCGATCATCGCCGGGGTCGATCCGAAGGTCGGTCTCTACGCTTCGTTCTGCATCGCCATGGTGATTGCCTTTGCGGGTGGCCGCCCCGGCATGATCTCGGCTGCCACCGGCGCGATGGCGCTGGTGATGGTCACGCTGGTCAGGGAACATGGCCTGCAATACCTGCTCGCGGCCACGCTGCTGACCGGCGTACTGCAGATCATCGCGGGCTGGCTCAAGCTCGGTGGCCTGATGCGCTTCGTGTCGCGCTCGGTCATCACCGGCTTCGTCAATGCGCTGGCCATCCTGATCTTCATGGCCCAGCTACCGGAACTGACCAATGTGAGCTGGCAGGTGTATGCGATGACCGCCGCCGGGCTGGGCATCATCTACCTCTTCCCCTACCTCACCAAGGCCGTGCCCTCGCCGCTGGTCGCCATCGTGGTGCTGACTGGCGTCGCCATCTTCCTCGGCCTCGACATCCGTACCGTGGGCGATATGGGCCAGTTGCCGGACAGCCTGCCGATTTTCTTGCTGCCGGACGTGCCGCTGAACCTGGAGACGCTGGCGATCATCTTCCCAGTGTCGGCCACCCTGGCGGCGGTCGGCTTGCTGGAGTCGATGATGACGGCCGCGATCGTCGATGAGCTGACCGACTCCAGCAGCAACAAGAACCGGGAATGCGTGGGCCAGGGCATCGCCAACATCGCCGCCGGCTTTCTCGGTGGCATGGCCGGTTGCGCGATGATCGGACAGTCGGTGATCAACGTGAAATCAGGCGGCCGCGGACGGCTGTCGACGCTGGCCGCGGGCGTGTTCCTGCTGCTGTTGATGTTGTTTGTCGGTGACTGGGTGGCGCGCATTCCGATGGCCGCCTTGGTGGCGGTGATGATCATGGTGTCCATCGGCACCTTCAGCTGGGCCTCGATCCGCAATCTGCGCGCGCACCCCGGCAGTTCCAGCGTGGTGATGCTTTCTACGGTGGTCGTGGTGGTGATCACCCACGATCTGGCCAAGGGGGTGCTGGTCGGCGTGCTGCTGTCGGGCTTCTTCTTTGCGCACAAGGTCGGTCAGGTGCTGCACGTGCGTTCGCGTACCGAGGACGAGGGCCGCATGCGCACCTACACCATCACCGGCCAGGTGTTCTTCGCCTCGGCGGAGCGCTTCATCAACGCCTTCGACTACAAGGAAGTGATCGACAGGGTGCGCATCGACGTGAGCCGCGCCCACTTCTGGGACATCACCGCCATCAGTGCCCTTGACCGGGTCGTCATCAAGTTCAGGCGCGAAGCCACCGAGGTCGAAGTCATCGGCATCGACGAGGCCAGCGCCACGCTGGTGGACAAGTTCGCCGTCCATGACAAGGATGGTGCGGCGGACATGCTGGCCGGCCACTGAGAGGAGACACGCCATGAACAACGCAAACAAGGTGCTGGCCTGCGTGGACCAGTCCCGCTTCGCCGATCATGTGGCCGACTACGCGGCGTGGGCGGCCCGGCGCCTGGATGCCCCGCTGGAGCTGCTCCACGTCATCGACCGCCACCCCGAGCGCAGCTCGGGCAAGGACCATAGCGGCGCCATCGGCATCGACGCTCAGGAACATCTGCTTGACCGCCTGTCCGCCGAAGATGAGACCCGCAGCCGGAGCGCACGGGAGCAAGGCCGCATCTTCCTCAAGCGGCTAAGGGACCGGGCCGGCGCAGCCGGCGTTGCCCAGGTGGATGTGCGCCAGCGCTACGGCGAGCTGGGGGAGACCCTGGCAGAGCAAGAACAAGGCGTGCGCCTGCTGGTGATCGGTCGCCGCGGCGAGACCGCACAGGACACACAGCGCGAGCTTGGGCGCAACGTCGAGCACGTGGTGCGTGCGCTGCACAAACCGATCCTGACGATCACCGAGGGTTTCAAGGAACCTCAGCGCGTGATGATCGCCTTCGATGGGGGCAACGTCACCCGACGCGGCGTGGATATGGTCGCCGCCAGCCCCTTGTTCAAAGGCTTGCCGATTCATCTGCTGATGTCGGGCAAGGACAGCGCCAACGCCTCCAGACAGCTCGACTGGGCCCGCACGCGGCTGGAAGCCGCCGGTTTTGAAGTCACCGCCGTGCTGACTGCCGATGAAGCGCACCGTGCCATCGCCCGCAGCGTCGAGGAACAGGCGATCGACCTGCTGGTGATGGGCGCGTTCGGCCACTCTGTGCTGCGCAGCCTGCTGTTTGGCAGCAAGACCGCCGAGCTGTTGCGCTCGTCGACGATTCCGACGCTGCTGTTGCGATAGCGCCAGGGCGACAGGGCTGCCGCACTTCCCGTTTCCACGGCAGAACCCATATACTCCGCGCGCCCGCAGGCACGGATTTGCCCCCCCACCTGCCCCCCCATTGCCCCCTCTCTCAGGCATGCCGGTCGACCATTACGAGAACTTTCCCGTCGCTTCCCTGCTGCTGCCGTCGCATCTGCGCGAACCGGTGGAGGCGATCTATGCCTTCGCCCGCAGTGCGGACGATGTCGCCGACGAAGGCGATGCCGCGCCGGTGGCACGGCTGGCGCGACTGCACGACTACCGCCTGGCGCTTGAGGCGTGTGCGCAGGGTTCGACCGTGAGCGACACCAGCCTGGCACCGATGTTCGAGCGCCTGGGCCGTGCGATTCGGGCATACGCGCTGCCGCTGCAGCCCTTGCGCGACCTGCTTGACGCCTTTTCGCAGGACGTGGGCAAGACGCGTTATCACGACTTTGCCGAACTGAGCGACTACTGCCGACGCTCGGCCAACCCGGTCGGACGCCTGATGCTGTGCTTGTATCAGGCGTCCACGCCAGACAACCTGCGCCGCTCGGACGCCATCTGCACCAGCCTGCAACTGATCAATTTCTGGCAGGACGTGGCGGTAGACTGGCGCAAGCAGCGCATCTACCTGCCGCAGGATGAGATGGCCCGCTTCGGCGTGAGCGAGGATGACATCGACGCCAGCCGCTGCGATGAGCGCTGGCGAGCCTTGATGGATTTTGAGTTGGGACGCGCGCGCGCGATGATGCTGGACGGTGCACCCCTCGCCCGCGCCCTGCCGGGGCGCATCGGCTGGGAGCTGCGCCTGATCGTGCTCGGCGGACTGCGCATCGTCGAAGCCATCGAAGCCGCCGGTTACGACGTTTTTCGCCACCGCCCGACGCTGGGCAAACGCGACTGGATGCGCCTTGGCTGGCGCGCCCTGAACTATCGGAAGATTGCATGAATCCGCACGACTACTGTCAGGACAGGGCCGCCAAGAGCGGCTCGAGCTTCTACTACAGCTTCATGTTCCTGCCGCCCGAGCAGCGCCAGGCGATCACGGCGCTGTATGCCTTCTGTCGCGAAGTCGACGATGTGGTCGACGAGTGCCACGACATATCGCTGGCGCAGACCAAGCTCGAGTGGTGGCGGCAGGAGATCGGTCGCACGTTTTCCGGCACGCCCACGCATCCGGTGGGTCATGCGCTGAAGGACGTGATGACACACTTCAACCTGCCGCAGGAGCAGTTGCTGGAGATCATCGACGGCATGGCGATGGACCTCACGCAGACGCGCTATCTCGACTTCAAGGGTCTGCAGCTGTATTGCTATCGGGTCGCCAGCGTGGTCGGCCTGCTTTCGGTGGAGATCTTCGGCTACGAGAACCGGCAGACGCTGAAATACGCTCACGACCTCGGGCTGGCCCTTCAGCTCACCAACATCATCCGCGACGTCGGCGAAGATGCCCGCCGCGGCCGCATCTATCTGCCGATCGAAGACCTGCAGCGCTTCGGCGTGCCCGCCAAGGACATTCTCGAGACGCACTATTCCGATGCCTTCCATGCGCTGATGGCCTTCCAGGCCGAGCGTGCCGAACACTATTACGAACAGGCCTTCGCGCAACTCCCCGCCGTTGATCGCAAGGCCCAGCGCCCAGGACTGGTCATGGCGGCGATCTATCGAGCCTTGCTGAGTGAGATTGCCGCCGACGGTTTCAAGGTGCTGGACCGCCGCACCTCGCTGACACCGCTGCGCAAGGTGTGGCTGGCCGGCACCACCTGGTTCAAGGGCTGAGATCGTGAGCGTGCCTGTCGTCGCGGTGATCGGAGCCGGTTATGCCGGCCTGGCGTGCGCGGTCGAGCTTGCCCGCGCTGGCGTGCATGTGACAGTGTTCGAACGTTCGCACACGCTGGGCGGGCGCGCACGCGTGGTGCACAAGGACCACCACTGGCGGGTGGACAACGGCCAGCACATCCTGATCGGCGCCTATAACGAACTGACCCGCCTGCTGCGTACCACAGGCTGTTCGCCCAAGCAGCTCGCCCACCTGCCGCTAACCCTGCATGTGCCCGGCCGGCTGCACCTGAAAGCGGCACCACTGCCGGCCCCCTTCCACCTGGCTGTGGGCGTGCTGCGCGCCAGGGGCCTGTCGTGGGCCGACCGCCTGGCCATGCTGCGGCTGATGCGCTGGTTGAAGAAACAGGCTTTCCGCCTGCCGCCCGCGATGACGGTGACGGCGATGCTGCAGGCAAGCCGGCAGACGCCGGCCATGGTCGAGCTGGTATGGGTGCCGCTGTGTGTGGCCGCCCTCAACACGCCGGCTGACGAGGCCTCGGCCCAGGTGTTCGCCAATGTGCTGCGCGACAGCCTGGCCGCCACGGCCGCTGACAGCGAGCTGCTGATTCCGCGCATCGATTTGTCCGAGCTGTTCCCGGTGCCCGCCGCACGCTATCTGGCCACGCGGCGCGGCAAACTGCGCACCGGCACGGCGATCGACGCGATCGAGCCGGTCGAGGGGGGCTTTCGCCTCGAAGGCGACCCTGGCAGCCAGCCCTGGCCGCGGGTCGTACTGGCCACCGCGCCTTATCACGCCAGCACCCTGCTTGCCTCCACGGGGCAGTGTGAGCGCCTCGCCGCGCAGATCGAAGCCCTGCCTCATGAGCCAATCGTGTCGGTATACCTGGCGCTGGGGAAGGGCCAAAAGCTGCCCGAGGCGATGATCGGATTGGTCGGCGGCAGCGCTGTCGCACCCGCGCAATGGGCCTTCGATCGCGGCCAGCTGGGTGGGCCGGAAGGCTTGATGGCTTGCGTGATCAGCGCCCACGGAGCGCATGAGGACCTGCCGCGCGATGAGCTGATCCTGGCCGTTCACCGCCAGCTCGAGCGCCAGCTGGGGCGCACACTGCCGGCGCCGGAGTGGTCACAGGTGATCGTGGAAAAACGCGCCACCATTGCCTGCCGACCCGGCATCTTTCGCCCCGGCATCCGCACGCCACTACGCGGCCTGTGGCTGGCGGGGGACTACATCGATTCGCCCTACCCCGCCACACTTGAGTCGGCCGTGCGCTCGGGCACGGCCTGCGCCGCCGCCATCCTGGCGGAGCTGGGTCGGGGCGGCTAGACCGTCGTCGCACCCTTGCTGAGCTGGCTCAGCGGGCTGAAGTCGCTCAACTAACGGGGGCCGCTCAACTGGCGGGGTTTGGTCGCCAAGGGGGCTGGATCGCGAAAGCGTCTGGTCGCCAAGGGGTTTCAGTCAATCAAGTGGCGCAGGATGGGGTCGAGCATTGCCGCGCCAAGCCGCTTGCTGCGCGCGCCGTTCCAGCCGACCTGCTCATCGGGCAGCCTGGCGTTGTCCTTGAACGGCATCTCCAGTGTCAGTGACACACAGCCGAAATGGTTGGCAACCCACTTGCTGGCCAGCGTCAGCAGCTCTTCGCCAAAGCGTCCGCGCATGTAGCCCTTCTCGGTCTGGAAGTCGGGAGCCACCGCACCAAAGGTCTCAATGAAACGGGCCTGCTGCGCCGCCGCACGCGTAGTGAATCCGGGCACTTCCTCGGCCGTCGAGAAGAACACGTAAGGCAGGGCCTCGTCGCCGTGAATGTCGAGAAAGAGCGCGCAGCCAGTGCGCTGCATGTCCTCGCGCACCAGGAACACTTCGGGGCTGGCGCTCAGGTCAGGCTCGCGCCATTCGCGATTGAGGTTGCGCCCGGCAGCATTGGTGCGCAGGTTGCCCCGCACGGCGCCATCCGGGTTCATGTTGGGCACGATGTAGAGCACCGCGTGTTCGCGCACCTTGTGCGCGACCGCGTCGGCGCTATCGAGCAGGCGTTCGAGCAGGCCTTCGACGAACCACTCGGCCATGGTCTCGCCGGGGTGCTGGCGGGCGATGATCCAGATCGGCTTGCGTGTCGGCGCCGGCTGTCCGACGACAACGACGTCGAGATCGTGGCCATCGACGGTGGCGCCCAGATTGCGCACACCGGCAAAGGGCGAAGCTTCGGCACGGGCCAGCAGGTCGAGGTGGCGTTCGTGCGAGTAGGGTTCGAAATACGCGTAGTAGATGCTGTCACGCTCGGGCGTGTGTTCGACGATCAGTTGCCCGCCTTCATAGGCGGTGCCGACGATGCGGAACCAGTGCTGGCGATCATAGGAGGCGACGCAGCGGTAGCCTGGCCAGCCGTCCGGATAAGCGGCTTGGGCGGCGTTCTCGAACACCATGCGTACCGGTTTGCCCGCAGCATCCATCAGACGAAAATGAAACCATTGCCGAAAATCGGCCGCATTGTCGGCGCGCAGGCGCAGGCGGATGTTGTGCGGATCGTCGAGGTTGAGCACCTCAATCGCGCCGGCATCGAAAGCGGAACTGATTCGCATCGTGCTCAGGCCTCGCGACGGCGGAACACCAGCCGATCGGGTTCGGATGCTTCGGCGGCAAAGGTGTAGCCTTCGGCTGCGAAACCCTTGAGACCATCGACGTCGTTGATGCGGTTCTGGATCACATGGCGGCTCATCAGGCCGCGCGCGCGCTTGGCGTAGAAACTGATGATCTTGTAGCGCCCGCCCTTCCAGTCCTCGAATGCAGCGCTCATCAGCCTGCCCTTGATTTTTGCGGGTTTGACTGACTTGAAATACTCGTCCGAGGCCAGGTTGAACAGGATGGGTTCGCGTCCGGCATCGGCCTCGGCGGCAAGCAGGCGGTTGAGCTCGCCGGTGATGCGTTCACCCCAAAAGGCGTAAAGGTTCTTACCCCGGGCATTTTCCAGCCGCGTGCCCATCTCCAAGCGGTAGGCCTGCATCAGGTCGAGTGGCCGCAGCACGCCGTAAAGGCCAGACAGGATGCGGAGGTGGTCCTGCGCCCAGGCGAGCTCATCCGCCTTCAGGCTGGGTGCATCGAGCCCTTCGTACACATCACCGTTGAAGGCCAGCACCGCCTGCTTGGCATTGTCCGGGGAGAAGGGCCGCGCCCATTGCGCGTAGCGCGCCACGTTGAGGCTTGCCAGCTGATCGGACAGCGACATCAGCTCGGCGACCTGTGCCGGCGAGCGCTCGCGCAGGATGTCGATGAGCTCGGCAGAGTGCTCGAGAAAATCCGGCTGGGTGAAGGACGAGGTGGTTGGCGGCGTCTCGTAGTCGAGCGCCTTGGCAGGAGAAATGACGATGATCATGGGCAGGGGTGCGCGCGAGCGTGCCAACAGGGAAGAGCCCGATGTTAGCAAAGGTGGCGCTACATCACTGCACG
>DAORUJ010000016.1:30180-36562 GCA_035433105.1 Thauera sp.
CGCAGATGCCTCTGCCGCGCCTGCTCGAACAGACATACCGCGACGGCGGCTGCGACGTTGAGGGATTCGATATCGGCGGCCATCGGGATGACGACGCGCTGGGAGGCACGCGCGAGCAAGGCGGGTGATACGCCCTGCCCTTCGGCGCCAAACAGCCAGGCCAGCGGACGGCCGAGATCGATCTCGTAGAGGCTGCGTGCCCCCGCTCCGAGGGCGGTCGCGAGCACCGGCCCGGTGAAGGCCTCGAGTGCGCGCAGGGCGTCGACGCGCTCGTGGATGCGAAGGCCGAAATGCGCCCCCATGCCGGCACGCAATACGCGTGGCGACCAGGCGCCGGCACAGCCTTCGGTGAGCAGCACCTCGACCACGCCAGCCGCCGCGGCCGTGCGCAGAATGGTGCCCAGATTGCCGGGGTCCTGCACTGCATCGAGCACGACCACGTCGTGCTGCAACACGGCGGGCGGTGGTTCGGGCGGAAGATCGATGATTGCGATCAGGCCCGAAGGGGTGTCGACCGGGCTGACGTGGGCGAACAGCGCGTCGGGCAACTGATAACACGGTAGCTCGGTACCGCAGCGCGCCAGCAGTCCGTCGATCTCCGGCTGGGCGAGGCCGCTGTCGGACACGACCAATGCCTTGAGCGGCCATTGACGCTGCAGCGCCGCATCGATCAGGTGGGCGCCGTCGAGCAGCGTCTCACCGGACTTGCGCCGCTCACGTGCCGAGGTGGCGAGCACGTGCAGGCGCTTGATCAGCGGGTTGTCACGCGAGCGGATCGGCTTCATTACCTGCGCACGTCGGCGTCGAGCAAGCGCCGGACAGGGGCGAAGCTGTGGCGGTAGAAATCGGCCACGCCGTGTTGCTGCAGCGCCTGCAGATGCGCGGGCGTAGGGTAGCCCTTGTGCGCCGCCAGTCCGTATTGCGGCCACTGTGCGTCGAGCACGCGCATGGTTTCGTCGCGCGCCGTCTTGGCCAGGATGGAAGCGGCGGAAATGGACGGCTCGGTGGCGTCGCCCTTGACGATGGCGCGCGCCGGGTATGGCAGCTGCGGGCAGCGATTACCGTCGATCAGCACTTCGGTCGGTGCAATGCCCAGCCCCGCGACTGCGCGCTGCATGGCCAGCAGGCTGGCGTGCAGGATGTTGAGCTGGTCGATTTCGTCGACACTCGCTTCGGCGATGGCCCAGGCCAGGGCGCGCTCGCGAATCAGCGGCGCAAGGCGCTCCCGGGCGCGCTCGGAAAGCTTCTTGGAATCATTGAGGCCATCGATCGGACGCGCAGGGTCGAGGATGACGGCTGCCGCAACAACAGGCCCGCACAAGGGGCCCCGCCCGGCCTCGTCCACACCGCACACCAGCATCAGGCCGGCATCCCGGGCGTTTGGCATGAACAGGTCGGAGGTCATCGGGCGGTGCCGTCCAAGTAAGGCAGGATGGCCTCGGCTGCTTTCTGCGCGGTGTTCTGGCGCAACGTGAGGTGCAGCTCGGTGAAGCGGTATTCGAGCGCGGCGCAGCGGTCGGCATCGCTCAGCCAGGCTTCCAGCGCCGCTGCAAGCTTGTCGGGTGTGGCATCGTCCTGCAGCAGTTCGGGCACCAGGCTCTCCCTGCACAGAATGTTCGGCAGTCCTACCCAGGGCAGGTAGGCCATGCGCTTCATCAGCCGGTACTGCCAGTCGCCGATGCGGTAGGTGATGACCATCGGCCGCTTCAGCAGCGCGGCTTCCAGGCTGGCGGTGCCGCTGGCTACCAGCACCACGTCGGCCGCAGTCATGGCCTCGACAGCGTGACCAAACAGCATGCGGATGGGCAACTCGGTGGCCAGATTGCGATGCAGGGCCTGTTGGAAAATCGCCCGGGTTTCACGCGTGGCCAGCGGCACGAGGAAGAGCAACGCCGGATCCCGCTCGAGCATGCGCACGGCGGTGGCAATGTAGTTGTCAGCAAGGTTGCGCACTTCGGACTGGCGGCTGCCGGGCAGCATGGCGACGACGCGTGTGCCGGCACGGATTCCGAGCACCTCGCGGGCGCCAGCGCGATTGGGCTGCAAAGGGAACACGTCGGCCAGCGGATGACCCACGTAGCTGACCGGCACTCCGGCACGCTCGTAAAGTTCGGGCTCGAACGGGAACAGGCACAACATGCGATTGATCGAGCGCGCGATGCGCTTGATGCGCCCACCTCGCCAGGCCCAGATCGAGGGACTGACGAAGTGAATCGCGGGAATGCCGGCGTCCTTGGTCTTGCCCTCAAGCCAGAGGTTGAAGTCGGGGGCGTCAACGCCAATGAAGGCGGCCGGGCGCTCGTCGCGGATCTGGGCCAGCAGGCTTCGCCGAATGCCCGAAAGCTCGCGATAGCGCTTGAGCGCATCGACATAACCGTGCACGGCGAGCAGTTCGCACGGCCAGCGTACGTCGAAGCCTTCGGCCTGCATTTTCGGCCCGCCAATGCCGAAAAACTCGGCATCGGGCACATGCTGGCGAATGGCGCGAATCAGGTGGCTGGCAAGCAGGTCGCCCGAGGTTTCCCCGGCGACCATCGCGATACGAACGGTCATGACTTCGAACGAACCTCAGCGGACGATGCCGCGCCCTGATTGAGCGATGAAGTCGGAGAACAGTGCGACCTCTGCCTGCCCGGCCGCGATCTCGACAACACGCTGGCGCGCTTCATCCAGCGTCAGGCCGGAGCGATACAGCGCGCGGTAGGCCCGCTTGATCGCTGCGATGCCTTCGACACTGTAGCCGCGGCGCTTGAGGCCTTCGCTGTTGATGCCGTGCGGCTTCGCCGGGTTGCCGGCGACGGTGATGAAAGGCGGCAAGTCCTGCAGCAGCACCGTGCCGACGCCACAGAAGCTGTGGGCGCCAACGCGGCAGAACTGGTGCACGCCGGTGAAGCCTCCCAGGATGGCCCAGTCGCCGACGTGCACGTGGCCCGCCAGCGTCGCGTTGTTGGCGAAGATGGTGTGGTTACCGACCTGGCAGTCATGCGCCACGTGCACGTAGGCCATGATCCAGTTGTCGTCGCCGATGCGGGTGACGCCAACATCCTGGCTGGTGCCGACGTTGAAAGAGCAGAACTCGCGAATCGTGTTGCGATCGCCGATCTCGAGGCGGGTGGGCTCGGCTTCGTACTTCTTGTCCTGCGGCTGGGCACCGATTGAGCAGAACTGGAAGATTTCGTTGTCGCGGCCAATGCGGGTATGACCCTCGACGACGACATGCGGCCCGACCCACGTGCCCGCGCCGATCTCGACATGCTCGCCGATGATCGTGTAGGCACCGATGGCGACCTTGTCTCCGAGCCGGGCGCCCGGGTGGACGATGGCGGTCGGGTGAATCATAGGGTCTTGAGCGCGCACATTAGCTCGGCCTCGGTCGCCACAACGCCGTCGACGCGCGCAACCCCCTTGTATTTGTAGATGTTGCGCTTGCTCTGGGTGATCTCGACTTCGAAGATCAACTGGTCACCCGGCACCACAGGACGCTTGAAGCGCACGTTGTCGATGCCGGCGAAGTACACCACCGAGTTCTCGTCGGGCTTCACGCCCATGCTCTTGAACGACAGCACCGCCGCGGCCTGCGCCATGGCCTCGACGATCAGCACCCCGGGCATCACTGGGTGATGCGGGAAGTGACCCGGGAAAAAAGGCTCGTTCATCGTCACGTTCTTGAGCGCAACGATGCGTTTGCCCTCTTCCATCTCGAGCACCCGGTCGATCAGCAGGAAAGGATAGCGATGCGGCAGGTATTCGATGATTTCGTTGATGTTCATCATGTGGCTCAGCCCGGCTTGCGGTCGTCTGGACCGCCTGTTTGGTTTTCGAGGGAGCGAACACGCCCGACCAGCGCGTCGAGATGTCGTAGATGGGCGAAGTTGCGCACCCAGTCGGCGTGAGGCTGTACGGGCAGATTTGCGGTGTAGACGCCGGGCCGGGTGATCGACTTGCTGACCAGGGTTCCGGCCGAGACGACGACGTCGTCACAGATCGACAGGTGGCCGATGATACCGGCCTGGCCGCCGATCATGCAGCGTGCTCCGATCGTGGTGCTGCCAGCAATGCCCACACAACCTGCAATCGCCGTGTGTTCGCCGATGCGCACGTTGTGCGCGATCTGAATCTGGTTGTCGAGCTTGCAGCCGTCACCAATCACCGTGTCGTCGAGCGCGCCACGATCGATCGTGGTGTTGGCGCCGATTTCGACTTCGTTGCCGATGACGACCCGTCCCACCTGCGGAATCTTGACCCAACGTCCGCTCTTTTCGCGTGCGAACCCGAAGCCATCGGCACCGATCACCGCGCCAGAATGGATCAGACAGTGCTCACCAACCACGCAACCGTGCTGAATCGTGACATTGGCCGCCAGGCGGGTGCCGCGACCAATGCGGACACCACGACCGACATGACAGCCTGGCCCGACAACGACGTCCTCGCCAATGTCGACGCCCTCCTCGATCGATGCGCCAGGCCCCACTTCGACCGAAGTCGGTAGCGAACCCGCCACCGCAGCGAGTGGATGAATGCCCGCTCGTACGTCCGGCGGTGGGTTGAATACCTGGGCGACGCGGGCGAAATACAGATAGGGGTCGGCCGTGACAATGGCGCTGCGGCCGTGCAGCAAATCGCGCGCGTCGGGTGAGACGATGATCGCCGACGCCCCACTGTCCTGCAGACGTCCCAGATACTTGCGGTTGGCGAGGAAGGATAGATCGCCCTCTCCTGCCTGATCGAGGGTTGCGACCCGACCAACCAGCACGCCGGCGTCACCGCATACTTCACCGCCAAGGCGCGCGACCAGCTCGTCGAGACGGAACATGCCGCAGCCCCGACTTACTTGGCGTCGGACAGGGCCTTGATGACCTTGTCGGTGATGTCGATACGAGGGTTCGCGTACACCGCTTCCTGGAAAATGATGTCGTAGTTTTCTTTTTCGGCGATGTCCTTGACCGAACGGTTCGCCTTGTCGAGCACCGAAGCCAGCTCCTCATTGCGGCGCTGGTTCAGGTCTTCGCGAAATTCGCGCTGCTTGCGCTGAAAGTCGCGATTGAGGTCGTTGGCCGCACGCTCCTTGTTGCGCCGATCGGCGTCGGCCATGGTCACGCCGTCGCGCTCAAGACCTTCCTGCATGGCCTTGATGTCCTTTGCCATGCGCTGGAGTTCCTGATCGCGTTTTTCGAACTCCTTCTCGAGGCGCTGTTGCGCACGCACCGCAGGAGCCGCCTCGCGCATCACGCGGTCGGAGTTGACGAAGCCGATTCGGGTCTCGGCGACAGCCGCCTGGGATACACCAATCAAGGCTGCCGCTACCAGGGTGAGGGTACGAACTTTCACTTATGCCTCCGGACAAATCTTGTAGTGGGCAGCGATCAGAACACGCTGCCGAGCTGGAACTGGAACCGCTGGATTTCGTCGTCTTCCTGCTTCTTGAGCGGGTGTCCGAAGCTGAACTTCAGCGGCCCGATCGGCGAGCTCCAGGCAAACGCAAGGCCGGTACTGTAGCGCAGATCGCCGAACTGGATCTTCTCCTCATCTCCGGTAGTAGGGTCTTTACCCCACACGTAACCTGCGTCGAAGAAGGCAGAGATGCGGAAGGAACGATCCGTGCCCGAACCCGGCATCGGGAAAAAGAACTCAGCGTTGGTCACCAGCTTGCGCGTACCGCCGGTCGACGTGATGTCACCATCGTTATCGGTGAATTTTGGCCCCAACGTTCCCTGGTCAAAGCCTCGCACCGAGCCGATGCCGCCCACATAGTAGTTCTTGTAGAACGGCACTTCCTTGCCGCTGAAGCCCTTGGCATAGCCGAGATCGGCGTTCAGCATCAGCGCATAG
This sequence comes from Thauera sp., assembly GCA_035433105.1. GTDB lineage: Bacteria > Pseudomonadota > Gammaproteobacteria > Burkholderiales > Rhodocyclaceae > Thauera. Next base: position 36,010 of record DAORUJ010000016.1, read on the forward strand.
TCGCGGCCGACCGGGAACCAGTGTTGATACTGATATCCCAGCTTGGCGTAGCGCAGGTCGCCCACCGGCACGGTCACTTCGCCATACACCCGCTGATAGACGCCCTTGCGCGGGTAGATGAAGCTGTCGCGACTGTCGCGCGACCAGCCCACGGTGGCCAGCAGGCTGCTGACGCTGACCTCGCCGATACCGTCGGCCGCCTGAGCGCCACTGCAACCATTTTCCTTGCAAAAGTCCTGGTAGAGCCGGGGACTTTCCGCATAGGTCGTGATGGCGGTGTGATCTGCGGTGAGGCCGAAGTTGATCTGGTCGTCCTCTGCGATCGGCCAGCCCAGACGCAACCCGGCTCCGGTCGATACCGTCTTGTAGGGCGAAACCGTGCTGAGGTCGGTTGGGTCGTAGGTGCGGTGGTACAGGTCCCAGCCCAGGCTGACACCATCGACCGTGTAATACGGGTTGGTGAATGACAAGGCCAGGGTTCGGCTGGATTTGCTGGTGTTCAGGCCCAGGCTCAGTGAATTGCCGCTGCCGAACAGGTTCTGCTGCGCGATCG
>DAORUJ010000017.1:0-36077 GCA_035433105.1 Thauera sp.
GAGCGCTACGACCTGCGCAACGTGTTCGACCTGGCCCGCTATCTGCTACCGACGCCGCCCGTGCCACACCGCTTTCGCCGCCGACTGATTGCACTCGGCAGTGGAGACCCCACACGGGCGATCTGCTCGACCCTGATCGCGCAGGCGTTCCAGTCGGTGCGCTACCCTATCCTGCCGCTCGTGACGTGGCAGGCCGTCGGTGACCCACACTGCTCCGACTGCATGAAGGAAACCTTCCATGTACGCGATCACAGCCTCTTCACTCCGCGAGATTTCGATCTGTCACCCTACTTCGAGGTCGTGAAGCCCAGCCTTGGCGATGAATTCGACTATCGCAAGCTGGATTGGGCGTAAGAACAGTAAGCATGGCGCTGGCCCGACGCGGCTGGGGCCTAGTTCGTCGCGGCGGTGATGCGGAATTTGATCACGACATCATTAGCAACGATGTCGAAAGCCTTCCACGCGCCCTCGCCGAGGGCAAAATCCCCGCGCTGGATCGTCAGACTGCCGTTGAATACCCCAAGCCCGCCCTGCGCGGCGAAGGTGGCAGGGACAATAACCTCGCGGGTCGTACCCTTGATCGTCAGCTTGCCGGTGACCGCGTACCTGTCGCCGCCGAGCGCTTTAACGCTGGTGGACTCGAAGCGCGCCGTCGGAAAGTCCCGGGTATTCAACCAGGTCTTGCGTACCACCTCGTCATCGCCCTCCTCAAGGCCGGTGTCGATGCTCGCCAGATCGATCTCGATCGATACGCGGGCACTCGCCAATGCCGCCGGGTCGAAGCTGAGTTGGCTGGCGAACTTGCTGAACGAACCGTCCATCGTCACGCCCATCTGTTGATAGCCGAAACCGATCCGGCTTTTGTCGGGCTGGATCTGGTTGTACTCCACAGCCTGGGCTGTGGCGGCACATACAAGCGTGAATAACAGGGCGGGGACAATGCGCTTCATCGTTCAAGCTCCTTCTGGATAAAGTCGGCCAATCACTCGCCGCGACGCGGCAACATGCGGGTCAGCACCTCATCCTTGTCGACGAAATGATGCTTGAGTGCGGCGCCGACATGGCCCAGCACCAGCACGACAAGACACAGGTTCAGGCTCATGTGCACAGTCTGCAGCAGCTCACCCAGCGCCTTGTCCCTGGCGAGCAGATCCGGAATCGGCAGCACGCCGAACCACACCGTCTGCACACCCTTGGCCGAACTCATCAGCCAGCCACTAAGCGGAATCGCAAACATCAGCACGTACAGCAGATGGTGACCGGCATGCGCGACAAACCGTTCAATGCGGCCCACGTGCCCGGGCAAGGCCGGTGGGCGATGGATGAGGCGCCAGAGCAACCGCAGCGCGACCAGCGCGAACACCGTCACGCCCGTCCACTTGTGCCACGCGTAGACCTGCAGCTTGGCGGGGGACAGCGCCAGATCCGTCATGTAGACGCCCAGCCCCAGCATGCCGAAGATCAATAGGGCGATGCCCCAGTGCAGGGCCTTGGCAGTGGTGGTGTAGTGGGTGCTCATGTGCGGAAGTCCTCCGTGCGGTGGACAACTGAGGCGTCTGAAGGTGCAGTCCTTTACAGCCAAGCATCAAGCAGGCGCAACTGCAAGCCGCGCCGGTTCAGACCGAAATGCGCTGCGCTGGATAAAGGGCCACGCCGACACCTGTCAGAGCTGGCTGAAGGAAGCGCGCGCCGCGGCGAAATAAACCGCTCGAAACGGGCGATGACGAGCGACGGCGATCTCACGGGTCGCCGTCGCTCATGTGTCGTCAGTCAGCGAAAGCCGCGAGCGCCGCACGCAGGGTGGCTTCATCCACGCCCTCGACCAGCGCTGCCACCCGGTCGCCATTGAGCCACAGCGCCTCAGCCTTCATCTCGAAGCTCGCACCCTGCTTAAGTGCCGACACGACGCCACCCGCCTCGCGCGGCGAGGCAAAGCCCTCGCCCTGCAGCAGCAAGCCGCCGTCGGCATCGACCAGCTTGAAGTGGAAGCGGCCGTCGGCCTCACGGTATTGCTTGAACTGGGGCAGCGCGGCTCTGGCCTTTTCCGCCACGACGGGCCCGGCCACCGCAGTCAGATTGCGCAAGCCGACAGCGTGGCGCAGCTCGGCGAGGAAAGGGGTGGCGATCGCGCGCGCCTTGGCGGCGCCCTCATGCAGATGCTTCTCGATCTGCCTCGGCTCGGCAATCAAGGCCTGGTACTTCTCACGCATCGGCGCCACGGCGGCCTCGACCTTGTCGAACAGTGCCTGCTTGGCCTCACCCCAGGCGATACCCTCGTCGAAGGCGCTGCGCATCGCGCGCGTATCCTCGGGGCTGGCAAAGGCCTGGTAGAGCTCGAACAGCGCCGAGCCCTCGGCATTCTTGGGTTCGCCCGGGGCCTTCGAGTCGGTGACGATGGAGAAGATCAGCTTCTTCAGTTCAGCTGGCGGGGCGAACAGCGGAATGGTGTTGTCATAGCTCTTGCTCATCTTGCGACCGTCGAGCCCGGGCAGGGTAGCAACCGACGCATCGACGGCGGCTTCGGGCAACACGAAGTGCTCGCCATAGAGGTGGTTGAAGCTGCCGGCAAAGTCGCGCGCCATCTCGATATGCTGGATCTGGTCGCGCCCGACCGGCACCGAATGCGCCTTGAACATCAGAATGTCGGCTGCCATCAGCACCGGGTACATGTACAGGCCCATGTTGACGCCGGCATCCGGATCGATGCCGTCTGCGGTGTTCTTGTCCACTGCCGCCTTGTAGGCGTGGGCACGGTTGAGCAGGCCCTTGCCGGCGACGCAGGTCAGCAGCCAGGTCAGCTCCGGAATTTCCGGAATGTCGGACTGGCGGTAGAACCACACGCGATCCGTGTCCAGCCCGGCGGCAAGCCAGGTGGCGGCAATTTCCAGGGTCGAGCGCTGCACGCGCAGCGGGTCGGTGGTCTTGATCAGCGCATGGTAGTCGGCCAGGAAGTAGAAGCTCTCCACCCCCGGATGGCGGCTGGCGCCAATCGCCGGGCGGATGGCACCGGCGTAGTTGCCGAGGTGGGGCGTGCCCGAGGTGGTGATCCCGGTAAGGACGCGCTGGACAGTCATGGATCGCTCCGGCAGAAACTGGACAAAGAGCGCGAGTTTAACGGCTTACGGGCACCGGGATAAGGCGTTGGAAACGGAACCTGGCCTCTCCAGTACCCTGCACGGGTCGCGCAACGGGTCCATGATCGGGCCTGGGCCGACGCGCGCGCGGCGGAACAACACGCGCGATGTGCTGACCAACCTGGCTTCGCCTGGCTCAAGCAGCCGCGAAAATGGCTGAGCTGCACCCCCAAAAACGAAAAGGATTGCTATCGCATGCTGGAAAAACTCACCAACCTGGACTGGATCAATGCCTACGCCCTGCCCTGGGGCATCAACCTGCTGTTTGCCATTGGCACCTTCATCGTCGGCCGCTGGATTGCGCGTGGCGTGGTGAGCGTGGTGCGCAAGTTGCTGACGCACGCCAGACTCGATTTGATTTTGGTGAATTTCGTCATTTCCATTCTGCAGGGCGTGCTGTTGCTCGTGGTCATCATCGCCGCCCTCGATCGGCTGGGCGTGGACACCACTTCGCTGGTGGCGCTGATCGGTGCCGCAGGTCTGGCCATCGGCCTGGCGCTGCAGGACTCATTGAAGAACTTCGCCGCCGGCGTGATGCTGATCGTGTTCCGCCCGTTCAAGGCCGGTGACTTCGTCGAGGCCGCTGGCACCTCGGGCGTGGTGGAAAAGATCAGCATCTTCAGCTCCATCTTCCGCACCGTGGATAACCGCGAGATCATCGTGCCCAACGGCGCGATCTACGCCGACGTGATCACCAACTACTCCGCCCGCCCGACGCGTCGCATCGACCTGCTGTTCGGCATCAGCTACGACGACGACATCCGCAAGGTGAAGGCGATCATCGAACAGGTGCTGAAGGACGAACCGCGCCTGCTGGCCGACCCGGCTCCCTTCATCGGTGTGGCCGACCTGGCCGACAGCAGCGTCAATATTCACGTCCGGCCGTGGGTGGCAACCGACGACTACTTTGCGACGATGTGCGATCTGAAGGAAAAGATGAAAATCGCCTTCGACGACAATGGCATCACCATTCCGTACCCGCAGATGGACATGTACCAACACGTCATCCACCGCCCGGCGACAGACAAGACCGTAGCCTGACACCCTTTCCAGCGCCCTCACGCAGCCGCAGCCCTGCCGGCACAGTTGCGGCTGCCGGGGCCGTCGGCTCAATGCCTCAAGACCTTGAGGCTCAAGCCGTTCACTTCGATTCGGCGCGCCGCCACAGCGGGGCCAGCCCGATCAGCCCGAACAGCGGCCCCGGCAGCAGCAACCAGGCCACGCGATCGCCGATCAGTGGCCACAAGCGCGTGCTGAGTTCGATCGACACCATCGTGATCGCAAACCCGACCGCATTCTGAAACGCCAGCGCACTGCCCACGCTCTCGGGCGGACAAGCGCGCGCGGACAGCGCGGAAAAGTGCGGCGAGTCGGCAATCACACTTGCCCCCCAGACCAACATCAGCGCCGCCAGCAATAGCGGCGGCCAGTGGGTCGCCAGCGGATAGACGGCACAGCACAGCGCCGAGGTGGCCAGCGCCAGTGCCGCCACCCGCGCGCTACCGATACGGCGGCTGAGCAACCCGCCCAGCACACAGCCGGCCGCGCCAATCCCGATCACCGCAAACGCCGGCCCGGACGGTGAGCCGGCGTCGGCCCCGCGCGCCGCCGTCACCATCAACGGCACCAGGGTCCAGAACGCATACAGCTCCCACTGATGGCCAAAATAGCCCAGCGCCGAAGCCCGAAAGCGTGGCTCGCGCAGCGCCAGCAAGCCCTCGCCCAGTCTTAGCCGCGGCGCACCCGGCCGCCGCGTCAGATACGGCCCATCGCCCAACGCATGGATCATGCCTGCAGCCACCAGCGCCAGGGCCGAGGACACCAGAATCGTCGCCTGCCAGCCCCAGCCGGCATCCAGCATGCGCACGCCATGCGGCAAGGCCGTGCCCAGCGTCAACATGCCGACCAGCCAGGCCAGCGCCGCGCCCGCCTGTCGGGGCACCCACGTCACCACCAGCTTCATGCCCAGCGGGTAGACGCCAGCCAGCGCCAGCCCGACGGCAAAGCGCCACGCCAGACCGTCCGCAAGGTTATGCGCCAGCAGCGCGAAGCCCGCGTTGGCGATCGCTCCCAACACCGCACAGCAGGCAAAGATGCGGCTGGCGGAAAAGCGATCGGCCAGACCGCTGAGCGAGAAGCCCAGCGTGCCGAGGATGAAGCCGAGCTGCACCGCATTGGTCAGGCGTCCCAGGTCGGCCGGGCGCAGTGCCCACAAGCGCATCAAATCCTCGCCCGCGCTATTGGCCGAGAACCACAGCGAGGTGCCGAAGAGCTGGGCAACAACGATCAGGAAAAGTGGCGGTGGACGCATGGTCGTCGACTGTGCAGGCGGATCAGCGCCGATTCAAGTGCCAGGCATGCCCGCATCAAACGGTGCCGCATGCACTGGACCCGTGAACGCCGCACCACCCCCCGCGCGCGCTCCGTGTGCAGGAAAGCCCCCCGGCACGCGCGACACGACTCACCCCAGCCCACATCCGTCCGCTGGCCGATCGGGATACCATTGCATCTGCGCACCAGACGTGCTGCCGCGCCCGTTTCGCTCGTTTCCGCCCATTTCCGAACCTATCAGAAGCCCATCGTGAGCCTGCCCACCCCCGAACGCCCCCGCGTACCGACAATCACCGTCGGCCTGCGCCCCCACCCTGCAAGCCTCCCCTTCCAGGCCGCGACCGACAGCACGCCGGCCATCGTCTCGCCAGTCGGCATGCTGCTGGCGACGATGTACGCCGCCCCCGATGGCAGCGCAGTGTTCGAGTTCAGGCTTGAGGACAGCCCGCTAGGCAAGCTGCGCATTCCGGCACCGACCGAGCCAGGCCCGGCTGATGCATTGTGGAAGCACACCTGCTTCGAGGTGTTCATCGGCGTCAAGGGCGAACCGGCCTATCGCGAATTCAACTTCTCACCTTCGGGCCAGTGGGCCATCTACGACTTCCGCGCCTGGCGCGAACGCAACGACGACTTCCGCGTGGTGGCAGCGCCACAACTGCGCTTCGAGCAGGACGGCAAGGATGCCTGGCTGGAAGCTCGCGTGCCCGGCACGGCACTGCCCACGGTGCCGGCCGGCACCGAACTCGAGATCGGACTCGCCGCCGTCATCGAGCGTGACGACGGCGAACTGGAATACTGGGCCGTACAGCACAGCGTCGCCCAGCCGGATTTTCACGCCCGCAACACCTTCGTGCTGATGCTCAAGACCTGGGTCGAACCCAGCGACAAGTCCTGATGCCGGCCATCCGTTTCGGTCTCGATCGCCTGCTTGCCGACCCGGCACTGCGCCGCCCGCTGGCCGGCAAGCGCGTCGCCCTGCTCGCCCACCCCGCGTCGGTGACGCGCGACCTGAGGCATTCGCTGGACGCCCTGGCCGCGCTGCCCGAGATCACCTTGTCCGCGGCCTTCGGCCCGCAGCATGGCCTGCGCGGCGACAAGCAGGACAACATGGTCGAGTCGCCCGACTACAACGACCCGCTGCTGGGCATTCCGGTGTTCAGCCTGTATGGCGAAGTCCGCCGCCCGAGCGCAGCGATGATGGACCGCTTCGACGTACTGCTGGTCGACCTGCAGGACCTCGGCTGCCGCATCTACACCTTCATCACCACGCTGCGCTACGTGCTGGAGGAAGCGGCCAGGCACGGCAAGTCGGTATGGGTGCTCGACCGTCCCAATCCGGCTGGCCGCCCGGTCGAAGGCACCCTGCTGCGCCCCGGCTGGGAGAGCTTCGTCGGCGCCGGCCCGCTGCCGATGCGCCACGGCATGACGATGGGCGAGCTGGCGCGCTGGTTCGTTGCCACGCTGGGCCTGGATGTCGATTTCCGCGTGATCGAAATGGAAGGCTGGCAGCCCGAAACGGCACCCGGCTATGGCTGGCCGCTGGGCGAACGCAGCTGGATCAACCCGAGCCCCAATGCCCCCAACCTGTCGATGGCGCGCGCCTACGCCGGCACGGTGATGCTGGAGGGCACGACCCTGTCGGAAGGCCGCGGCACCACCCGCCCGCTGGAGCTGTTCGGCGCGCCCGACCTCGACGCCCGCGCCCTCATCACCACCATGCGAGCCCTGGCGCCCGACTGGCTGCGCGGCTGCGTACTGCGCGAATGCGGGTTCGAGCCCACCTTCCACAAGCACGCTGGCCGTTTGTGCACGGGCGTGCAGATCCACGTCGAAGACCCCACGCACTACGACCACGCCGCCTTTCGACCCTGGCGGGTTCAGGCACTGGCTTTCAAGGCCATCCGCCACCTGCAGCCCGACTACCCGCTGTGGCGCGACTTCGGCTACGAGTACGAATTCGACCGCCTCGCGATCGACCTCATCAACGGCTCGCCGCTACTGCGCGAGTGGGTGGACGACGCCGCGTCGACGCCAGCCGAACTCGATGTGCTGGCCCGCACCGACGAAACCACCTGGCTCGAAACGCGCCGGCCTTTCCTGCTCTACCCCGCCTGAGCCTGCTCAGCTCGTAGCCTGAAGGCGGGTCAGGCGGTGGTGACACTGCCCCGACTTTTACACCCTGCAAACGACAGTGCACGCGTACGGGCAAGGAAGCCGGACGAAGACGTGTCGTGGATTTTTACACTCGAGGCTTTAACTCAACTTGCAAATTCATCTAATTCACTGTTTTCCTTGATTTTGTAATATCAGGCACGACTTATGCTACCTCCATTGACAAGAAGTCCGCAGTGTCAAATCACCCATGGAGGGCATCATGAAGCGCACAAGCACTCACCTAAAATACGGTCTTTCAAGCATCGCAGCGGCGGTCGCCCTCTTGGCAGCCCCGGCGGCACAGGCGAGCATGATCGACGGCATCGTCGATTCCTGGACGGTCAACGTTAATGCCGGCTTTCTGACCTCAACCGTCCTGTGGGACGACTCGAACGGCTCAGGCGGCGCGACCAGCGTCTCCACAAGCCAGTTGGTCTGGGGCGAGCCGGCCACCAATGCCGGCCAGAGCAGCCTGACGCTGACCAATCAAAACACAACCAAGACCGCAGTCACCAATGGTGCGGCGGAATCCAACCTCACCATCACGCACAGCAACCACCCGGTCAGCGGTCGCACGCTCGACAGCGTTACGCTGTCTTCAATGCTGACGCTGACGCCCTTTAGCCCGTCTGCCACCGGCCTCGCCCCGGTCACCCTCAACTTCCTGATCAACTTCGACGAGACCTCGAACGGTGCCAATCCGTGTGCAGACGGCGGCGCCAACGGCAGCGGCGTGAACTCGAACGGTTGTGCCGACATTTTCGTCATCGACAACAACGCTCTCAACTTCGAGTTTTTCTACGACCTCGACGGAGTGGGCGGCCCGTTACAGAACCAGCGCTACTACATCAGCTTCTTCGAGCAGACTGCCGGTCTGACTGGACTGCCTACCGACGCCTGCACGTCGGCCGGTGCCACTGCGCCCTGCCTCGGCTTCCGCACACCTGAAGATGCCGTGACCCCGGCGACTTTCGCCGCACTCATCACCACCGACCGGGTCACAATCAACGTGCCGGAACCGGCTACGCTGGCCATGCTCGGCCTCGGTCTGGTCGGGCTCGGCGCGGTGCGTCGTCGCAAGGCCTGAGGACCGCACCCCGCCTTGCTGGCGGATACTCGAAAGGCGGCTCATCGAGCCGCCTTTTTTATTGGCCACCCTTATTTGCCACCCTTCAGACAGGCCTGACAGAGGCGACACCTTCCAATACCAGACCCCCGATCCCTGTCCGCGCTCACCAGCCCTTCCCGTCAGCGCGGAGTCGGGGTAAAAAGAAGGCCAGCCGCTCACGCTGCACACCCACCCACATAAGCGAGCCATTCGGTGATGAAACACGGCCTCCAGATCTTTGCCTGCAACGCCAGCCAGGAGCTCACGGGCGAAATCTGCCACCGCCTCGGCATCCGCCCCGGCCAGCTCGAAATCTCCCGTTTCTCCAATGACAATCTGCGCGTACAGATCCAGGAGAACGTGCGCGAACGCGACGTGTATGTCGTGCAGTCCTTCACCGAGCCGGTGAGCGAGCACATCATGGAACTGCTGATCACGCTCGACGCCATGCGCAGCGCCTCAGCGCAGCGCATCACGGCGGTGATTCCGTATTACTCCTATGCCCGTTCGGACAAGAAGGACGCACCGCGCATCTCGATCACCGGCCGCCTGATCGCCGACATGCTGAAGACCGCCGGCGCCGACCGCGTGCTCACCATGGACCTGCACGCCGACCAGGTGCACGGCTTCTTCAGCGTTCCGGTTGACCACCTGACCGCCATCCCGACCATCGCCGAGCACTTCCGCCGCCACCACGACCTGTCGAACATGGTCGCGGTCGCCACCGATGCCGGCGGCGCGAAACGCGTCGGGCGCTTCTCCGAGCGGCTCGGCATCCCGATGGCGATCATCGACAAACGCCGCGTCAGCGATACGGACGTCAAACATGGCGAGGTGGTGGGCGAGGTGCGCGGACGCGACGTGGTGATTTTTGAAGACGAGATTTCCACCGGCGGCACGCTGGTATCCACCGTCGCCACGCTGAAGGCGGCCGGGGCACGCAGCATTCATGCAGGCGCTGTGCACGGCGTGTTGTGCGGCCCTGCGATCGAACGCCTGCGCGACGCCGACATCGACTCGGTGGTCGTCACCAACACCGTTGGCCTGTCCGCCGACAAGCGCCTGCCCAAGATCACCACGCTGAGCGTTGCACCGCTGTTCGCCGCTGCAATCGAACGCATCCACGGCGGGCAAAGCGTGGGCGCGCTGTTCGAGTAAGGCGGTCTGTCGATCGACCTCAAGCTCAAAGAATTCGATCTGCACCTCCGCCCAGAACGGCGGACCCTGCCCTGATCCGACCCGTTCACGCAGGTCTTAGTCGGAACGACAGGCGGACACCACCCAATAGGTGATCCCCAGGGCGAGCACGACGGCAGCAATGCCAAGAAGGTAAGCGGGTGCCAAGGTCTGCAGGTCCAGCACGATCACCTTGCGCGCAATCGCCATCAGGGCCGTGGCGATCACGAGCTTTACGTGAATGACGTCATCACGCAGATAGAGGGTGATATTGACGAAGATCTCGATCGCAATCAGGACTGCGAGGAATGCTGCAAAGACAACGAAAATATCGTCCAACCTGAGCAGCAGAACGGGTGGCGTCGCAAGCTTTTCGTAAAGCACCAACACGACATCGGCCACGCTCCAAAGAATCACCCCAACCATCAATACCGCAAGAACGCGGATCGATTGTCGGATGACCCAGTGCAGACGATCGACAAGGGGGTCGTCCGCACGCTCACCCAGGTGGTTTTCACCGCCAGCGATTAGTTTGTCCTGTGGTGCGCTCATGATGATCTCAAGGAGGAATGGGCGGCGGCAGGCCGCCCATTCCAGCTCAGTTCAGACCTCGCACACGGGCGTCGACCGGGAGGTGGGTCAGTCCCCACTTTTGCAACGCATGGCCCAGCAGATCGACCTCGGTTGCAGTTTCGACACCATCGGCCCCCACCACGTCCTGCATCGCTTGCAGCAGCGACGCCTGCAAGGCCGGGTCGCGGATGTCTTCGAGCAGGAGTGCGAACACCTCGTCGGCCAGCTTCAGGTGGATGCCGTCGAGGAAGTTCGCCCCCAGCAGCAGGTCATTGCAGTAGTCGCGCAGAATGTGCTCGAACTCCACTTGCCCGATACCGAGCCGAGTGGCTAGCTCGGTCTGCATGGCGGTGTCGAGTTCGCTCTTGTCCAGCCCGCCGTCGGCGAGCACGGCTGCGGCGAGAATCCGCGCAACGGCGGGGGTGCTGTTGGCTTCGTAGTGACGCATGGCGCTTTCTCCTGAGGGGTAGCGTGGAAGTGTTCGCTGCCGCGCCGCCTCAATGGCGGTTTGCGATGCAGCGGAGTTCACCTTATCGACGAATCACCCGTATAAAAAGTCGAGTATATTTTGATGAGTAATCGATTTTTTGGATGGAACTGCAATGGGCGAACTCAACTACAAGCACCTGCGCTACTTCTGGATGGTCGCCAGGGTCGGCACCATCGCGGGTGCGAGCAAACTCCTGAATGTCACGCCGCACGCGATCAGCGCCCAGCTCGCGACCTTTGAAGCCAGCCTCGGAAGCACCTTGTTCCGCCGCGCCGGGCGCCGGCTGGAAATGACCGAGGCCGGCGAGCGCATCCTGGGCCACGCCGACGAGATTTTTGCCTTGGGCGATCAGATTATCGAAACCCTGCGCGACGGCACGCAGCGGCGCGGGCTGCCCTTTCGCATCGGCATTCCGGACTCGATGCCAAAATCGATCGTGTACCGCCTGATCGAGCCAGCCCTGCACCTGGAGCGAGCGGGGCGCTTGGTTTGCCGCGAAAGCGCGCTCCCTGCGCTGCTGGCCGAACTGGCGGTGCGCCGGCTCGATCTGATCATCGCCGACCGCCCGATTCCGCCCAACCTCAGCGTACGTGGCTATAGCAGTCTATTGGGGGAAAGCACGCTGACGGTGTTCGGCAGCGCTGCGATCTGTGATCGGCTCGACGGTGACTTTCCTGCGCTGCTCCACCGTGCGCCCTTCCTGCTGCCGGGTGAAGACGTCGCCTTTCGCGGTGCGCTGATGCAATGGTTCGACAGCCAGCGGCTTCTGCCCGACATCGTCGCCGAACTGGACGACAGCGCGCTGATGAAGGCCTTTGGCCAGGGCGGTGCGGGGCTGTTCGTAGCGCCGACCGCGATCTCGCCCTACATCTGTGGTCAGTATCAGGTGCGCGCCCTGGGCGAAATCGCCAGCGTGCGCGCACAGATTTATGCGATTACCACCGAACGCCGCCTGAACCACCCGGTGATGGAGGCGATCCGTCGCCAGGCCGCCGAAGCGCTGCAAGCGGATGCAGGCTAGGTGCGCCCTGCTCCTGCTGGGCTGCGTCAGCCCGCCTGCTGTCCGTCTTTCTGAGCGGCGATCTCTGCTCGCACCTCATCCATGTCGAGGCCACGCACACCTTCGATGACCTGGTCCAGCGCACTGGCCGGCAGGGCTCCCGATTCGCGGAACACCATGACGCCTTCGCGGATCACGGCAATGGTCGGAATCGAGCGGACCTGAAAGGTCGCGGCAAGCTCCTGCTGGGCTTCGGTGTCGATCTTGCCGAACACGATGTCCGGATGGGCCTCGGATGCGGCCTCGTAAGTCGGTGCAAAATTGCGGCAGGGACCACACCAGGCAGCCCAGAAGTCGAGGAAGACGATCGGGCTGCCTTCCAGAACCGAGTTGAAGTTGTCGGCGGTGAGTTCGAGGGTGGCCATATCGGCAAGCTCCGGTGGATAGAGGCCATCGATGCTACCCGAGTACAGCCCCCGACCCAAGCCTGAAGCGCCTGAGTGCGCCGCTACAGCACCACGAAGGGCTCAAGCGCTGATGACGGAGCCTGCCTGCAGTGCGCTGTCGACCCGCTGATACAGCAGATCGATATTGAGCGGCTTGGCAAGGAAGTCGTCCATCCCGGCGGCAAAGCAGATCTGTCGATCCTCTTCGCGCACATTGGCGGTCATGGCCATGATCGGGATCCGGCGCAGACCGTGCTCGCGCTCGTACGCACGGATCCGCCGTGTAGCCTCAAGTCCGTCCATGACCGGCATCTGCAGATCCATCAACACCAGATCGAAATGACCCCTGGTCACCAGATCGAGACCCTGCAGACCGTTGTCGGCAACGGTAACAGTGCAAGCTCGCCGCGCCAGCAGGGCTACGGCAAGTTTTTGATTGATCGGGTTGTCCTCGACGACAAGGATGGCAGCGGTCCGTTCCGGCGCACAAGTGGCGGGCGCATCGGGCAGCGCTTGCGCCTTGGCTTCCGCGCCAGCGGCCGACCCGGTGGCCAATCCCTTACGCTCAAAACGGAGGGTGAAGAAGAAGTGGGCGCCCTGGCCCGGATGACTCTCGACACCGAGCGTCCCGCCCATCAGTTCCACCAGCCGGCGCGAAATCGACAGCCCCAGCCCGGTGCCACCAAAACGCCGCGAAGTCGAGCTGTCCGCCTGTGCAAAGGCATCGAAGACCAGCGCCTGAACCTGAGGGTCGATACCAATACCGCTATCCTTGACCGAAAAGCCGACTACGACTGCGTCATCCAGCCCCTCGACAAGCGACGCCGAAACCACGACCTCACCCTGCTGGGTAAACTTGATGGCGTTGCCAACAAGATTGGTGAGCACCTGCTTCAGCCGCAGCGCATCGCCGACCACCCACTGGGGCAACCCGGGCGCCAGCTCGAGACGAAGATCAAGCCCCTTCGATTTGGCTGGCGCAGCCAGCACCTGAGTGGCGAGACGCAAGGTGTCATACAGATCGAAAGCCTCATGCTCGATGTCGACCTTGCCCGCCTCGATCTTGGAGAAGTCGAGGATGTCATTGAGGATGCGCAGCAGCGAGTCGGCCGAGGCCTGAATCATGCGCAGATGATCGGGCACTTCGGGATCGAGCGGATCCATCAGCGCGAGCTCGGTAAGGCCGATGATGCCGTTCATCGGCGTGCGAATCTCGTGGCTCATGTTGGCCAGGAACTGGCTCTTGGTGCGGTTGGCGATCTCGGCCTGATCGCGCGAGACCTCCAGTTCGGCGATCATCTCGCTCCGCTCGACGCTGAGCCGGATCGAGTCGACCAGCATGCGACGCAGGTTGTTGGCCCCGGCAACGACGACACCGATGAACAGTAAGGACGCAAACGCCAGCACCGTGTCGGCAGGCATACGGGAATCGAAGAACGCAATCAGCGAAATCGGCAGCACCGATATCAGCACATAAGTGCGCAAGGCCAGGCGCGAGGACGCCAGCATCGGCACGGCGCCGGCAATGGTCGCGGCAATCATGCCCGCAGAGAAGAAGCGCGCCTCGCTGCTGGCGCCAATCATGAAAACGCAGGCGCCCACGGCCCAGCCGAGCGCAGCAAACGTGCTGCCAATGTAATAGCGGCGAAACCACCGGTCGGCGTCAGCCGGGCCACTGGCCGTGCGCTGGTAACGACGCACGAGTGCGGCACGGCCAGCCGCAATGCAGACCATCGCCGCCACCCACCACGCAGCACGTGTGAGCGGAACACCAAGCGTGACGTTGCCGACCGCAATCAGCGCGGCGATCAGGGCCAGATTGATCTGGGCGAACAGGGCATTGCGATAGAGCAGCGAAACGGCTTCGTGCCAGCTCGCTGCCCCGACCACATCATTGTCGCCATTGCTCACGGCACGATTATCCAGAAGGCAAGGCGCCGAGCCTAGCACAGGGCCACTCGCCACGACGGCCCCGCGCATTCATTGCAAGTACCTCTCAGAGCAAGGGCGCCAGCCAGCGCGCAGCCTCGTCCACCTCCATGCCGGTGCGCTGCGCCCAATCTTCGAGCTGGTCGCGACCGATCTTTGAGACGGCGAAATAATGACTGTCCGGATGCGAGAAGTAAAAACCGCTCACTGCGGCAGCCGGCATCATCGCGTAGCTTTCAGTCAGTTCCATGCCGATGCGCTCGCGCGCGCCGAGCAACTCGAACAGGGGCCCCTTCGACGTATGGTCCGGGCATGCCGGATAGCCGGGCGCCGGGCGAATGCCGAGATACTTCTCGGCGATCAGCGCCGCATTGTCGAGCACCTCGTCGGCGGCATAGCCCCAGCACTCTCTGCGCACGCGCTCATGCAGCCACTCGGCACAGGCTTCGGCCAGGCGGTCGGCCAGGCTCTTGAGCATGATCGCGTGATAGTCGTCATGTGCGGCCTCGAACTCAGCGAGCTTGGGTTCAATGTTCAAGCCGGCGGTCACGGCAAAGGCCCCGATCCAGTCTTCCACCCCGGAATCCTTGGGTGCGATGAAATCGGCCAGGCACCAGTGCGGCTTGCCCGCCGGGCGCTCGTGCTGCTGGCGCAGGCCGTGCCAGACCATGGCCAGGTCACGGCGCGATTCGTCGGTGTAGATCTCGATATCGTCACCCGCCGCATTGGCCGGAAACAGACCGAACACCGCCTTCGCCTGCAACCAGTTCCCGGCGATGACTTTGTCCAGCATCGCCTTGCCGTCGGCAAACACCTCGCGCGCAGTCTCGCCCACGATCTCGTCGTCGAGGATTGCAGGGAAGCGCCCCGCCAGGTCCCAGGTCTGAAAGAATGGACCCCAGTCGATGTAATCGACGAGGTCGGCAAGATCAACGTCGATCGCCTGCACCCCGAGCATGTTCGGACGCGGCGGCTGATACGGTGTGAAGCCGGCCTGGTGCGCCGTGCTGCAGGCCGCGACCGGCGCCGCCGTCCAGTCGGTACGGAAGGCGTTGGCGCGCGCGGCATCCACGCTGACGAGGGTGACGCCTTTCTTGTTGGCGTGCAGAGCGCGGATTTTCTCGTAGTCGGCGGCTATCTCGGCCTTGAACGTCTCGTTCTGGCTTTCGGACAGCAGGGCCGTGACCACGCCCACCGCGCGCGAGGCGTCCGGCACATAGACCACCGCCTGATCGTAGTGTGGAGCGATCTTGATCGCGGTGTGGTTGCGGCTGGTGGTGGCGCCGCCGATCAGCAGCGGCACGCTGAACCCCTGGCGTTTCATCTCCGCGGCGACATGACTCATCTCCTCAAGCGAAGGCGTGATCAGGCCCGACAGGCCGATCGCCTGTGCGCCGTGCTCCTTCGCCGCCTCCAGGATTCGGGTCGCCGGCACCATCACGCCAAGGTCGATCACCTCGTAGCCGTTACAACCCAGCACCACCCCGACGATGTTCTTGCCAATGTCGTGCACGTCACCCTTTACCGTGGCGACGACGATACGGCCCTTGCTGCTGGCACCGGTGCGCAGCTTTTCGGCCTCGATGTACGGAATCAGGTGGGCAACCGCCTGCTTCATCACCCGCGCCGACTTCACCACCTGCGGCAAGAACATCTTGCCCGCACCAAACAGATCGCCGACCACGTTCATGCCCGCCATCAGCGGGCCTTCGATCACCGCCAGCGGCGGCCGGCCTGCGGCCTCGAGCTTGGCGCGCACCTCTTCGGTATCGCCCACCACAAATTCGGTGATGCCCTTCACCAGCGCATGCGACAGGCGCTCCTCGACCGCCCACTCGCGCCAGGCCAGATCCTGCGCCGACTCCTTCGCCTGCCCCTTCACCGACTGCGCCACCTCGACCAGCGCTTCGCCGGCACCGGGCTTGCGGTTGAGCACCACGTCCTCGACCTTGTCGCGCAGATCGGCGGCGAGCCCGTCATACACGCCGAGCTGGCCGGCGTTAACGATGCCCATCGATAGCCCGGCCTTGACCGCGTGGTAAAGGAAAACGGTATGGATGGCCTCGCGCACCGGATCGTTGCCGCGGAAACTGAAGCTGACGTTCGACACCCCGCCCGACGTCTTGGTGTAGGGCAGGTTCTCCTTGATCCAGGCCACGGCGTTGATGAAGTCGACCGCGTAGTTGTCGTGTTCCTCGATACCGGTGGCGATGGCGAAGATGTTGGCGTCGAAGATGATGTCCTCGGGCGGAAAGCCCGCGCCGCCTTCGGCCACCGGCTTGATCAGCAGCTTGTAGGCGCGCTCGCAGATCTCGGTTTTGCGCTTGAAGGTGTCAGCCTGGCCCTTCTCGTCGAAGGCCATCACGATCACCGCCGCGCCGTAACGCCGCGCCAGCCGCGCCTGGCGCAAGAACTCCTCCTCGCCCTCCTTCATGGAGATCGAGTTGACCACGCCCTTGCCCTGGATGCACTTCAGGCCAGCCTCGATCACCGACCACTTCGACGAGTCGAGCATGATCGGCACGCGCGAGATGTCGGGCTCGGTGGCGATCAGCTTGCAGAACCGATCCATCGCCGCGATGGAGTCGAGCATCGCCTCATCCATGTTGATGTCGATGACCTGGGCGCCGTTCTCCACCTGCTGGCGTGCCACCGCCAGCGCATCATCGAAGCGGCCTTCGAGGATCATGCGGGCGAAGGCCTTGGAGCCGGTGACGTTGGTGCGCTCGCCGACGTTCACGAACAGCGCATCAGCGCCCACATTGAAGGGCTCCAGCCCCGACAGACGCAGCTTTTTGTCGATTTCGGGCACGGCACGCGGCGCGAAACCCGCCACCGCCTCCACGATCGCCGCAATGTGCGCCGGCGTGGTGCCGCAGCAGCCGCCGACGATGTTCAGCAGCCCACTCTGCGCCCACTCGTGAATCTGCCCGGCCAGGTGTTCGGGCGTTTCGTCGTAACCAGTGGCCGACAGCGGATTGGGCAGGCCGGCGTTGGGGTGAGCGGAAACGTGGGTGTCGCAGACGTTTGACAGCTCGTCGACGTACTGGCGCAGCTGATCGGCGCCCAGCGCACAGTTCAGGCCAAAACTGATCGGCTGCGCATGGCTGAGCGAGTTCCAGAACGCTTCCGCCGTCTGCCCCGACAGCGTGCGGCCCGACGCATCGGTGATCGTGCCCGAGATCATCACCGGCCAGCGCCGGCCCAGATCCTCGAACAGCTTCTCGATTGCAAACACCGCAGCCTTGGCGTTGAGCGTATCGAACACCGTTTCAACCAGCAGGATGTCGGCGCCGCCTTCGAGCAGCCCCTTTGCTGAATCGTAGTAATCCTCCGCCAGCGCATCGAAGCTGGTGTTGCGAAAACCGGGGTCGTTCACATCGGGCGAGATCGACAGGGTGCGCGAAGTCGGCCCCAGCACGCCGGCGCAGTAGCGCGGCTTGGCCGGGTTCTGTACGGTGTATTCGTCGCACAACTGGCGCACCAGACGCGCACCCTCGACGTTGAGCTCATAGGCCACTGCAGCCAGACCGTACTCGGCCTGGGACACGCGGGTGGCGTTGAAGGTGTTGGTTTCGATGATGTCCGCGCCCACTTCGAGGTAGGCGCGGTGGATGCCGGCGATCACGTCCGGGCGGGTCAACACCAGCAGGTCGTTGTTGCCCTTGAGGTCTTTCGGATGGTCGAGGAAGCGTCGCCCACGATAGTCCGCTTCGCCCAGCTTTTCCTGCTGGATCATGGTGCCCATGGCGCCGTCCAGAATCAGGATGCGCTCGGCGAGCAACTGGCGGAGTTCGGTCGTACGGTCGGCTTGCATGCGTGTTACCTCGGTCGTTCAACGGTCACCGGGCAACGCCACGCACACATGCGAACGGCGCCACAAACCGGCTGAAGGTTTGTGAGCGCCGTTGATCGGTTGCCGAGCCTGGCCCTCGCATTTCGAATCGGGGTCGCAGCGCTCCTCGGCAGAGCGCCGATTGTATCGGCTAGCGCCAAGACTTGCCAATAGCGACAAGGACTTACTGCCAGCAGGGACTTACCAGTACGGAAAGAAGGGGTGAGGCGGGAAAAACGGATGGCGGTAATAAGGATACGGATAGCCCCAGGGTCCAAAGTACGGGCCTTCGCGCGGATAAACGTAAGTCTGGCTGGTGCGCACCACCTTGCCGTCGATGAAATGCACGTTGAACAGGGTTCCCACACCCGGCCCGTCATTCCGCACGTTCCAGTCCCACACCTCCTCACCCGACTGCTTGAAGACCTGTTCGGAACGATGCTGGCCAAGCAGACGGTCGACCTCGTCGTGCGTCATGCCCTTCTGCACTCGCGCCAGATTGTCCTCGGACAGCGCATTCCACTGCCGCAGCACGATGCCACCCTGGTCGACCTCGACCATCAGGCAGCTACGGCCATTGGGCTGGGTCGCGAACTCGAGCGTGGACGAGCCATCGTCGTTGGTCCAGCGCCGCGTGGGCTCACCTTTGGCGGCAAGGGTCTCGGCCTCGGTGGTGAATGGACGCGGCGGCGCATAAGTCACACAGCCCGCAAGCTGCAGCGCCCCCAAGACGGCAAGCAGCAGCCCCAAACCGCGCAGTAAGCGCAGCGGCAAAACATTGGCAACATTCATGGTGTTCCTCCGTTCAGCGTCGATATTGCGTATAGCGGCCAGTACCGACAACGCGCCCTTCAGTGTTGAAGGACACGGTGAAGAACACCGGCTCGCTGCTGCCCGCAAAACCGTGGCTGATCTTCCATTCCCACACCGTTTCCTGCTTCAACTGAAAGAACTGGCTGCGCGCCGGCTTACCGAGGAGTCGGCGCACTTCGTCACCGTTCAATCCATTGACCACGCGGGCAAACGTCTGTTCATCGAGCACCTGGTCGATGCGGCGCAGGATGTGGTCCGGGCCGATGGTAATCATGAAGCACTCGATGCCTTCAGGCTGGCGCGAGAACTCCCAGGTCATCGAACCATCTTCGTTGGCCCACTCCATCTGCGGTGGACCGAAACGGTCGCGCACTTCGGTCGCAGTCGACACGCCGGGCTTGAGCTCACGCAGGCTGAAGTAATCACAAGCGCTGATCCCCAGCGCGGCCAGGATTGTGCACAACCAGGCAAGCAGGCGTTTCATGCGTGGAATTCTCCTCAGTCGCTCACGCCTGCCCGGCGGCAGGTCACTGGGCTAGAATCGACCATCACCCCGGGATTTGCAACGCCCATGCGGTGACTCTTTGCAAACTTCGTGCAACCGTCGGAGACACACATGAAAAAGACCTTGCTTGCTCTCGCCCTCGTCAGTGTCGGCCTCGGCGCCGGCTTTACCGCCCACGCCCAGACGTCCGTCAAGATCGGCTATGCCGGCCCGCTGACCGGCCCGATCTCGCACATCGGCAAGGACGGCGAAAACGGCGCCCGCCTCGCCATCGAGGACGCCAACGCCAAGGCAATGAGCATCGGCGGCAAAACGGTGAAATTCGAACTGGTCAGCGAAGACGACCAAGCTGACCCGCGCACCGCCACCACCGCCGCACAGCGCCTGACCGACGTCGGCGTCGCGGGCGTGGTCGGCCACACCACTTCCGGCGCCTCGATCCCCGCCTCGCGCGTGTATGAACAAGTCGGCGTGCCGGTCATCACCCCGTCCTCGACCAGCCCGAAGCTGACCCAGCAAGGCTACAAGGTCACCTACCGCGTCATCGCCAACGACCTGCAGCAGGGCGAGGCCATGGCCAAATACGCGACCGAAACACTGAAAGTGAAGAAGTTCGCCATCATCGACGACCGCACCGCCTACGGCCAGGGCCTGGCCGACGCCTTCGCCGAGAGCATCAAGAAACTGGGCGGCGAAGTGGTCGGGCGCGAGTTTACCAACGACAAGGCCACCGACTTCACCGCCATCCTCACCAAGATCAAGAGCCGCGCCCCCGACGCCGTGTTCTACGGCGGCATGGACGCCCAGGGCGCCCCCATGCTGCGCCAGATGCGCCAGCTCGGCATCTCCGCCACCTTCCTTGGCGGCGACGGCAACTGCACCGCCGAGATGGTGAAGCTGGCCGGCGACGCGATGAACGACAAGGTGTTCTGCACCCAGGCCGGCATCCCGCTGTCGCTGATGCCGGGCGGCAACGAATTCCTGTCGCGCTTCAAGCAGCGCTTCAACACTGGCGTCCAGCTCTACGCCCCCTACAGCTACGACGCCGCCACCGCGCTGATCGAAGGCATGAAGGCTGCCGACTCAACCGACCCGGCCAAGTACCTGCCGGCCATGCAGAAAGTGGACTTCAAGGGCGTGAGCGGCCACATCGCCTTCGACACCAAGGGCGACATCAAGGAAGGCGGCGTCAGCCTGTATCGCTACGCAGACGGCAAGTGGGAGCCGCTGCAGTAAGCACCGCAGCAGGGCGGGCGCCCTTGCGGCGCCCACGCCTGTGACACTACCGGCTCGGCCGATACCCGCCAGGCGTACCGTTCTGGATACGTTAATGTCGAATACAGACAAAAGCATCGCACCCAAGCGCTCTAAAGTCCTCGTTCCCTGTTGCTGTGCAACTCGAACTGACTATCTGGAGCAGACATGACCAATCCGATTACCGTTCTCCGCGATACCGTGCCCGTCCCCGTACTCGACGCCTGCAAATGGGAGCGTATCGATGGCGAGCCGCACACCGTCAACCTCAACGCCTACACCTCGGAAGACGGCCAGAAGATCATGGGCACCTGGATCTGCACGCCGGGCAAATGGCGGGTTGCCTACGAAAAATGGGAATACTGCGACTTCCGCGAGGGCTACTGCATCATCACCCCCGACGGCAAGGACCCGATCCATCTCAAGGCCGGCGACATCTTCATCGTTGAGCCCGGCATGAAGGGAACCTGGGAAGTGGTCGAAACCGTGCGCAAGTATTTTGTCTTTGCCTGAGACGGCCCCACTCCGAAGCTGAACAACTAGCCTACGCCCGCAGGCATTTTGTTGTCTGCCGGGCGCAGGGGCGCGATTGCAGTGGTCGGCTGCGCCGCTAAGCGATTGCGACGAAACACAGCACAGCACAGCATCAGCGCGCAGTTCGTGCCGGACATCGCGAACTCCGGCAAACGGAGGGCGCAAACAGCTGTCGGGCCAGAGCCCAGACACTGCCTTTGCTTCTTTCCGCCGGGATTTCAGGGCTGCGTCTGTGCCGCACCAGACACGAGTCCATTCAGGCGCTCGCCTTCAGTACGCGTCGCGGCCAGCAACTGAGCCGCATGCATACGCTCTGGTCCCAGACGAATTCGACCTACTGGTGGCGCGAGAAGCACAGCGTCATCACGAACGCCCAGGTGCGGCGCAGCTCACCGGTAGCCGGATCGAGCCGGCCCTCGGTGTGGGCCAGTTCGCGCAAACGCGCCGCCTTGGCTCGCCCCATCAGTTTCGAGCGCCCAATCTCGCGCTCGGAGTCGCCTTGGCGCATGCGCATCAGGGCTTGGCGGTACTCGTACATCTCGATGCTCCTGCGTGCCACCGTCTTCCTCCTGCCGAACCTAAACCCGGCAGGGTAGCGATGGAACGCTCAAGGTCGAGACGTCCGTCAGGACACCACTGGCTCCATTACGCCGATCCGGCGCTGGCTCCTATGTGCCGATCACATGCTGGCCTCAATGTGCCGATCATCAACTGGCTCCAATGTGCCGGTCGGTGACAGCATGTCCGACGTTTCAATCCACGCGCCCGCACGAGGCGCGACTGACACGGCGCAGGCGGCGCCCGGTCCGGCTAGCCGTTTCAATCCACGCGCCCGCACGAGGCGCGACGCGTAGTCCTCGCCAATCACCGGCGCGTCGTGGCGGTTTCAATCCACGCGCCCGCACGAGGCGCGACACGCTGGCCGCCATGTCGACCATCACCTCGAGGAAGTTTCAATCCACGCGCCCGCACGAGGCGCGACGTGCGACCCTGCCGGCTCTCCGAACAGCACTCGGAAGTTTCAATCCACGCGCCCGCACGAGGCGCGACGAACCTGCGTCGCGACAACATCAACTTCGTCTTGTTTCAATCCACGCGCCCGCACGAGGCGCGACACCGGATTGAGGAACTCGACATGCCCAAAGCGTTGTTTCAATCCACGCGCCCGCACGAGGCGCGACGATTGCGTACTCGCCAGCGGTCAGGGTGTGGTGATGTTTCAATCCACGCGCCCGCACGAGGCGCGACCCGTGCCCGGCCACAAGCCGGGCACGCACAGGAGTTTCAATCCACGCGCCCGCACGAGGCGCGACTCACACCCCGCCCGCCGGCAAATCCAACTGACAAGGTTTCAATCCACGCGCCCGCACGAGGCGCGACTCCGATCAAGTGCGTCCTCGATCACTCTGGCGTAGTTTCAATCCACGCGCCCGCACGAGGCGCGACGCCCCTTGATGACGGAGAGGCGCTTGCAGCGGCCGTTTCAATCCACGCGCCCGCACGAGGCGCGACCTTGGTACGCCCTTGATGCCCGAGGCGAGTTTGTCGTTTCAATCCACGCGCCCGCACGAGGCGCGACCTCGCCATCGAAGCCTTCGATAACTGCGCAGCAGTCGTTTCAATCCACGCGCCCGCACGAGGCGCGACCCGCTACGTGGGCAACCTGGGCATGGTCGCGCAGATGTTTCAATCCACGCGCCCGCACGAGGCGCGACCGCAAGCCGTCGTCGGTAGGCTTTTGCTGGAATCAGGTTTCAATCCACGCGCCCGCACGAGGCGCGACAATGGCATTCTGGCGGGATGCATCAGATGACATAGTTTCAATCCACGCGCCCGCACGAGGCGCGACGGGTCAGTCGGCAGGGGGCGGGGCGTGCGGGTCGTTTCAATCCACGCGCCCGCACGAGGCGCGACGTCCGCAAAGCGCAGCTTTACGCGCTGGTCAGGGTCGTTTCAATCCACGCGCCCGCACGAGGCGCGACTCGTTGGCGATACGCAAGACCTCATCAGCAATGGTTTCAATCCACGCGCCCGCACGAGGCGCGACAAAGTCAGTCAAGTCAGATGCCCAGCGCGCCTATGTTTCAATCCACGCGCCCGCACGAGGCGCGACCCCTACTTCTTGCAGGAATCCAGCAATTCCTCGTAGTTTCAATCCACGCGCCCGCACGAGGCGCGACCGATGATGAGCGGGATGCGCCACTGGCTTTGGCGGGTTTCAATCCACGCGCCCGCACGAGGCGCGACCGCATGTCGCTGCCGGTGATGACTGCGCGGTCGTTGTTTCAATCCACGCGCCCGCACGAGGCGCGACACGTAACATCGGCCGTATATGACGTGTTAACGTTATGTTTCAATCCACGCGCCCGCACGAGGCGCGACCGCTGCAGCCTCGAGCAGCGCGGGCGCCGGCAGAATGTTTCAATCCACGCGCCCGCACGAGGCGCGACCACGATGCCGCCCGCGATCGGGCTGCCGATCTGGTTTCAATCCACGCGCCCGCACGAGGCGCGACTTTCTTGGCCTTGTCGGCGCTGCGCTCGACCGGGAATGTTTCAATCCACGCGCCCGCACGAGGCGCGACATGGCCAGCCTCGCCGACCTCCAAGCCGAGCGCGTTTCAATCCACGCGCCCGCACGAGGCGCGACGATAAGCTACGCCGTGCTGTGCGACGAGTTCACCGGCGTTTCAATCCACGCGCCCGCACGAGGCGCGACTGGTCGAGCGGCTTTTGCCGTAGCGGCGGGCGAGTTTCAATCCACGCGCCCGCACGAGGCGCGACGCTGTGACGCTGGGCTCTCCACCCAGCCGAGTGCGTTTCAATCCACGCGCCCGCACGAGGCGCGACACGGCTTCTGAGCGAGCGCGCCAGATCGCGTCTGTTTCAATCCACGCGCCCGCACGAGGCGCGACGGTTGATAAGGGGAGCACTGCTCCCCTTTTGCGTGTTTCAATCCACGCGCCCGCACGAGGCGCGACGGGTCTGGTCGAGTGCAGAGACAGTTGGGACCGGAGTTTCAATCCACGCGCCCGCACGAGGCGCGACCAGCGCGGGCGAACTGGGCCGCGACGTGATCACGTTTCAATCCACGCGCCCGCACGAGGCGCGACCCGGCGTTTTGGCACGCGTGCTTTCTGCCCGGAATGGTTTCAATCCACGCGCCCGCACGAGGCGCGACTGGGCGGCACCATTTACGCGCCGGAGTGGGACCCCGTTTCAATCCACGCGCCCGCACGAGGCGCGACACGACGGCCGCGAAGCCTTCGAGCAAGGCAAGAGGTTTCAATCCACGCGCCCGCACGAGGCGCGACCAGGTCGAAGCCTCCTTGGAACGTCGCAGTGCGCTGTTTCAATCCACGCGCCCGCACGAGGCGCGACCCCTACGCGCGACGGCCTGTTCGTTGGAACCAACGAGTTTCAATCCACGCGCCCGCACGAGGCGCGACGATCTGAAATATCCGCGAACGTCCGCGACAACAGGTTTCAATCCACGCGCCCGCACGAGGCGCGACCTCCTCTTGCTGACGGAGAGGCGCCGGCGGCAGAAGTTTCAATCCACGCGCCCGCACGAGGCGCGACGGCCCAGGCATGCGCACAGCAGTCGCGGCGTTGTAGTTTCAATCCACGCGCCCGCACGAGGCGCGACGCGTCGATGATGTAGCCGAGCCCTTTGAGCTCTCGTTTCAATCCACGCGCCCGCACGAGGCGCGACGGGGTTCTCGCCCTTAACGGGCTCTCAATCTGGAGTTTCAATCCACGCGCCCGCACGAGGCGCGACGCGGACTGCTGCACTACCGCAAAAGCCTGCGACCAAGTTTCAATCCACGCGCCCGCACGAGGCGCGACTAGACTTCGCAGACGGGGTAGCTTTTCGGCAAGAGTTTCAATCCACGCGCCCGCACGAGGCGCGACGTCGCGCGTCGCCGTCGATGTCTGTCGTGAAATCCGTTTCAATCCACGCGCCCGCACGAGGCGCGACAGGACTTGCCGGACTTCGCTCAGTGGGCGATACACGTTTCAATCCACGCGCCCGCACGAGGCGCGACAAGCGGCCGGAATCCATGCAGACTTCGCGGCAATGTTTCAATCCACGCGCCCGCACGAGGCGCGACATGGTCACGCCCGACAGGGTAGGCACGGCAGCAGAGTTTCAATCCACGCGCCCGCACGAGGCGCGACCCGCGATCTGCGACGATGCCGGCAAAGTCTTTGCGGTTTCAATCCACGCGCCCGCACGAGGCGCGACGCCCGGTAAGGGCGAGAACCCCGCCAAGACGGGGAGTTTCAATCCACGCGCCCGCACGAGGCGCGACATCTGCACCGGCACGCGCCCGGCGTTCCGCTCTGGTTTCAATCCACGCGCCCGCACGAGGCGCGACAGCGACCGGCGACTCAAGACGCGACTGCCCGTCCTGTTTCAATCCACGCGCCCGCACGAGGCGCGACGCCGTCAGCGTCGACGAATACGGTGCTGCGGTGCAGTTTCAATCCACGCGCCCGCACGAGGCGCGACGCCTGCTTTGTTGCGGAGTCTAATGGGCAAAACGGGGTTTCAATCCACGCGCCCGCACGAGGCGCGACTCGATGTCATAGACCTCGCCGCGCGCGAGCATCTGGTTTCAATCCACGCGCCCGCACGAGGCGCGACCCAGGTGATGCTTGACCGACGAGAGCGTCTGCCCGTTTCAATCCACGCGCCCGCACGAGGCGCGACGGAAGCGATGGCGGCCGGGGTGTATCGGCGCGGGCTGTTTCAATCCACGCGCCCGCACGAGGCGCGACGCGAGCAGGAGGCGCTGTATGTGCGCCCTGAGCAGGTTTCAATCCACGCGCCCGCACGAGGCGCGACGCATGCAGGTCCATAGTAAGCCCGTCGTATAGCTCGTTTCAATCCACGCGCCCGCACGAGGCGCGACGGCTGGATGACCGTTAACCAAGCCCGTCGCCTGAAGTTTCAATCCACGCGCCCGCACGAGGCGCGACGCACTATCTGTCTGTCGGCGCACGCACCGTGTCCGTTTCAATCCACGCGCCCGCACGAGGCGCGACGAGCGGCTTAATACGACAGGGTTCGCTAGCGATAGTTTCAATCCACGCGCCCGCACGAGGCGCGACCTAGCCTCAATAACTAATTGAAACCAATAAATAAAATACAGTATCCTCGCGAACGTTGGAAACCTGCCGTCGAATGCCACTCAAGTCAACGAGAGAAACTAAAAGAACCCCATGGCTAGCACGATCGATGGGGTACTGCGAACCTACGTTGATTTGCCGTGCCGCTTGGGGTTCGCACGCAGCCAACGCTTACAAGATGAGCGGGCCATTCAGATCAAGCACTGGTTTCGCACCGACGTGCTCAACCTTGTTCTGCCAGTTCCGGCCAAGGTAGTAAAAACGCAAACTATCGTGCTGTGGATCGATCAGTTCGCACAATCTGCTCTTGAGCAATGTCCACTGTGTGAGGTCCACCTCGATCTCGAACACCGAATACTGCACCCTCTGACCGTAGTCACGGCAGGCCTTTGAAAGACGACGTAGGCGTTTTTCGCCGCCAGCGCTAATGGTGCTCACATCGTAGCTGACAAGAACCATCATGGCATGACCTTACTTCCAGAGAAACGGAGGGTAGGCGTCGAGGTCTCCACGCAGGTGACGAGAGAGCAGTTGTGCCTGAATCGCCGGAAAGAGGCCGATTTCGACTTTCTCATCGAGAAAGGCATGTCGCAATTGTTCGCGCTTGCGCTCTTGGTAGGCAGTGAGCACCGTTTTGCGCGCATCTTCCTTCAGTAGCACGGCGCCGTTATCCATACGCGTAAAGTCGCGCGCTGAAAGCTGCTTACGGTTAATCAGTGACAAAGCCAAACGATCAGCGAAAACGGGGCGGAACTCCTCGACAATATCCAGCGCCAAACTCGGGCGACCAGGCCGGTCCCGGTGGAGAAAGCCGACCGCCGGATCCAGCCCAACCGTTTCAAGTGCGGAACGGCAATCATGCGTAAGCAAGGTGTACAGAAAGGAGAGCAACGCGTTGGTAACGTCTAGAGGCGGACGACGGCTACGCCCGGTAAAGCGCATTTTTGTGTCCGACACGCGGATCAGATGATCGAACACGCCGAAATATACTTGCGCAGCCTCTCCCTCCAGACCACGTAGGACGTCGACCGGCGCATCGACAAGCAGGCGTTCGGCGATCCGCTTGAGTCGTCTGTCTGCATGCGCAAGGGCATCGCGACTAAGCTCCGGCATTTCAGCGCCATAGTCGCGGAGGCCCCTCGATACCACTGCACGTTGGTTATGTACCTTGCCGACCAGCAAATTGCCTACGATTGCCGCACAACGCGCCGCATCGTCCGTACGTCGGTACTGCTCACGGCGCAGCAACACGTTGCCAGAGACCGGTCCTTCCACGCGGGCGAGAAACTTGCCGTTGGGGCTCAGGTAACACACGCTGATACCCTGCTCCGCGCAATAGCCAAGCAGAGGCGGCGAAACCAGTACCCGTCCAAAGCACACCAAGCTTTCCAGCATATGCGCCGGCAGGCGGGCACGCATTTCACCTTCAACCTCCATGACGATGTTGGCGCCGTCCTTCCGCAACCAGGCACCTTCCGTAGTCACGTACACCGTATTGAGCTGCCGTCGCATGGCTCAGGGCTCCTCACTGATTTGAGCATGCAGCCATGCTTCGACGTTTCGCCCCTTGCCAAGCAGCTTCGGTTGACAGAGTTCAATAAGCGAACAGGCATCACAGCGCTTCGTCTGATAACTCGCAGTCGGTGTGCGGCCAGAACGGATCATCTCGCGGGTGACACGTATCGTGTCATGCGTCAGCCGGCGCAAATCCTCATCGAACGTCACCGTCTGCCGCCGCCGCGTCTGACCGTAGAACAGCGCCCCCTCGTCCACATGGCAACCAAACATCGCCTCCAGACACAAAGCCTGTGCGCACAACTGCACCTCGTCGGCACGGTGCGCCTTGGGGCGGCCACGCTTGTATTCAACTGGATGCGGACGCGCTCCATCCGCCTCCGGTATTAACTCCACGACATCCGCCACGCCGACAATGCCCAGTTCTGCGCTCGACAGCGGCATCGCAGTAATTGTGCGCACGCCATGTCGGCGCTCGATCTGCGGCGTGTCGGCACGGTCATGCAGCAAGCGCCCCTCAGCCGTTTGCTGGTTCTCTGCCCACAGGCGTTCGACGTGGATGAGAGCGCACTGACGCGGACAGTAGAGATAGTGTTGCAGGGCAGAAATAGGAATGAGGTTGTCTTCATCATCCATCGCTTTCGCCCTCCCATTTTTGGTGACGCGTCCTAAATAAACTCGCGGACGCTCACTCCATTGGGCAAAGCCTCCGCATTTACGGTGACTCTGTAATCTGCAAAGCTGCGCGCCGGGCCATCGTCTTCCGGCTTGGTCCGCATGACCTCAACCGCATCGAACAGCACGTGCGCAGGAGCATTTCCCATGGCGCTCTCATGCTCGAACACAATCAGCTTACGCGCCGCCATCTCGCCGCGAGCGGCGGAGCGGTCATGCTCGAACATGTTGATGAGTGCCTGCCAAAGCAGTTGCAGGTCGTCTTCGGAGAAACCAGTACGCTCAGCCAGCTTGGCGGAAACGAAACCATGAGCGCGATACAAGCCATAGGGCAGGATGTGCTTGCGCCCCATAGTCCGATTGTCGCCACCCTGCGCCTCGGCTTCCTTCTCGGTCGTGACGGCCATGCGGGTGATCGAGATTTCCAGCGGCAACACGGGCTCGACCGAAGTAGCGAAGGCGAGTTGCACTGGCCCCCGTACCTGTCCAGCGTTGATGCCAGTGGTCATTACCGCCCCAAAAGTGCGCACGTCGAAGAAGTTCGCACACATCCAGGCGGTGATCTCCCGCGCCTTGGCCTCGTCCTTGGGCAGCTTCTTGTCTTCGGGCTTGATCCCGATCGCATCGTAGGCCCGCTTGTGCTGATTGTTGAGCACGGCCTTTTCTTGCATGTAAATGGCGTAGCCCGGGCCGCCATCCTTATCCAAAGTGACGAAGTTACGGATCTTGCGCTTGAGGGCAACGTCGGTCACCAGACCGCAGTTTGTTTCCGGGTCCAGCCGCGGCAGGTTGCCGGCATCCGGGTCGCCGTTAGGGTTACCGTTAATAACGTCGAACAGATAAACGAATTCGTAGCGGTGGGCGATGGCGGTCACAACGGGGCTCCTTGCGTTTCAATGTCGGTCGGCGCGTCAGGCGCGGCATCGCCGGCCACTTCGCGACGGGTGAAGTAGGTCTGTGACTGGTGGTAGTAGCCGATGGCGAATCGCCCCTGGTCCTCAATCTTCAGCGCACGCGGAAATTGTGTAGACAGTTTGTCAACGATTTCCCGGATGTCCTTTTCCAGCACCACCGCGAGCCCGACCTTTTCCTTGCGCAACTTGCTCATGTGGTTTTGTGTGTTGCGTAGCAAGACCGGAAAGATCGACGCTGGCGTGGCGGAGGCCGCGCCGTAGTAGCGATCGCGGATGGTGGCATTGACCTGGCCACCCAGCGCACAGCGCTGCACGTACTCCTGAACGGCAAATAGCCGCCCGAGCAAGTAGCCGGGTTGGGTGGATTGCTTGTCGAGACTCACGGGGATCTCCTCATCTGAAGTACGGATGCCCAGCCGCCGTTCGCGCACCAGGACGGCTTTGCACAAGGCGACGCGCAGACCAGAGATGTCTCCGTCGGCGCGCAATCGCATGATGGTGTTGGCAAGCAGGCTGCGCGGATACAGAGCGCCGCTCAATATCGCGCGCGTCATCTCGCCGATGATGATGTTGATCGCGTCGTCCGCCTTGGGCTTGGCGTTCTCGCCACGGTGCGGCACCGAGGCCAACACCAGGCGATAGACCGAAGGCTCGTTGCGCCACGGCACCGGCTCCAGGCGCAGATCGTCGCTATGCTCGGCGATACGGCGGGCGAACACTTGCAGCGTGTCAGTCTGCCAGTACCGCACCGAAAGGCGTGAGGCATTGGGCGCCAGACCGAGAACATACATGCGAGTGGCCGGGTCTAGTTTCGGGTCGAGTTCATCAATAGGGCGACCCTTGGCGACGTGGTCGAGTACCGCGCGCACGCGCTGGGCTTCGGACGCGTCATCGGCAGGGCGGTTGAGAAAGTCGGCAAACAAATCCTCGGCCTCGGCGGCTTGCTCGGCGCTGCCCGCCTCGGCCCAGAACACCACCGAGGTGTCGCCGATCTGCAGGCGCTGGCGATTGTGCTCGCCTCGCCGCAACAAATAGTTGAGAGCGGTGGTGTAGGCGAAAGCAGCGGATTCCGAGACTGGGGCGTTGTCGCCCTGGCTCTTGCCGTAGGAGGCAAAGGCATCGAGGTTGAAGGAGACGATAGCTGCGCCCGCCGTCTGTGCGCCCCATACGCCCTTGATGGACGGATGCAGGCGTGCGGGCGGCAAGGTTTCTCCGCTGACCAGACACATGGCAGTTACGGACGCCGCACTCTCGTCGCCAGCCAGCAGGCGTGCCCGCAGGGCCTGTGCGGCACGACGTTCATGCAGGTATGCACGCTCGCCGTCCAGGCGAAACACCAGGTTGGCGTCGATCATATCCGCAGGAAAGCCAAGCGCTTCGAACTGCTCGGGTGACCAACCGCGCAAAAACGCCAGCAAGGCCTGCAAGCCCGGATCGTCTTCGCCGGCCAGCACCGCCTCGTGCAGGGCGCGAAATGCTTCGTGCTCCTTGTCCGCGCGCTTGCTGGTGTTGCTGATACCGAGCACATAGCTAGTCTTGTCCCACAACACATTGGACTTGATCCCGACTGTGCGCTTTTCAGGCTGAGGTACATCAAGCAGTCGTGCCAGCGGTTTCTTGCCCGAAGTATCGCGGATATCGTTAACCTGAGCGACGGAGCCGTCCGGCGCCAGCACGATCTCGTAGCTGATCTTCTCGGGACTGTAGCCATAAGGCGCAATCCCGTTCGCCTGCTGCTCAATCAAGCGCTGGTAGTAGCGAGTAAGCGCTTGCAGGATCATGCCCTGACTCCCTCGGTCTGCCACGGGGGCACCTCGACCACGCCGCCGGTCAACTGCGCACGAAAGAAGCGCGGCGTCATGCCTTGGGCAAAGTCGATGTCGTGCAGCATCCAGCCGAGATCCTTGTCGGTTTCGCGCTGCGGATTTGCTTCGGGCAAATTCGCGTCGTCCTCGAGCAGACTGAAATGGGCGGGGAATTCACGCACCCCCATGCACGGGGTATGAAAACACTGACCCTTGCGCGCGCGCCGTTTGAATATGTCCAGATGCTTTCCGACCGAATCGTCAGGCCCCGCCTTGTCGGTCAGTTCGAAGTGAGCTTCGATTACGTAGGCCACGTCGCGCAGCACAGTGGACGCACGCTGCTGGCGCTCCTCGTCCACGTAAGTTGCCAGCCCAGCGGTAGAGCCCGCCTTCATCGCCTTTCTCACATTGGTTGGCGACAGTTTGTTGCCGACCTCGTTGCGACGGATGGACTCGAAGCGGATCGGTCGCAGCACATGGATGCGATCCACCGCCCAGCGGATCGCCGGTTTCCAGTGGATGGCCTCCAGAATGCCGCGCGCCGCCGACGGCGTAATCACGTCATAGCTCACGCGCTCTACCTTCATCTCAGGCCGAGTGAAGCAAGCCCGTTCGCCCCAAATGTGCAGGCGGATTCCGAAACTCATGTTTCCCCTCCAAACCTAGTCGGGCTTGACAATCAGCTGCGCCTTCCTTGACGCAACCCCAAAGTTAACTTTGGGGTTGCGTCTGGCAAAAAGCCTTGCCAGACGCCTTGCTGCATCAAACGCTTTCTGCAAACAGATCAATGTTTCAACCCACGCGCCTGCAAAGGCACGACAGCACCGCAATAAGCCAAGTTGCGGTACAGTCTAGGCAAGCTCCCCCAGCAAACGGGGCTTAACTTGCGTTGCAGACGAGCTGCACGACCTTCTAACAAGGTCATATGGGCTTTAGCCATATCTGAGCCCTCCTTACTAGCTCAAGACGCTAGTTCTACCGCGCGCAGGCGGATTGCTAATCGAAGGCCTCGGTGTTTCCAGACACCGGGGCCTTCTCCATTTAGCAGTTAGCGTACAGGCAAAAATGGATGACTGTCAAATATATCAACGCTTTCAGCTTACAGTTCAATGAATCTTTACCAGAACAACTTCTCAGTGCTGACAAAGCTAGGGTTCTCCCAACTCAAACCGTAGCGCTTGTCGTACAAATCTTCGTT
Source organism: Thauera sp. (assembly GCA_035433105.1). Lineage (GTDB taxonomy): Bacteria > Pseudomonadota > Gammaproteobacteria > Burkholderiales > Rhodocyclaceae > Thauera. The sequence goes on from DAORUJ010000017.1 coordinate 32,525, forward strand.
GACTAGCTCCATGAACTGCTCGCCCCACTTTTCCGGCGCAATGGGCTGAATAGCACCCGAATTACGCAGCGTCTGAAACACGTTAAGCGGCACCTGCACAAGGTAAGGCTGCAACTTACGCGCTAGCCGACCGCTCTTTTCCGCATAACGCAGACTCTCAATCGCACTGCGTGCGTCGTCGTCGAAGGGCACAATGATCGGCATCTGAACGGTATCGATCATGCGGAACTTCACGGCCAGGGTTTCCAACGGCAGGCATTCGACCCGGCTAGCCGCGCACAAACCGAGCAGATCATTGGAGTCCAGCTCCTTATCGCCCTTTTGCCAGTACAACTGGCGGAAATAGGCTTCAATGGCCGGAGGCCCCAGCGGGTCGTCACGGTATTGCGGCTGGCGCAACACCTCGCGCCCAGCCTGAGCGAATTGGAGTAGTTCAGGCGGCGGCGCCCAGTCCTCGTTCGCGGTCGTGAACACGCGCACTTCACTGTCCTCGGTCGCTCGCTCGCCATTGCGGTTGCAGCGCCCAGCGGCCTGAGCAATGGAATCCAGGCCAGTCTCAGCGCGATAGACGGTCGGCAGCGAGATGTCGACACCAGCTTCAATCAAGGAAGTCGATACCAACTGGCAGGACTCGCCCTGCAGCAGCCGGGCACGGACCTCCGCCAGCACCTGGCTACGATGCTTGGCGCACATCAAGGTAGTGAGATGGCGCGCACCAGGCAGGTCGGCTATGGACTCAAACAGCGCACGTGCATGGCGACGGTTGTTGACGATGCACAGCACCTGCCCCAGTGCGCGCAGTTGATCGCTCAGCGCTTCGTCGCTCAACTCGCCGACGTGGCGTACACGCACGCGCTCGAGGCGGCGGAACAATTCGGCGGGCTCTGGCGCCAGTTCGCGCACGGAATCCAACCCACCGGGTAGATGTGCCTTGCCAAGTGCTGGCTGAGTGGCGGTGCACAGCACGACGCTGCTGCGGTAATTACGCGCCAACTCGTCAATGGCCGCCACCGCGGGACGGAGTACTTTGAGCGGCAACGTCTGCGCCTCATCCAGGATCACCACGCTGCCAGCAATATTATGCAGCTTGCGGCAATGTGATGGGCGGGCCGCGAACAGGCTTTCGAAGAACTGAACAGCGGTTGTCACGACGATAGGCGCATCCCAGTTTTCCATCGCCAGACGCAGCTTTTCCCGAGCCTGATAGCGCTCCGCATCGGTCTTGGGCGGCGTGGCTGCAACAAAGGCGCTGTGATGCTCCAGGACTGCGCACTCTCCGAGTTCACCAAGGGCCGTACGAAATACTGCTGCATTCTGTTCAACGATGCTGGTAAAGGGGATCACGAAGATCACCCGGCGCAAGCCGTGGTGAATCGCGTGATCGAGCGCAAAGGCCAGTGACGCCAAGGTCTTGCCGCCACCGGTCGGCACGGTGAGAGAAAACAGGCCAGGAGTAAGTTCAGCCTGCTTTCGCACATGGGTCAGGATGTCGGCTCGGACTTGGTTGACGGGTCGGTCCGGCCGAAAGCCGAGGAGATGTCGGTCAAGTGCCGCACGTAACTCAATGAGCGACGGCACGCCGACACCCCGAGCAGAATTTCTGCCCTCAACCTTGTCGTAGAACGCCTCCGTGTCCAGGTAGTCCGCATCGACAAGACAGGAGAACAACATTCGCGTAAAGAAGGCCGCCTGAAACCCACCGCGCTCTTTACTGTGGCGCCTCAGCTTCGGTGGTGTCAGCCGCTCAGGGAGCCGGCTTTCACTCATCCAGTCATCCCACATTGGTGGAAGGCCGCTGCCCTTCAGACGATCCTGTAATGCCGTCCGCTCAACACTCTCGACGCCATTTGCAAGACCAGCATGGTGACCCGCAATCCCATAGGCAAGCAACCAGCCTACTGAACCGTAACGCTCGACTGCAAGCATTGCGCCACGGGTCGCGTGATCGACTCGGACGGAGTGGCCAGCGATACGGCGCTGAAACTCATCCGTGTATTTGCCGACGTCGTGCAACAACCCAGCAACCTCCGCAATCGCCCGCCCACCAAACCATGCCGCACTGGCTCCGGCAATAGCCCCCACGGCCGCCAAGTGCAGACTCAATAGCTGCCAGTCAGCTTTGGAGCCATCGTCCGTTGAATGCGCGAAGTAGTGTTGCACCCGGAGCGCCGCCGGCTCTGGCAAGTTTTCCACAACAGATTCCGCCATGGCAACAAGCCTTCTTCTAAAGTTAAATGGCATTAAAGCATGTAAATAGTGCCTCAAAATGGCACGCCAAAATCCCGATCTCTACAGCCGTCTCTACAACGGAGTTGCTATGACTTTCGCTCCACGCCCAGCCTTCCTTCATCCGCCCACGCCCGCACCGCCCACGCCCGCATGAATGAAATGTGCGTCCAACACACTCAAACACCATGTTGGAAGTTCCGGGCTCTGTCACAGCACAGGCACGTCCTCACAACCTCGTCGCTCACGATCAGGGTTATCCGCAAGACCGCACTAATTGTGCTCCGCATCATCTAACCGCCAACATCTAAAGAATGGTTCCGCGCATACCACAGAGCAATCTCACACCCATTATCACAGCCCATTCGCATTTTTTCCCGCACTGCAGCACCCAACCACGGCAGCGCCGCCCAGCGGCAGCCCGCGCCTGCGCCCCGTTTTTGTGCAGAATACGTAAGCTTTTGTCACATCCGCTGCAACTGCGGGCGTGACAGGGGGAGAAGGGAGCCGCAAAAGCGGCTCTGACGAGGGGAGACAAGACCTCGCAGATGCAGCAGAAAACAACATCAGCCATCACTTGCGTTCGCCGGAGGATCAAGCATGAAGCACAGCATCGTTGCACTCGCGATCATGAGCATCGGCCTGGGCGCTGCCCACGCCCAGGACGTCGTCAAGCTGGGTAGCGCGGCACCGCTGACCGGCACCATTTCGCACCTTGGCAAGGACCTGGAAAACGGCAGCCGCATGGCGGTCGATGCGATCAACGCCCAGGGCGGCGCCACCATCGGCGGCAAGAAGGTGAAGTTCGAGCTGATTGGTGAGGATGACCAGGCGGACCCGCGCACCGGCACCACGGTGGCGCAGCGGCTGGTGGATGCGGGGGTGAAGGGTGTGATCGGGCACCTGAACTCGGGCACCTCGATTCCGGCGTCACGCATCTACAACCAGGCGGGGGTGCCGCAGATTTCGCCGGCTTCGACCAACCCCAAGCTGACCGAACAGGATTTCAAGGGCGTGTTCCGCACCATTGCCAACGACGTGCAGCAGGGCGGCGCGCTGGGTAGCTTTGCGGTGAGTACGCTGGGTGCGAAGAAGGTGGCGATCATCGACGACCGCACGTCCTACGGCCAGGGCCTGGCAGACGAAACCGACAAGGCGGTGAGGGCCGCTGGCGCGCAGGTGGTTGCGCGTGAATTCACCACCGACAAGGCGACCGACTTCAACGCCATTCTGACCAAGATCCGCGCCGCCGCGCCGGATGTGATCTTTTTTGGCGGCATGGATGCCCAGGCCGGCCCGATGCTGCGCCAGATCAAGCAGCTTGGCA
>DAORUJ010000018.1:0-35710 GCA_035433105.1 Thauera sp.
CCATTGCCGAGACGGGCGTCGATCGGATCTCGATCGGCACGCTGACCAAGGACGTACGCGCCCTCGACCTGTCCTTGCGCCACGTCGAAGGCTGACATGCCGGCGACCCTGGACACGCCTCCCCGTTGGCCAGACGTTCCCGCCTGTCATGGCTGGCTGTCGCTCGACCCACGCGGCAATTGGCGCCTGCAGGACGAACCGATCAGCCACCCGGGATTGATCGCGTTTCTCAATGCCAATTATACGACTGACGCCGGAGGCTGCTGGCTGGTCAACAATGGGCCACAGCGCGTCTATGTACGACTGGGGTCCGCACCCTGGGTGCTGCGCCTGCAGCCCGACGGTTCGTTCGTGACCCATACGGGACGCAGCGTCGCCTTGCGCGGCCCGATCTGGCTCGATGGCGACAGTCGGGTGTTCATGGACACCGACGCTGGCCCTGCCGCGCTGGATGATCGTGACCTCGCCATGCTGTTTGCAGAAGTCTGCAACGCAAGTGGCGATTTAGCCAACGAAGCCGATCTGTCAGCGCTCATGCAGTCCGAGCCCGGCACCCACCTGCACTGGCACGGCACTCAAGTCATGATGCTGGGCAACGAAGCTCCCGCAGAGCGGCTCGGCTTCAACCCCGACCCCAAGCCAGAGGACACCCCCCTGGCCTGAGGGCAAGCGCTCAGACGCGCGCCGTGATGAAGCCCTTCACTGCGTCGACATCGGGCGCCATCACCTCGACCCGCTGCGGCAGCTTCTCGATGCCTTGAAGATCGGCCGGGCGCTCGGGCTCACGGCCCAGCGCCTCGATGATCGTCTCGGAGAACTTCACCGCCAAAGCGGTTTCCAGCACCAGCACCGGCACGCCGGCCGGCACTGCAGCAGCCTGCTGCCAGGCCACCTTGATGCCGTCGGCGGTGTGGGTGTCGACCATCACGCCATACTGCTCGAACACCTTGCGGATGGTTGCGAGACGATCCGCATGGCTGCTGGCACCCGACACAAAGCCAAAATCGGCGATGCGCGCGAATTCGGCCGATCCGGACAGATCGAAGGCGCGCCCGGCATCGACCTCGGCCCACAGTTCAGCAACTTTTTTCGGATCGCGCCCAACGAGATCGAACACGAAGCGCTCGAAGTTCGACGCCTTGGAAATGTCCATCGACGGGCTGGACGTGACGTGGGTCTCGGCCGCCCGGCGCGGACGATAGACGCCGCTGCGGAAGAACTCGTCGAGCACGTCATTCTCGTTGGTGGCGAGGATCAGCTTCGCCACCGGCAGCCCCATCTGGCGCGCAATATGGCCGGCGCAGATGTTGCCGAAGTTGCCCGAGGGCACGCTGAAGGCAATCTGCTGGTCATTTGACGTGGTGGCGGCGAAATAGCCCTTGAAGTAATAGACGATCTGCGCCGCGACACGGGCCCAGTTGATCGAATTGACTGCGCCGATCTTGTGCCTGGCCTTGAAGGCGTGGTCGTTGGACACCGCCTTGACGATGTCCTGGGCGTCATCGAACATGCCGGTAACTGCGATATTGAAGATGTTTTCGTCCTGCAACGAGTACATCTGCGCGCGCTGGAAGGCACTCATCTTGCCGTGCGGTGAGAGCATGAAAACACGCACACCCTGCTTGCCGCGCATCGCGTATTCGGCCGCAGAGCCGGTATCACCCGACGTGGCGCCGAGGATATTAATGGTTTCGCTGCGTTTCGCCAGCACGTACTCGAACAGGTTACCGAGCAACTGCATCGCCATGTCCTTGAAGGCGAGCGTCGGGCCGTTCGACAGTTCCAGCAGCCCCAGCCGGCCTTCCTCCAGCCAATGCACCGGCGTGATGTCACTTGCCTCGTCACCGTCGCGCACATGACGATAGACCTCGGCCGTGTAGGTCTTGTCGCAGATTGCCTTGAGGTCGGCCGGCGGAATGTCGGTGATGAACTTGGACAGTATCTCGAACGCCAGCTCGGCGTAGGACAGACCGCGCCAGGCGTCGAGCTCGGCACGCGTCACCTGCGGGTAGGACTCGGGCAAGTACAAACCGCCGTCGGGCGCCAGGCCCCCGAGCAGAATGTCGCAGAACTCGGCTTTGACGGGTTTGGCGGACTGGCCAGCATGGCCACGGGTCGAGATGTACTTCACGGAGTCGTCCTTCGGAAATCGTGATGGGTCGGTGGCTGATAAGTCGGCGTGTGATGAGTCGACGTGAGCGCGAGAAGCCGGGATTCTAACGAATTCAGCCACACCGGCGGCCTTTTGCTGTCCTTGCCAGGAGATTCATGAACATGGCGGATGAAAAAACGCACATCGCCTGCAAGCAGGCCGACGTGCGTTCGCGTGAATCACGGCGGCGCCATTTCGGCGCCGAGCTCAATCGCCTTCCAGTCTGAAACCGATCTTGAGCGTGACCTGGAAATGCCCCACCTTGCCATCCACGACATGGCCTCGGTTTTCAATGACTTCGTACCAGTCGATATGCCGGATGGAGCGCGCGGCCGCCTCGATGGCGTTGCGAATGGCCGCATCCGTGCTCTCGGGCGACGAACCGACGACTTCGACCAGCTTGTAGACGTGGTTGGACATTTTTGTCTCCTTTTTGCTGTGAAGGCCTGGGGGATGAAACGGTGTCAATTCGCTTGGGTGTTCCGAACCCGATTTTCAGCTGCCCGAGCTTGCTCGAAGGACTGCAGCGACGATCGATAGCCACGCGCTCCCAACACCGCCACTGCGATGAGAATGCCAATGAAGACGACGAGCTTGAATGCCATGCGAATTGACGCTCCTTTCTTCCCGCAGGTGGATCGGCAGTCCGCCTCGGGGCGCCGATGTGTCCAGTGTAGCCGTGAATCCACTTCGGGGCACAATCAGCGGCCCCGCTCGGAAAAGCGACATTCAGCCCGGGTTCGATTCCAGCCACAGCGCTCGCTCATACCAGCGCTGTGACTTGTCCGCCGCCAGACCGGGCGCCGCGGCAATCCGGCGCAGGGCCGCAGGATCCGGCCGATGGGCCAGCACCGTATCCCAGTAATCGGTCAGACTCAGCCAGGGATTCGGTCGCTCGAGCAGTTCGATTTCGTCACCCGCGCAGATCCGACCTGTCTGCAACACTCTGTAGTACCAACCGGTGACGCCGGCTGCCTCGACAAAACGTGAAGCGTTGTCCACCTTCAGGCGACGATCGATCTTCCAGCACGGCGCGCGCGGCTGACTGAGCTGCACACGCGCCTCGCCGATGCGCAACACGTCGCCGATGCAAACCTCGCTCTCGGTGGTGCCTCGCGTGCTGACGTTCTCGCCAAACACCCCCGCCGCCAGCAAAGCCGCACACTGCGGCCACTCTTGCGCCAGGAGCGCGTAGTGCTCGGCGGGATAGTGATGCAAGGCCTTGTCCGGCCCGCCGTGATGACGCAGATCGGCCTGCTCATCACCCTCCAGCCCGGTCGGCCCGAGGTGTACCGGCCCATCCACCGCCGACTTGAAGATCCCGCTCGCTTCGCCGTCGGGCAGCATCAAGCGCACCCGTCCGACGAACACCTGATCGACTCGACTCTTCATTCGACTCATCCTCGCCCGCTGAAGGGGCACAAAACTGCTGTCATCGAAACCGGCTCCAGCTCGTGGCAAGCGCTCACCGCCGTCCACAAAAAAGGCCGCACCCGGGGGCACGGCCTGGCGTATCCGGATCCGCGCGCGATCAGAGGCCTTCCATGCGCAGCTTGGTCACCTTGCCCTGCACCACTTCCAGCGCCTCAATCTTGCCAATCGCAGCATTGGCGTTACGCTCCACCGTCTGATGCGTGAGCATGATGATGTCGGTATGCGACTCACCCACATCCGCTTCCTTCTGGATCAGCGCCTCGATCGAGATGTCGCTATCGGCCAGGATGCGGGTGATGTCGGCCAGCACACCCGGCTTGTCCTCGACGCGCATGCGCAGATAATAGGAGGTGATGACATCCTCGATCGGCAGCACCGGCACATCGCGTACCTGGTCCGGCTGGAAAGCGAGGTGCGGCACGCGATGTTCGGGATCCGAGGTGTGCAGGCGAGTCACGTCGACGAGGTCGGCGATGACGGCCGAAGCGGTCGGTTCGGCACCGGCGCCCTTGCCGTAGTAAAGGGTCGCGCCGACAGCGTCGCCCTGCACCACGACTGCGTTCATTGCACCTTCGACGTTGGCAATCAGGCGCTTTTCCGGAATCAAGGTTGGATGTACGCGCAGCTCCACACCGTGCTCACGACGACGGGCGATGCCCAGCAGCTTGATGCGATAGCCAAGCTGCTCGGCGTAGGCGATGTCGATCCCGTCGAGCTTGCTGATGCCCTCGATATAAGCCTTGTCGAACTGCATCGGAATGCCGAAGGCAATGGCACTCATGATCGTCGCCTTGTGCGCGGCATCTACGCCTTCGATGTCGAAGGTCGGATCGGCTTCGGCGTAACCCAGCGCCTGCGCCTGCTTGAGCGCCTCGGCAAACGGCAGGCCCTTGTCGCGCATCTCGGACAGGATGAAGTTGGTGGTGCCGTTGATGATGCCGGCGACCCAGTCGATGCGGTTGGCGGTCAGGCCCTCGCGCAGCGCCTTGATGATGGGAATGCCACCGGCCACCGCCGCCTCAAACGCCACCATCACGCCTTTTTGCTGAGCCGCAGCAAAGATCTCGTTGCCATGCGCGGCAAGCAGCGCCTTGTTGGCAGTCACGACATGCTTGCCGTTCTCGATCGCCTTGAGCACCAGTTCGCGCGCCACGCCACAGCCGCCGATCAGTTCGACGACGATATCGATCTCGGGATCGGCGAGCACGGCAAAAGCGTCATCGGTCACCGTGGCGTCACCCGCCGTAATCCTGCGCGCGAGCTCCAGGTTCTTGTCGGCTACGGTGGTGATGCGAATCGGACGGCCGGCACGACGGGTGATTTCCTCGGCATTGCGCTTCAGAACGGTGAAGGTGCCGCCGCCGACGGTACCGATGCCCAGCAGGCCAACATTGATCGGTTTCATGCAGTCTGTTCCGTGGTGTAAGAGAGGTGTTGAATGAATTCAGGGCCGAACACACGGCCAGGCAAGCCGCCCCCGATCAGGTACCGTGGCGCTTGCGATAATTTTTCAGGAATCGGGCCACCCGGCCGATCGCGTCGCGCAGATCATCCTCGTGCGGCAGGAAAACCAGCCGGAAGTGATCCGGGTGCGGCCAGTTGAAGCCCGAGCCCTGCACCAGCAGCACACGCTCTTCTTCCAGCAGTTCGGCGATGAAGGCCTGGTCGTCCTCGATCGGATACATTTTCGGGTCGAGGCGCGGGAACATGTACAGGGTGGCATCGGGCTTGACGCAACTCACGCCCGGAATCTTCGTGATCAGTTCCCACGCCAGGTCGCGCTGGCGGCGCATGCGCCCGCCCTCGGCAACGAGGTCATCGATGCTCTGATAGCCGCCAAGCGCGGTCTGGATTGCATACTGGCCGGGCACGTTGGCGCACAGGCGCATCGAGGCCAGCATGTTGAGCCCCTCGATGTAATCGGCGGCGCGGCGCTTGTCACCACACACCACCATCCAGCCCGCACGGTAGCCACAGGAGCGGTAGTTCTTCGACAGGCCGTTAAAGATGATCGTCAGGACGTCTCCCGACAGCGCGGCCATCGAGGTATGGCGAACACCCTCGTACAACACCTTGTCATAGACCTCGTCGGCATACAGGATGAGGTCATGCTCGCGGGCCAGTTCGACGATGTCCTTCAAGGTCTCGTCCGGATACACCGCGCCCGTCGGGTTGTTTGGATTGATGACGACGATGGCGCGCGTATTGGGCGTGATCTTCGCGCGCATATCATCAATATCGGGCAGCCAGCCCTTGTTCTCGTCGCACAGGTAATGCACCGGCCGGCCGCCGGAAAGGCTTACCGCCGCGGTCCACAACGGGTAGTCGGGCGCCGGCACCAGCACCTCGTCACCTGCGTCGAGCAGCGCGTTCATCGCCATCACGATCAGTTCGGACACCCCGTTGCCGATGTAGATATCCTCGATGGTCACACCCTTGATGCCCTTGCCCTGGGTGTAATGCATCACCGCCTTGCGTGCGGAAAAAATACCTTTCGAATCCGAGTAACCCGCCGCGTTGGGCAGATTGCGGATCATGTCCATCTGGATCTCTTCGGGCGAGTCGAAACCGAATGCGGCGAGATTGCCGATGTTGAGCTTGATGATCTTGTGACCCTCGTCCTCCATCTGCTTCGCGCGCACCAGCACCGGGCCGCGGATGTCGTAGCAGACCTCGGCCAGCTTGGCGGACTTGCGGATCGGACGCGCGGCTGCGGCACCGGCCTCGGCCTTCGCGGCCAAGTCTGGGGATACCGTTGCGAGCTCGAGTGTCTTTACCGCTTTCATGATGGCCTTTCCTGCAGGAGGGGAACGAACGACAGGGGCTTACCCCTTGTCGCAAAAGATTGTTATCTTAGCCGCTGCTACCGCAGTGCGGCAATTTTGGCGCGCAAAACACGAATGCCCGCCAGCCGGCTCGATCGTCGTGCGCCACGCACGGATGCGGAACACTCGACCGTGCTCCTTCCGTCAACGTCGATACCCGCCGCCGCTGCAGCCTCCTCGCGATCGCTCGTGACAGCCCCTGCCTACCCTTTCCTTCCAAATCATCCCGACTCCAAGATGAAGCTCCATCAGGACAACAATGCCAACCTCAACGTCGTCACCGGCTATGGTGACGACCATGTGATGGTCAACAAGCTGCGTCACGACGGCAACCTGATCGTGACCGCACACAGCATCCACACCGGCTGGGCCGCTTCCGCCCTTGGTGACCTGACCGGCCTGAGGGCCGAGGACCTGGCCGCAATCGTCGAACTCGGTCCCGAGATCATCATCGTCGGCACGGGCCGTCGCCAGCGCTTTCCCGCTCCTGCCCTGCTGCGCAGCTTGATCGAGGCCCGGATCGGCTTCGAGTTCATGGACCTTGCGGCGGCCTGTCGCACCTACAACATTCTGGTGGGCGAAGGCCGCACGGTAGCGGTCGCGCTGCTGTTCGAATCCACACTCTGAGCTGTCGAGACTGAAGGGTGCGCGTCTGCAAGTCCGCGCAGCCCTGCACGCATCTGCCCGCCACGCAGTCTTGCGGGGCAAGGGAGGCGGGCGATTGCGGGCGAAACCTTGCTCCGCTACTCTGAGTCCAACCCAGCACACGCTACGCGACGCGTTGGAACGCTCGCCCCCTTTTCTACCCAATCCCGGAGACCCCATGAGCCCCGCCCCCGAATTCAGTCTGTCCGCCACCGGCGCGCGTAACGTCAGCCTGTCAGAACTGCGCGGCCGCAAGCTCGTGCTCTATTTCTACCCCAAGGACAATACCCCCGGCTGCACCAACGAAACCCGGGATTTCGGCGCGCTGCATGGCGCGTTTGATGCTGCCGGCTGCGAGATCTTCGGCATCAGCCGCGACAGCATCAAGAGTCACGAGAACTTCAAGAGCAAACTCGAGCTGCCCTTCGATCTGCTCTCCGATCCGGACGAAGTGGCATGCGAAGCCTTCGGCGTCATGAAGATGAAGAACATGTACGGCAAGCAGGTGCGCGGCATCGAACGCAGCACCTTCGTCATCGACAGTCAAGGCAACATCGTGCGCGAATGGCGCGGCGTGAAAGTACCCAATCATGCGGCCGAGGTTCTTGCCTTCGTGCAGTCGCTTTGACGCCTGCGTTTTCCTAATCCCACCTCCGGCCCCAGACCATGCCCGCGACCGCCACCACCAAGACGAGAGCCTCGAAGCCCGCCGCTGCCCGGCGCGGCAAGGCGACGAAGAAGAGCCTCTGCAAACTCTTCGTACTCGACACCAACGTGCTGATGCACGACCCGACCAGCCTGTTCCGCTTCGAAGAGCACGATCTCTACGTGCCGATCATGACGCTCGAAGAGCTGGACAACAATAAGAAGGGCACCACCGAGCTCGCGCGCAATACCCGTCAGGCCAGCCGCATGCTGGACGAGATCGTCAGCAGCGCGCCGGACGGCATCGACACCGGTATCGCGCTCGAAGGCCCTTCGCGCGGCCTCGCCAGCGGACGCCTGTTCCTGCAGACCGAAGCCATTGATGTGGCCCTGCCGCCCGCCCTACCCACCGCGCGCGGCGACAACCAGATCCTGGCCGTGGTGATGAACCTCGCCGAGCGCCATGCCGAGCGCGAGGTCATTCTGGTGTCGAAAGACATCAACATGCGCATCAAGGCCCGCGCGCTCGGGCTGGCGGCGCAGGACTATTTCAACGACAAGGTTCTTGAGGACAGCGACCTGCTGTACTCCGGCACCCGCGAACTGCCAGCCGACTTCTGGGAAACCCATGGTCGGGGCATGGAATCGTGGAAGGAAGAAAGCCATACCTATTACCGCCTGACCGGCCCCCTGGCGCCGGACATGCTGATCAACGAATTCGTCTACGAGAGCGCCGGCGACAACCCACTGCAGGCCTGGGTGAAGGAGAAGGACGGCCGCAGCGTGCTGCTCGAGACCCTGGTGGACTACAGCCACCAGAAAAACAACGTGTGGGGCATCACCGCCCGCAACCGTGAGCAGAACTTCGCCCTGAACCTGCTGATGAACCCGGAGATCGACTTCGTCACCCTGCTCGGCCAGGCCGGCACCGGCAAGACCTTGTTGACGCTCGCAGCAGGCCTGACCCAGGTACTGGAATCGAAGCGCTACAGTGAAATCATCATGACTCGCGTCACCGTATCGGTAGGCGAGGACATCGGCTTCCTGCCCGGCACCGAAGAAGAAAAGATGGCGCCGTGGATGGGCGCGCTCGAAGACAACCTCGATGTCCTCAACGGCACCGCTGGCGAAGGCGGTGACTGGGGGCGGGCCGCGGCCCGCGACCTGATCCGCAGCCGCATCAAGATCAAGAGCCTGAACTTCATGCGCGGCCGCACCTTCCTCAACAAATACCTGATCATCGACGAGGCACAAAACCTCACGCCCAAGCAGATGAAGACGCTGATCACCCGCGCTGGCCCAGGCACCAAAGTGATCTGCATGGGCAACATCGCGCAGATCGACACGCCTTATCTGACCGAGGGCTCATCAGGCCTGACCTTCGTCGTCGACCGGTTCAAGGGCTGGGCGCATTCGGGCCACGTCACCCTGCAGCGCGGCGAGCGCTCGCGGCTCGCCGATTACGCTGCCGACGTCCTGTAGACACCCGCGTCGCGGCGCCAGACGCCCGCACGAAGCCTTGTCGATAAAGCGGGCTTTGTGCGGGATAGACTTTCATCCGGGCGGCTCACCTATAATCGGAAGATTGAATCGACGACAGAGCCGTCATGACCGCCATCGCCGCCGACCTGTTGGTGGAATCCAGCACGAACTTCCTGCGCAAGTTCCCCCCTTTCAATCACATGGAAGACGAAGCGCTTGCGTTCGTCGCCGAGCGCGCGGTGATCGCCTTTCACCCACGCGGCACCGACATCCTGACGCCTGAGATGGGCGTCCCGCGGCACTTCTACATCATCCAGCGCGGCAAGGTCCACGCTCGCCAGACCGGCGCCGCCACCGTCACCGAGTACGCCAGCCAGCCCCTCGCTGCGGGGGAATGCTTTCCGATCGGCGCACTCTCCGCGCGACGCCCCTCGACGAATGCCTACGTGGCCGCCGAGGACAGCTTCTGCTGGCAGATCGGCGCCGATGATTTCCTTCATCTGATGAAGATGAGCCGGGTTTTTCACCTTTACTGCACGCAGTACATTGCCGGCCTGCTCAGTCAGTCGCGCCAGCAACTTCAGACGAGCTTCTCGCAGCGCGCGGCCGAACAGCAAACGATGACGACCGCGCTGGCACAGTTGATCACGGGCGAGCCGATCTGCGTCACGGTCGATACGCCGGCACGCAGCGCACTGGAACAGATGAATGCGAAGCAGATCGGCTGCATGGTGGTGGTCAATGATGAGCGGCACCCGATCGGCGTTCTCACCCAAAGTGACTTGCTGCCACGCGTGATCCTCGCCGACTTCGAGCTCGAACGCCCGATCGGCGAACTGATGACCGCCAATCCGTATCAACTGGCCGCGACCGCATCAGCCTATGACGCGGCACTCGAAATGGCCACACACGGCGTGAGACACCTATTGGTGGTCGATGCCGAAGGCAGGCTCAAGGGCGTGGTGTCCGAGCGCGACTTGTTCTCGCTACAGCGCATCAGCCTGCGCCAGGTGCGCGCCGGCATCGAGAATGCAGCCGGCGTGGACGCATTGCAGCGCGCCAGCAAGGACATCCGCCAGCTTGCGCTCAGCCTCATTGCCCAGGGTATCGGTGCCGAACAACTGACGCGCTTCATCTCGGCGCTCAATGACGCGCTGACCCGCCGCATCATCCAGCTGGCACTTGAGAAGCACGACCTGGCCGGGATCGAGTTTGGCTGGATGGCGCTCGGCTCCGAGGGCAGGCACGAACAGACCCTGTCCACCGATCAGGACAATGGCCTCATCTGGCGCTGTCCCGAATGGGAAAAACCCGCCACAGTGCGCAGCCGGCTCATCGAATTCGCCCAGGACGTTAACACCAGCCTTGCCGCCTGCGGCTTTCCGCTGTGCAAGGGCAACATCATGGCGAGCAACCCGAAGCTTTGCCTGACGCTCGACGAATGGAAGTCCCGTTTTGGCTCCTGGATTCGTGAGCCGCACCCCGAAGCACTGCTCAACGCAACGATCTTCTTCGATTTTCGCGTGCTGTACGGTAACGAGCGCCTGGGCGATCAACTGCGGACATGGCTCAACAAAACGGTTCGCGGCAACTCCGCCTTCCTGCGGATGATGGCCGGCAACGCACTGACGACGGTGCCGCCGCTGGGCCGGCTGCGAGATTTCGTGGTCGAGGACAACGGCAGCATCGATCTCAAGAAGTCCGGGGCACGCCTGTTTGTCGACGTGGCGCGCATCCTCGCGCTGCGCACCGGCGTCGATGCCTGCGGAACGGCGCAACGCCTGCGCCAGGCCAGCAGCAAGATGGGCATTTCGGTCGACGAGGTGGGCGCCATCATCGACGGCTTCCACTTCATTCAGTTGCTGCGTCTGCGCTCGCAACACCTCGACACGGAACATGATTCGCCCGACGACAATCGCATCAATCCGGACGCGCTGAACGAACTCGACCGCAGCATCCTGAAAGAGGCCTTTCGCCAGGCTCGCAAACTGCAGTCCCGCCTCAAGCTGGACTACCAGCTATGACGAACTGGCTCGACCGCCTCCTGCCTTCGCGCGCAGAGGACACACCGCTATCCGATGCCGCGACGCTGGCACTGCAACGCTGGACCGAACTCCCACCCGCAGACACCGGCACAGCCCATTTCGAGACGCGCTATGTCGTCGTAAATACCGAAGCCAGCGGCATGGACCCGGAAAAGGATCACCTGCTCGCGGTCGCGGCCCTGGCTGTCAATGGCGGACTGCTTGATCCGCAGGAAAGCTACTACGGCAGACTCGCAGCTCATCCCGGCGCGACACTCGCCGAGCTACTGAAGCTCACTGGAAAATGCCCGTTGGTGGTGTTCAATGCGGCGCTCAACCGGACCTTGCTCGAACGCGCGCTGGACGATCACCTTGGCGTCGAGGCGGACTGGTTGTGGATCGATCTCTATTTCCTGCTACCCGCCCTGTTCCCCGAGCGCATCGACCGCCCGGCGCGACTCGCGGCGTGGATGGAGAGCTTCGGCATCGACACCTTCCAGCGCCATCATGCTCTCGGTGACGCCTGGGCCATCGCCCAGCTTTTTCTTGCCGTGCAGGCGCGTGCACCCAAACAGGGCGCTTGTTCACCGCGCGCCCTCGCTGACGTCGAACGCGCACATCGCCAGTACCGCAGCAGACTCTGATCGTGGTGGCGCTCGATCATGGGAAGTCACGAAACCTGTCGAATTTGCGGTTTACAAGAAGATTGCGCCTGCGTATATTGCGCGCAATGCAAATTCGGCCCCTCCTTTTCGCGCTGACGCTCGTTTTTTCGGGTGCGCACGCCGCACTCGCAAGCGAACCCGCTCGGGACGCCGTTAAGGCTTCGTCGAGCTTGTCCACGCTTGACGAATACGGTTCAGCCGCAGAGCAACTGGTTGACCAGGCACTCGAGTACCTCGGTGTGCGCTATCGCCTGGGGGGCACCTCACCCGATACCGGCCTCGATTGCAGCGGACTGGTACTGAACGTCTTCCGCAACGCAATCGGCTTTGATCTGCCCAGAACCGCGGCTGAAATGTCACGGTTGGGTGACAAGATCGGCCGTCAGGATCTAAAGCCGGGTGACCTCGTTTTTTTCAACACGATGCGCCGCGCCTTTTCGCACGTAGGCATCTATCTCGGTAACGGCAAGTTTGTTCACGCCCCGTCCAGCGGTGGCAAGGTGCGTGTCGAGGCAATCTCCACCACCTACTGGTCCAAGCGCTTCAATGGCGCCCGCCGCCTGGTCGACGAAAACCACAACGCCACAACGGACACTTTCGTCGCCATCCGCTGAGCGGCACCCTCGTTGACTAGGCCCTTCGCCGGCCCGCACCTTGCCGCCGAGGTGCACAACCGGCACCGCCCTCGCAATCAGCGTCTGGCTTGGGCCTTTGCGCAGTCATCCTATGCTGAAGTCAGGGCCTGCGCAGACACTTGCTTGCCTCGCTGCACGTCTCACACCGATTCGCCATGCGCTGGCCAAGAGCTTGCCGCAATGCACAAGTCGAGCGCCGGCAGCACACGAACATGACCCCCTGACGGTTCGCGGCCTCTCGAAAGCGCTGCATCACGTTGTGCCCAATGAAGTCGGTAAACAGAATCACCACGCCAATGCCTGAGGGCAACGCGCTGCTGCGGCGCTGATGGCTGGTGTCACGCCCGCTGACATGAGCGGCAATGCGGATCCCGAAGTTTGAAAGAATATCGGGAATGTTGCCAAGGCGATCGGCGCCAACCAGCAGTGCATCCATGCCCTACCCTTTATTGAGAATCGTTCTCAACATTAAGACATGGAATGCGAACTGTTTGCAACTGAGAATTCTTCTCGTTATTATCATTCCCCTGACCAACTCCCACGAAAGGCTGTCGCACATGATGATGAAGAAAGCCGCTGTCACTGCCCTGCTGTCTGCGTTCGGCGTCGCCGCCTCGAACGCCCAGGCAGCCGATACCGAACTGAACATCTATTCCGCTCGTCACTATCAGACCGACGAGGTGTTGTACGGCAACTTCAGCAAACAAACCGGAATCAGGGTCAACCGCATCGAAGCCAAGGAAGACGAGCTCCTCGAGCGCATCCGCAACGAAGGTGTCAATAGCCCGGCGGACATCTTCATCACAGTCGATGCTTCGCGTCTGGCCCATGCCGACGAGATGGGCATTTTTACCCCCGTCGAATCGCAGATTCTCGACGAGCGGATCCCCGCCAACCTGCGCACCGAGCGCTGGTTCTCGTTCTCGAAGCGTGCCCGCATGATCGTCTACAACCCCGAGCTGGTTAAAGGCGAGCAGGTCCAGAGCTATGAACAGTTGGCCGACCCAGGCCTGAAAGGCAAGGTATGCACCCGCTCGGGCAGCCATCCCTACAACCTGTCGCTGGGCGCTGCGATGATCAAGCACATCGGTGCGGACGAAACGGTGAAGTGGGCAAGCGGCATCGTCGACAACTTCGCACGCGCGCCCAAGGGCGGTGACACCGACCAGATCAAGTCGGTCGCAGCCGGTGAATGCGGTGTCGCGATCGCCAACAGCTACTATCTTGCCCGCCTGATGAACTCGACCAAAGCCGAAGACCAGGCGGTCGTCGCGAACATCAGGGCCGTGTGGCCCAACCAGCAAAGCTGGGGCACCCACATCAACGTTTCGGGCGCAGGCATGCTAAAGACCGCTCCGCACAAGGAGGCAGCGGTCAAATTCCTCGAATATCTGGCCTCGGACGAGGCACAAGCCTACTTTGCCAATGGCAATAATGAATGGCCTGTCGTCACCTCGGTCAAGATCGATAACCCCGCACTCGACAAGCTCGGTGAATTCAAGGCCGACTCGATGCCGATTGGCGAGCTGGCCAATGGGGTGGCGCAGGCACAGAAGATTTACGACCGCGCCGGCTATCGCTGACAGGCGGGGGTACAAAGACCCAGGCTGACCGGTACGGCGCCAGACACCAGGCGCCGGACAGGGAAGGATTCAGCCAGGGAGCCCTTCATGAACGGGCCCCGTGTCAGTTGACGCGGGGCCCGTTGCGTCTGGGCTCTTCGCCAACACGGCGCGATTGCGACCGCTGCGTTTGGCCTCGTACAAGGCGTCATCGGCGCGTGAAAAAATGACATCGAAACCACTGTCGTCCGGATCAAGCATCGCTACCCCGATGCTGACGGAAAATGGCAGCGGATCCTTGCCGGGCATGGCCGGGTTCAAAGCAATGAGATGGCGCAAGCGGTCAGCCGCACGCAGCGCTCCGTCGGCATCCTCGATGCACGGCAGCAGCACGCCGAACTCTTCTCCCCCCAGGCGGGCAAATACATCGGCCTCGCGCAGATGGCCGCTGACCAGGGAGGAGAAGTGCCGTAGCACCTCATCGCCCGCGGCATGCCCGCGGGTATCGTTGATACGCTTGAAGTGGTCAAGATCAAGCAGCAGGAACCCTGCGCTCGCACCGTGGCGGCGCAAGCGCCGGAGTTCGCCATTGACCATTTCAGTGAAGTGGCGCCGGTTCCATAAACCCGTCAACGGATCGCTGGTCGCCAGATGGAGCAGACTCTCCTCCATCGCCTTGCGCGATGAAATATCCTGGTGCAGCCCCACCGCCCGCAAGGGCTTGCCCTCCTCGTCGCGCTCCAGAACGCGCCCTGAATCCTGCACCCACACCCAGTGTCCGTCACTGTGACGCATGCGATATTCGGCCGAGTAGGAGTCGGTTTCACCACGCAGGTGGGGCTCAAGCGCAGCCTGGATACCGCCCCAGTCATCCGGATGGACCAGCGCCTCCCAGGTAGCAACACTCGGGACGACATCATTAAGGTCAAGACCGAGCATCGCCGCCCACAAGGGACTGAAGGACATCCGGCCGACCGGGATGTCCCAGTTCCAGATGCCCAGCGACGCCCCCTGCAATGCCATCATCAGACGCTGCTCACGCTCGGCAATCTGTTCGCGAACCCGCCGACGCTCGGTGAAGTCGCGACTGATATCGACCTCTCCCAGCAGTTCGCCCTGATCACCATGGAAGGGAATACGCAGGGTATCGAGCAGGCGCATGCTGCCGTCGGCCCCTTCGACCCACTCTTCGTGACGCTCAAGCACCCTGACCACGGCGACCTCATCCGGTGTTGCTGAGGGCTGAATCCCGTGGCCAAACACCTCGCCATCGGTGCGCCCGATCAAGGCGGATTCACCGATGTCGTAGCAGCGACTGAAAGCCTTGTTGCAGCCCAGGTAGGCACCTCGCCTGTCCTTGAAGGCAATTAGATCCGGTACCGAGTCGATCATTGCTCGCAGCAGCGCGCGCTCATGCGCCAGGGCTTCGTGCGGCTCGCGCACCCCAGCCCTGAACACCCCCTTGTAGATCATCACCGACGCAGCGAATTTATAGACGTGCCCGAGAACACTGAATACATCCGAAACCTGGACGTACAACGTGAAATACAGTTCCGCCAGCGCCATCGCCCAGGCCGCAGAAGCCAACCAGGCCAGCGCCGGGGCCCGATCGCGAACACTGCGTCTGAACAAAAGCAGGGCAGCCAGGCCATAGGCAGCCGACAAGGCATATTCGGTCCCAACCTTCAGCGCCGTGACGCCTCCCCCCGGAACAAAGGTTCGCGGCAGGACGTTCTGTTGAAACAGGATCACCCAGGCGACCGCCGCCGTCACCCCGACCGCGACCAGCAACGCCAGCCGTGACCATGCGGCGGGCCAGCGCCTGGACGGAAGAACGGCCAGCACCAGCAAGCCGATCACCGCAAATGCACGCGCCATCAGCCAGAAGGCAATCGACTTCTCGGTACCACTTGGCGTCACCAACGCCGGCATTCCTGGATAGGAAAGGGCGTGCAGAAAATCGGTCAATGCCACCGCGAGAAAAACCGCACCCAAGCACACGAAGGGCCCACCGTGTGCGGTGCGGCGCAGGTTCCAGCCGAGGGCGAACACCATCGCCGAAACCGTGATTGAGAACACTTCCAGCGCGGTGTGCAGCGCAAGCGTGTACTCGGGCGACAAGAACATCACCGAAGGCCGTAACAGACTGCCCGCAACGAACAGCACGCTGAGAACGATGGCCCAACGGATGGGTGCGAACCTGAGCACTTCAGGAGATGGGCGAAGCAAAGGCATTGCTTCCGACGAGGGCTTCATGGCGATCTGCAAGTTCCGGCGGTCCCTCGCAGCGGCAAGCGCCGCGCGCGGGAATTGTTCACGACTGTCTCTCAGCGCGCGATTATCCCCGAAGCTAAGCGGAGGCGTCACAAGGAATCACGGCGCAATGCAGCATGGCACACGGCATGCACCCGACTGGCACACTCAATCTCGCCGTCGGCCGGTTTTGAGGATCTGACGCGAGATCAGGAACATCGGCAGCAGACCCACTGCAACGATGACCAGCGCAGCCGTGGACGCTTCGGCAAGGCGCTCATCGGCTGCCAGCGTGTACGCCTGGGTCGCCAGCGTATCGAAATTGAAGGGACGGATCACCAGCGTCGCCGGCAATTCCTTCATCACATCGACGAAAACCAGCAAGGCCGCCGTCAACAAACTGCCGCGGAGAATGGGCACATGCACCCGGCGCAGGGTCACCCACTTGCCGAAGCCCAGGCTGCGCGACGCATCGTCCATGCTGGGTGTGATCTTGCTCAGACTTGACTCCACCACGTTCAGCGCGACCGCGAGGAAACGTGCGAGATAGGCATAGATCAGCGCCGCGATCCCGCCGGTCAGGATCAAGCCCGGATTGAAGCCGAAAGTAGCCTGCCAGGCCTCTACCAGCCAGTTGTCGAGTCGTGTCACGGGTATCAGCACGCCCACGGCGATGACCGAGCCTGGTACCGCATAGCCCAGCCCGACGATGCGGTTGAGTGCACCCGGCAGGGAGGACCGCGCCAAACGTGCCGCATACGCCAGCAACACCGCCAGCACCACCGCGAGCGCCGAAGTCAGGGCTGCGAGCACGAAGCTGTTGCGCGCAAGTTGCACGAAACGCGCGCCGAACTGCGCATCGCCATCAACAAAGGCCATCTGCAACAATAGCGCCGCAGGCAGCAGGAAACCCAGCAGCAAGGGCATGAAGCAGGCAAAGCTCGCCAGCAAACCCAAGCCCGGCGACAGCCGCCTGCGCAGCGGCGCGCCTTGCTGGCGCGACGTGTTGTTGAAACGCGCCCGTCCGCGACTCGCGTACTCAAGGCTCAGCACCAGCACGATAAAGGCCAGCAGCGCAGCCGCAAGCTGGGCTGCAGCAATGCGATCGCCAAGCGAGAACCAGGCACGGTAGATGCCTGTGGTGAAGGTCTGGACGCCAAAATAGGCCACGGTACCGAAGTCGGCCAGGGTCTCCATCAAGGCCAGCGCCGTGCCTGCCACCACCGCTGGCCGGGCCAGCGGCAGGGACACGCGCACAAAGCAGCCCCAGGGGCCGAGCCCCAGCGAACGGCCCGCCTCGAGCATGCCGCCCGCACGCTCGAGAAAGGCAGTCCTCACCAGCATGTAGGTATAGGGGTAAAGCACGAACATGAACATCGTCACCGCACCGCCCACAGTGCGCACGTCCGGGAACCAGTAGTCATTGGCATGCCAGCCAAAGAATGCGCGCAGACCGCTCTGCACCGGCCCGACAAACTGGAGCAGATCAGTATATGCATAGGCCATCACATAGGCGGGCATCGCCATCGGCAGCACCAGCGCCCACTCGTAGAAGCGTCGCCCGGGGAAGTCGAGCATCGTCGTCAGCCAGGCTGTCGTGACCCCGATCGAGGCCACGCCAAGCCCGACCCCGACACACAGCACCACCGTATTGAAGACGAACTCGCCCAGCACCGTGTCACGCAGGTGCACCCATGTCTCCGTCGTACCGCCAGTGAAGACGTTGGAAAACACGGACAGCACCGGCGCTGCAATCAGCGCCGCAATGATCACTGCGGCCACCGTCAGCGAAGACCCGCTCAGGCCCGCTGGGGCCCGCCCCTTGTTCAGTTCCATTGCCTTTCCGTTGTTGTCGGCTCGCGTTGTTGTCGGCTCGGGCATGTCACCCCGAGCCCCTCGCTGGACGCTAATTATAATTGATCGCATTTGGAACCCTGCAATGCAATAATAATTGCCATCCTCGGCCATTCGCCCGCCATGCCCCATCTTCAGCTCATCGACATTGATCTCGCGTTCGGTACTCAGCGGATCGTCCACAAACTGTCCTTCAGCCTGGAAGAAGGCCGTATCGGGTGCCTGCTGGGCCCTTCCGGCTGTGGCAAGACCACCGTACTTCGCTGCATCGCGGGCTTCGAACAGGTCGCCGCCGGCGAAATCCGGCTCGACGGCCAGCTCGTCAGCACCGCGAGCACGCACCTCGCGCCGGAGCGCCGTCGGATCGGCATGGTGTTCCAGGACTACGCGCTGTTCCCGCACCTTTCGGTTGCCGCCAACGTCGGCTTCGGACTGAGCAAGGAAACAGCTCAAGCCCGTAGCGTCCGCGTCACCGAACTCCTCGAACTGGTTGGCCTCGGCGACCAGGGCAGCAAGTTTCCGCACGAGCTGTCTGGCGGACAGCAGCAGCGCGTCGCCCTGGCCCGCGCCCTGGCGCCCCGGCCCAGCCTGCTGCTGCTTGACGAGCCATTTTCAAACCTCGACGTCGAGCTACGCGAACGCCTGTCGCATGAAGTCCGCGACATCATCAAGGCCACCAACACGACCGCGATCCTCGTCACGCATGATCAGAACGAGGCCTTCGCCGTCGCTGACGAGATCGGCATCATGCACCAGGGCCGCATCCAGCAGTGGGACACGCCCTACCGGCTCTACCACGAGCCCACCAACCGCTTCGTCGCTGACTTCATCGGACAGGGCGTGTTCATCGAAGGCCGCGTGCTCGACGAACGCCGCGTGCAGATCGAACTCGGCGTGCTCGACAGCTCCGGCCCGCTGGTGTGCGGCGAGAACAGCCAGACCTGTCGGCCCGACCGCGCGGTCGACGTGCTGCTGCGGCCCGACGACGTAGTGCATGACGATGCCAGCCCACTCAAGGCCGAGGTTCTGAACAAGGCCTTCCGCGGCGCGGACATCCTTTACACCCTGCGCCTGGCCAGTGGCGCCAGGGTTCTGTCGCTGGTCCCGAGTCATCACAACCATGCCATCGGCGAGCGCATCGGCATCCGCCTGGATGCCGACCACGTGGTCACGTTCCAGGACGACGCGACCGCTCCGGCATCCACCTGAAGGCCGCATGATCCCCTGGCTGAACGATGCACCCGGATTTCCGCCGGTCGAACAGGCACTCACCGAGCCCAACGGCCTGCTTGCCGCCGGGGGTGGGCTGACTCCGGAATGGCTGCTTGTCGCCTACCGCCAGGGCATCTTTCCGTGGTTCAGTGCGGGCGAACCCATTCTGTGGTGGAGTCCAGATCCGCGCCTGGTGCTGGTGCCGGCGGAAATCCGTATCAGCCGCTCCTTACGCAAAACCCTGCGCCGACAGCAGTTCGAGGTCAGCCTGGACACCGCCTTCGATGCCGTCGTCGGGGCCTGCGCCGCGCCGCGCGCAGGGGGTCAGGGCACCTGGATCACGCCCGAGATTCGCGACGCCTACCTGCGCATGCATGAACTGGGCCATGCCCACAGTGTCGAATGCTGGCGTGACGGTCAGCTGGTGGGTGGACTCTATGGCATAGCCCTGGGCCGCGTATTTTTTGGCGAGTCGATGTTCTCCATCGAGACGGATGCGTCAAAGGTGGCGCTCGCCCACCTCGCGCGGTTTCTGTCGGCACGGGCTTATGTCATGATCGACTGCCAGATGAAAACGGCACACCTGATGTCGATGGGCGCACAGACGGTTTCGCGTCAGCAGTTTGGCACGGTGCTTGCACGCCACGCATGCAGCGACATCCCAGCGGCTCGATGGCCGGCAGACGCGACGCGGGGCATCGACTGGAGCAAATAGAAGGACGAGGCGGGCAGGCGGCGAGACGATGCAGAAAGACTACCCTTACGCACTCATACAGTTCTACGCCACGGCGCCTTACACCTGCTCTTACCTTGCCGGGCGCAGTGCGCGCTCGCAGGTCGCCACGCCTGGCCACCTCATCGACACGCAGGTCTACGGCGAACTGGTACGACGCGGGTTTCGTCGCAGCGGCATGTTCACCTACCGCCCCTATTGCGACACCTGCAACGCCTGCGTGCCGGTACGCATTCCGGTACAAGCGTTTGTTCCCGACCGCAGCCAGCGGCGGGCATGGGCGCGCCATAGCGGCTTGCAGGCCATCGAGCGCCCACTGGCATTCATCGAGGACCACTACCGCCTTTACCAGCGCTACCAAGCAGCGAGGCACGCAGGCGGCGGCATGGACCTCGACAACCGCGAGCAGTACACGCATTTTCTGCTGCAAAGCCACGTCGACACGCGCCTGATTGAGTTCCGTGACAACGATGACGCGCTGCGCATGGTGAGCGTGATCGACCGACTCGAAGACGGCGTGTCCAGCGTCTATACCTTCTACGACCCCGACCTGCCCCGCTGCGCTTTCGGCACCTATGGCATCCTGTGGCAGATTGAGGCCTGCCAGCGCATGGGCCTACCCTACGTCTATCTGGGCTATCTGATCGCCGAAAGCCCCAAAATGGCCTACAAGGCGCGCTTTCGCCCGCTGCAGGCGCTACGCCTCGGTCGCTGGGAGCCCTTTCAGACATCCAGGCCCGAGGCCAGCGGCCCCGCCACAATCGCCTGAAGGCGGCCAAATCGCTACAATTCGGCGATGCTCTACGACATCGCACGCCCCCTGCTGTTTTCGCTCGACGCCGAAACCGCGCACGAATTTGCCCTGCACGCCCTCAACCTCGCCGGCCGCATGCTGCCCGCTGGCCAACCCGAGCCGGCCGAGCCAGTCGAGGTCATGGGTTTGAGCTTTCCGAATCGTATCGGCCTGGCTGCCGGCCTCGACAAGAATGGCGAAGCCATCGATGGACTGGCCCGCATGGGTTTCGGTTTCATCGAGATCGGTACCATCACCCCCCGCCCCCAGCCCGGCAACCCGCGCCCGCGCATGTTCCGCCTGCCCGAAGTGCGCGGCATCATCAACCGCATGGGTTTCAACAACCACGGGGTCGACGTGCTGGTCGCCAACGTCAGGGCCGCACGCTTCAGCGGCATCCTCGGCATCAACATCGGCAAGAACTTCGACACCCCCATCGAGAACGCCGCCGACGACTACCTCGCCTGCCTGGAGAAGGTCTATGCACTGGCGAGTTATGTCACGGTCAACATCTCTTCGCCCAACACCAAGAACCTGCGCCAGTTGCAGGGCGAATCCGAACTCGACGACCTGCTCGGCCGCCTCAAGCTCGCGCAGACGCGACTGGCCGACACGCACGGCCGCTATGTGCCGCTGACGCTGAAGATTGCTCCCGACCTGGACGAGGCCCAGGTAATCAACATTGCCGGTGCGCTGCGACGTCATCGCATCGATGGTGTCATTGCCACCAACACCACGATTGCACGCGACAAGGTGCAGGGCATCCGCCACGGCGACGAGCAGGGCGGCTTGTCGGGCGCACCCGTGTTCGATGCCTCGACGGCGGTCGTGCGCCAGCTCACCAGGGTGCTCGCTGGCGAATTGCCGGTCATCGCCGCCGGTGGCGTGCTGGACGGCCGCACAGCCAGCGCCAAGCTGGATGCGGGCGCAAGGCTGGTGCAGGTCTATAGCGGCCTGATTTACCGCGGCCCTGCGCTGGTGCGCGAGTGCGTACGCGCCACGAGAAGCGGCGCATCAAGCGCCCCTTGAGGAAAACACGGGGCGGCAGCAGCACGTCAAATCGTTAGAATTCCCCGGCTCTTCCCCTTCATCGCTCCCGGAGACCCCGCATGAGCCATCGTCGTCAGTTCATTCTGTCCAGCGCCGCACTCGCACTTGTCGCCAGTCTGCCGCTCTCAGCCTTTGCGCAGGAGCCCGCCAAGCTCGGCTTCGTTTATGTCAGCCCGATCGGTGACGCCGGCTGGACCTTCCAGCACGATCAGGGGCGCAAGGAAATGGAGGCCGCACTCGGTGACAGGGTGCAGAGCCGCTACGTCGAGAGCGTCGCCGAAGGCGCGGATGCCGAGCGCGTCATCCGGGAGTTCGCCGCCAGCGGCAGCAAGATCGTGTTCGCGACCAGCTTCGGCTACATGAACTACGTCGAACGCGTGGCCAGGCAGTTCCCCCAAGTCACCTTCCTGCACGCAACCGGCTACAAGTCGGGCAAGAACTTTGGCAACTACAATGCGCGCTTCTACGAAGGCCGCTACATCAATGGTGCCATCGCCGGCAAGATGACCAAGTCGAACGTGCTCGGCTACGTGGGCGCCTTCCCGATCCCGGAAGTGCTGCAAGGCATCAACGCCTTTACCCGCGGCGCGCGCAGCGTGAACCCCAACGTCGAGGTGCGCGTGATCTGGGTCAATAGCTGGTACGACCCGGGCAAGGAGCGCGACGCCGCAATGACCCTGATCTCGCAGGGTGCCGACATGCTCACGCACCACACCGACTCGACCGCCACCGTGCAGGCCGCAGAAGAGAAAAGCGTCTACTCCTTCGCCTACCACTCCGACATGTCGAAGTACGGCCCCAAGACCCAGCTCACCGCAACCACCCATCACTGGGGCGCGTTTTACATCAAGACGGTCAACGCCGTGCTGGACGGCAGCTGGAAACCCGAACCCGTATGGGGCGGCTTCAAGGAAGACATGATTCGCCTGGCACCCTTCAACCCCGCCGTGCCTGCCGACGTTCAGGCCATGGCCAAAGGCCTGGAGAAGCGCATGAAGGCCGGTACTTTCCATCCCTTCACCGGGCCGGTGCTGGACCAAAGCGGCAAGGAGCGCCTGGCCGCGAGCGCCGTCATGGACGACGCCACGCTGGGCAAGATGGACTACTTCGTGCAGGGCGTTTCTTCCCGCCTGCCGACGGCCAGGTAATCCGCCCAGGCAAGATGTCCGCGGTATCGAGCGCAAACGAGCTCGATACCGCTCAATCAGCAGTCCGAACCCGGGACTGGCCGTCGGCGGCTTCCTCGCTGTCGGCCGGCCGGCCGTGGCGCAGGCAGGCCGCCACCGCAGTGGCAATGCCGTCAGCCATGCGGGCAATGCGCAAGGGGTCGCGCAGCAGCAACTCCTCGTCCCGGTTCTTGATCACACCCGCCTCGAAAAGGATCGCCGGCATGCGCGCGTGGCGCAGCACGGCAAGCCCGTCGTAGTAGTGCACGGCATGCGCCGGGTCGGCATAACCACGCCGACGTGCGTTCTTGTGCGTAGGCTCAAAACCCATCCTCTGCAGGCGGGCTCCGATCACCCTTGCACACAGGATGCTGCGCGCTGTATCCGGGTTGTCGCGTGACACGAACAATGAGTGCCCGGCGTATTCATCGTTGTAGTCCAGCGCCTGCTCTTGCCATTGCCAGGGGCTCAGCTCGAAGGCGCTCACCGAATCATGATGGATGGACAACAACACATCGGCTCCTTCGGCCGCCAGGGGCCTCGCCTGCAGGCTGGCGATGCCCCCCTCGGCATTGATCAGGCGCACTGAAAAACCCAGCGCCCGCAGCGCTGCGACCACCTTCAGCCCCAGTTCGCGATTGAACTCAAACTCGCTCCTTCCGCGCGCACTCGTCGCACCTGGCGCGGGCAGGGTGTGGCCGATGTCTACCGCGACTTCGGCACCCAGGCCAGCCCCAAGCGCCGACGGCAGGGTCGCCAGCCCCCAGGCCAGTGCAAGCACTTGCTTTCCAATCCGCGTCCACCCTGTCGCAGTCATGCCCACCTCACGCTCCAATCCAGCCAGCACGAGCCTTTGCAGGGGCCCGATCAATCTTGATTCAAATCATGGAGGGTAGCCACGGCCGTCCCTACCATGCTTCCACCGTCGGCAATGCCGTGGAATGTAGTACCACTCAGTTGTAACCCTGGTTGTACCCCTGACCACTGACACCAAACCTGAAAACGAGACCAATGATGAGGAGTGCGCGATGAGCGGCATATTCACCAAATCAATGGCGCGGAACATTTTCTATGGAGGAACCGTTTTTTTCTTCCTCCTGTTCCTTGCGCTGACCTTCGACACCGAACGCGAGCTACCGTCGCGAGACAATAGGGAAAACCTGACTGCCGAAGCTGCGGCAGGCAAACACATCTGGGAAACCCGCAACTGTATCGGTTGCCACACTCTGCTGGGTGAAGGCGCCTACTTCGCTCCGGAACTCGGCAACGTGTACACCCGCCGTGGACCGGATTTCATCAAAGCCTGGATACAGAGCATGCCCACAGGCGCTCCGGGTCGTCGCCAGATGCCCGATTTCAAACTGACCGACGAAGAGCTTGATCACCTCGTGGCCTTCTTCAAGTACACGGCGGGAATCAACACTGCCAACTGGCCGCCCAACATCGAAGGTTGATTGGAAACCCGGAGACCACAAAGGGATCACATATGCAATACAAATCACAAGCGGTCGCCATGCCCTACTTCATAGCGGCGATCGGGCTGTTCGTGGGGCAGATCATTTTTGGCCTGATCATGGGCCTGCAGTACATCATCGGCGATTTCCTGTTCCCGGAAATTCCCTTCAACGTGGCCCGCATGGTCCACACCAACCTGCTCATCGTGTGGCTGCTGTTCGGCTTCATGGGGGCGGCGTACTACATGGTTCCGGAAGAAGCGGAAACCGAACTCTTCAGCCCGAAGCTGGCGCTGGCCATGTTCTGGATCTTCCTCGTCGCCGGTGCGGCAACCATTCTCGGCTATCTGCTGGTGCCCTATGCCACGCTGGCCGAGATGACGGGCAACAACCTCCTGGCCACCATGGGTCGCGAGTTCCTTGAGCAGCCGCTACCGACCAAGGTCGGCATCGTCGTCGTCGCACTTGCCTTCCTGTTCAACATCACCATGACGAGCCTGAAGGGCCGCAAGACCGCCATCAGCATGGTGCTGTTGCTCGGTCTGTGGGGTCTGGCGATCTTCTTCCTGTTCTCCTTCTACAACCCGGTCAACCTCGTTCGCGACAAGTTCTACTGGTGGTGGGTTGTGCACCTTTGGGTGGAAGGCGTGTGGGAACTGATCCTCGGTGCGCTGCTGGCCTTCGTGCTGATCAAGGTGACGGGTGTGGACCGCGAAGTCATCGAGAAGTGGTTGTACGTGATCATTACCCTGGCCCTGATCTCAGGCATCATCGGTACCGGTCACCACTACTTCTGGATCGGTGCTCCGGAGTACTGGCAGTGGTGGGGTTCCATCTTCTCCGCGCTGGAGCCGCTGCCCTTCTTCGCCATGACTGTGTTCGCATTCACCATGGTCAACCGGCGTCGTCGCGAGCATCCGAACAAGGCTGCCGTGCTGTGGGCCCTGGGTACTGGCGTGATGGCCTTCCTCGGCGCTGGCGTGTGGGGCTTCCTGCACACACTGGCTCCGGTGAACTACTTCACTCACGGTTCGCAGATCACCGCCGCCCACGGCCACATGGCCTTCTACGGTGCCTACGTGATGGTTGTGCTCACCATCATCAGCTACGCCATGCCGATCCTGCGCGGACGTGCCGCCAACTCGAACAAGGCGCAAGTGCTGGAGATGTGGAGCTTCTGGCTGATGACGGTCGCGATGGTCTTCATCACCCTGTTCCTCACCGCCGCCGGCATCCTGCAGGTGTGGTTGCAGCGCGTGTCCGACACCCCGATGTCCTTCATGGCGACCCAGGACCAGCTGATGCTGTTCTACTGGATGCGTGAATGGGCAGGTGTCATGTTCTTCGTCGGTCTGTTGGTCTATGTGACAAGCTTCTTCATCAAGGGCGAGACCAAGGCCGCCAAGGCATGACGACACACGGTGTCTCTCTGAAGTAACACCTGGGTGACCAGGCGAAGGGGTTGGGGCGGCTTAGGCCGCCCCTTTTTTTGTGCACCGCGCCGGACGACACCGCGACAACCGTTAGAATTCCGGCTCCTCATCGCGTTCCACCCAGCCGGAAGACACCGTGCCCCGCCCCACCAGTCCCAGCCCCAATTCACAGCGCCCGCAGCGCATCGCCATCAATGGTTATGGCCGGATCGGACGCTGCTACCTTCGCGCACTGCACGAAGCCGGCCTCGCCGCGCAATTCAGGGTGGTGGCGATCAACGAGCCGGCCGATCTGGCCAGCATCGCCTACCTCACCCGCTTCGACTCCACCCACGGCCGTTTCCCAAGTGAAGTCGCTGTCTCCAACGAAACAATGCTGATCGATGGACAGGCCATCGCCATCTCGCATGCCACCACCCCCGAAGCCGTAAACTGGGCGCGTCACGATATCGACCTCGTCGTGGAGTGCTCGGGCCAGTACGGTAGCCGGGTCGAGCTCGAACGCTTCTTGCACGCTGGCTGCCCACGCCTGCTGCTGTCTCAGCCCGGCAACAGTGCCGAAGACGTCGATGCCACCATCGTGCATGGCATCAATGACGACAGCCTCCGCGCCGACGCCAGGCTGGTGTCCAACGCCTCATGCACCACCAACGCGGTCGTGCCGGTACTCGCTCTGCTGCAGCATGAATTCGGTCTTGAGAACGTGTTGCTCACCACACTGCACTCGGCCATGAACGATCAGCCCTTGATCGACGGCTACCATCACTCCGACCTGCGCCGAACACGTTCAGCCATGCAGTCGATCATCCCGGTATCCACCGGGCTCGCACGCGGAGTCGAGCGCCTGCTACCCGAACTCACTGGCAAGGTCCAGGCCAAGGCCATTCGGGTGCCGACACACAATGTGTCGGCCATCGACATGGTGCTGCAGCTCGCGCACGACGCCGATATCGCGCGCGTCAATGCGCTGTTGCGCAGCGCCGCCGAAGACACCTGTCGCGGCCTGATTGCCTGGTCCGACGAGCCCCACGTCTCCATCGACTTCAACCACGACCCCCATTCGGCCATCGTGGACGGCGGCCAGACGTGCATGCTTGGGCCGCGACTGCTCAATCTCGTGGTGTGGTTTGACAACGAATGGGGGTTTGCAAGCCGGATGGTCGATGTGACACGCCACTGGCTCGGCAGCGTCATCGCAAGCAGGCCCTAGCTGCCGACAGCACCTGCACCCGAACCAATTAACCACGATCAAGTTAATTCCCGGCGCCCCTGCCTAGACTCCTGCGCATGACACAAGAAACCCTTTCCGCGCAGACTGCGGCACCGTTGGCAGCTGACTCCGGCCATCGGCTGGCGGGCGACCTCGCAATCTGGATCTTCATCCTCGCCGAGTTGCTCGCCTTCGGCGTCTTCTTCATCGCCTACGCCTTCACCCGCGCCAACCACATCGAACTGTTCGATGCCGAGCAGGCGGCGCTGAACCGCAACGCCGGCGCCCTCAACACCGTCCTGCTGCTCACTGCGAGCTACTTCGTAGTGCGTGCGGTACAGGCCGCCGAACGCCTGGCATCCGCCGAGAGCGCGCGCTGGCTGCTCGCCGCAATTGGCTGCGGCGCGGGCTTCCTGGTGGTGAAGTCATTCGAATACGCCGCGGCCTTCGAGCACAACATCAGCCTGTCGAGCAGTCCGTTCCACATGTTTTACCTCTCGCTCACCTTCTTTCACTTCATGCACGTCATCCTCGGCATGGTGATCCTGACGGCAATGTGGAACGGTGCACGTGCCGGACGCTACCGCCCCGGGGACATGAACGGTCTGGAAACGGGTGCGGCCTACTGGCACATGGTGGATCTGGTATGGCTGATCCTGTTCCCACTGGTCTATGTCATTCACTGAGGGAGCAAGCATGAATTCCCACCTTCACGGTACTCCGCGACGCGCCACCCTGCTGTGGGCAACGCTGATGGTCGCCACCCTGCTCACCTGGGGCATGGGCGCGGCCGGCCTCACAGGCCGGGGCGCCATCGCCATTCTTGCTGCCATTTCGTTCTGGAAAGGCGCGGTCATCATTCTCGACTTCATGGCACTGCGTCATGCACCGCTGATGTGGCGTGTGGTCACCCTGGGCTGGATGATCGTCGTATGGGCCGTGATCGCCATCGCATATATCAAAGGACTGCCGCAATGAAACCGGACACCCCCAACCTCGACATCCCCTATTACCAGGCCGGCGGCAATGAAGTCGAGGTGTTTGAGCACGCGTGGAGAAACCGTCTGCCGCTGCTGATCAAGGGTCCGACCGGCTGCGGCAAGACCCGCTTCATCGCGCACATGGCCGCCCGCCTCGGGTTGCCGCTCTACACCGTAGCCTGCCACGATGACCTGACCGCTGCCGATCTCGTCGGTCGCCATCTGATCGGCGACGGCAAAACGGTGTGGTGCGACGGCCCGCTGACCCGCGCTGTGCGCGAGGGTGGCATCTGCTACCTGGACGAAGTGGTCGAGGCACGCAAGGACACCACGGTCGTGCTCCACCCGCTGGCCGATGACCGCCGCATCCTGCCCATCGACCGCACCGGCGAGGTACTCGAGGCGCCCCCCGGCTTCATGCTGGTCGTGTCCTACAACCCCGGCTACCAGAACCTGCTCAAGGGCATGAAGCCGTCGACGCGTCAGCGTTTCGTCAGCGTGCGCTTCGACTTCCCGCGCGCCGAACAGGAAGAAGCCATCCTGATTGGCGAAACCGCCTGCCCCGCCGACCTTGCCCGCCGTCTCGTGGCGATCGCCGGCGCGCTGCGTGCATTGAAGGACCGCGATCTCGAAGAGGCCGCCAGCACTCGCCTGCTGATCTATGCCGCACTGCTAATCAAGGACGGCATGGACCCGGTGGCGGCCTGCCGCGTAGGCATCATCGAAAGCCTGACCGACGACGCCGAGGTCGCCGAAGCGCTGATGGAAGTGGTCTCCGCCACCTTCGGGCGCTAGGACGCTCCGCCCCCATGTCCGCTCAAGGTTCTGATCTTCACCGCAACGCGATGCCTGGTCCGCCCCTGGCGATTGCCGCCGAGGCACTGTTTGTCATCAACCTCATGCTCCTGCCCGGCCTCGCCTTTCTGGTGCTGATGGTGTTGTGGATCATGCACCGCAAGCACCCCGATGCGCTGGTTCGCAACCACCTGCGCCAGACCGGCTGGACCTGCATCACCGGCGGCAGCCTGCTGGTCAGCGCCAGCGTGGGCATTTTCGTGCTGGGCGGTTTCGACAACCCATGGTCGTGGGTGATCGGCGTGCTCTACTTCACCTTCGTCCATTCGACGCTGATCCTGCTCGGCGTGCTCGGGCTGGCGCGGGCCATGAACGGCCGCAGCTGGCGCTATCCGGTTTTCGGACCACGGGAAGATGTCTGAGCTGAGCACCCACAGCGGCCTTCCCCGCGCAACCGACGCGCCGCGCCACATCATCCCGATCGCGGTAGCGGGTGCTGCGTCGGCGGCATCGGCGCACCGCCGGCAACGCCAGCGTCTCGCGCTGCAGGTCGGCTTCTTTGTGCTGTTCGTGCTGGCGCCGGTGTTCGACCTCTTCCGCTACGACCTCGACGCGGATCATGCCTGGCTGCTCGGCATGGAGTGGCGCCTGGGGCTGGACGACTTTCTCGCCGGCAAGGCCAGCGCGCTCGAAGCGGCGGGCAACATCATCCTGCGCCTGTTCGTGCCCTTGCTCACCGGCGCCGCCCTGCTGCTCGGGGTGGCGTGGAAATGGGGCCGACTGTATTGCGGCTGGCTGTGCCCCCACTTCTCCGTCGTCGAGACCATCAACAAGCTGATGACGCGCGCTTCGGGCAAGCCCAGCGTGTGGGAAACATCGGCTTTACCACCCTGGAAAGCCGACGGCAGCAAACTGCGCGTCGATACCCGCTGGTGGGGCGTGGTGGTGCCGGCCGCAGTGGGCTTCGCCTTCCTCTGGGCGGTGGTGCTGCTGACCTACCTGCTGCCTCCCGCAGAAGTGTATGGCAACCTCTTCCACGGCGAACTCACGCGCAACCAGTTCATCTTCATAACCGCGGCCACCGTGGTGCTGAGCTTCGAATTTCTTTTCGCCCGCCACCTGTTCTGCCGCTTCGTGTGCGCCGTCGGTCTGTTCCAGAGCCTGGCCTGGATGGGCAACAAGAACGCGATGGTGGTGGGCTTCAAGCGCGAACGGGCCAGTGACTGCAGCAGCTGCCTCCCCGACCGCCAGTCCGCCTGCGATGCGGTATGCCCGATGCGGCTCAGGCCACGCACCATCAAGCGCCACATGTTTACCTGCACGCAGTGTGCCCAGTGTGTCGACGCCTGTGCCGAAACCCAGCGCGACAACCCCAACGGACCGCTGCTGAGCTGGGTGTCCGGCGAGGCTGCACGGCAGAACGAGGCGGGCTTCCGAACCGTCAGGGAGCGTTGAATCATGGAAGAAGCCGTAGGCAAACTCTGGCACCGTTTCATCACCCGCGCCGCCGGGGGGCACTTCCCTGAAGCCGTGGTGAAACTCAAGGAAATCGAACGCATGACCGGCGTTTTTTTCCGCGCCCTCGGTGGAGACCCCGGTCTGCGCGTCGCGGCCGCCACGGCAGACGTGCATGGTGCGCGCCGCAGCCTGCTGTCACGCATCGCCGGCAGCGGCGAACGCACGCCCCGCGCCCGCATGGATGCCACCACCCTGCGCCTGCCGATGGAGCTCGATGCCTTGCCCGAGCGTGCGCTTAACCGCGACCTCTACCTGTGGCTGGCCGCTCTGGCCGCCGCGCAGAGCACCCCCATCAGCGCCGAGGACGAAGCTGCGCTGGCCTCAGCCAGGACCCGACTTGCGCCCTTGCCCGAAGGTGCAAGTGCCGACCCGGCGAGCCTGGAACTGCGCCTCAACCAGCTCGCCACGCTGCGCGCCCTGCTGCGCTGGCCCGGCCTGCAGACGCGCTACGAGCGGCTCGTCACGGCGGCGCTGAAGCAGCGCCCTGACCCCGCCCGCCTGCCGCACATCGAGGCCGAACGCGAACGTCTGATCCGCCAGGCGCTGCTCACGCCGGGCAGCGTCGCCGCCCTGCCCGCACTGCCGCCCAAGGGCATGGCGCATCAGCCGGTATTACTCTGGTTGAGTGATCTGGTGGCGCCCACCCTCGCCCCCATCAGCAGCGGACCTGGCGCCGAGGCGAGTGCTGGCGCCCAACGGCCGAAGGGCGACGACGAAGAAACCGAGCGTCAGGCCCACCGTGTGGAGCGCATCGAGCAAGCACCCGAAAAGCATGGACTGATGATCGTTTTCCGCGCCGAGAGCCTGCTGTCCGTAGCTGAGTTCCTCAAGGTCAAGCGCAGCACCGATGACGACCCCGACGACAACGCCGCCGATGCTGCGGCCAATCTCGAACAGCTCGCGCTCTCTCGCGACGAGGACCGTGTCGCCTCCAAGGTGCGCTTCGACCTCGATCTGCCCTCCGCCGCCGAGGACGACGTGGTGCTCGGCGAGGGTATTCCGCTGCCCGAATGGGACTACCGCAAGAGCCTGCTGCGCGAAGACCACGTACGCCTGCAGGAGCTGGCCGCCTCGCCCCGCGACCCGCGCGCCGCACCGACGCCCCTGCCGCAGCACCTGCGGCGCACGGCGCGCCACCTCCATCGCCAGTTCGCCGCGCTGCAGCCCGGCCGGCGCTGGCTGAAGGGCCAGGCCGACGGCACCGAACTCGACATCGACGCCGTGGTGCGCGCCACCACCGATCGCGCCATCGGTCAGCATCCCTCCGATCAGCTCTACCTATCACTGGAAAAGCGCGAACGCGACCTGGCCTGCCTGGCGCTGGCCGATCTGTCGCTATCGACCGATGCCTGGATCTCGTCCGAGGCACGGGTCATCGACGTCATCCGCGACTCACTATTGTTGTTCGGCGAAGCCCTGTCCGCCACCGGCGACCAGTTTGCTTTGTGCGGCTTCTCATCGGTCAAGCGCAGCAACGTGCGCTTCCATCGCCTGAAGGATTTCTCGGATCGTTTCGATGACAGCGCGCGCGGCCGCATCATGGCGATCAAGCCGGGCTACTACACCCGCCTCGGCGCGGCGATCCGCCACGCCACCAGCGTGCTCGAAAAACAGACCGCTGCACGGCGCATCCTGCTGATCCTGTCCGATGGCAAGCCCAACGACCTCGACCTGTACGATGGTCGCTATGGCATCGAGGACACGCGCGTTGCGGTGATCGAAGCACGAGGTCGCGGCATCGTGCCATTTTGTGTCACGATCGACCGTGAAGGCGCAAGCTACCTGCCCCATCTCTTCGGGCCTGCGGGCTACGCGGTCATCCGCCAACCCGACGAACTTCCTGCCCGCCTGCCGATGTTCTATGCCCAACTCACCCGCTGACGTCATGAATCAATCGGATACACCGTGCCAGGCAGCGCTACGTGCAGCGGCCTCCAGCCCGGACGGCACCGCACTGACGTCCGAAGTCGACCGCCTGTGCCGCTTGCTGCGCCACGCCTCGATGTTCCAGAGCCTGGGGTGCGAGGAAATCGCACGTTTCGCGCGCGGCGTGCGCGAAATCAAGGCCCTCAAGGGCGAGATCCTGTTCCACCGCGGCGACGCCTGTAACGGCTTTCACCTGATCCTGGACGGCCAGATCAAGCTCGCCTTCACCTCGTCCGAAGGCAACGAAAAGGTGGTCGACATCCTGCGCCAGGGCCAGAGCTTTGGCGAAGCGGTGATGTTCATGGACAAGCCCTACGTGGTGATGGCGCAAGCCCTGACCGACAGCACCCTGCTGCACATCGGCAAACACGTGTTCTTCGAAGAAATGAACGGCGACCCACTGTTCTGCCGCAAGATCATCGCCGGTCTTGCACAGCGCCTGCATCGGCTGATGGGCGACGTCGAAAGCTATTCGCTGCGCTCGGGCCGCGAACGCATCATCGGCTACCTGCTGCGCGAAGAAGAAATGAGCGGCGATGCTGCCGACAGCGGCCGGGTATCGGTTCGCCTGCCCACCAGCAAGGGCACGATCGCATCACGACTGAACCTGACCCAGGAACACTTCTCGCGCATCCTCAACGAGCTGACGAACTCCGGCCTGATCGAAGTCGAGGGCCGCACCATCCACATCACCGATATCGGCCGGCTGCGCGGTAGCCTCGACTGAGGTCTGGGGTACGAATGGCGCACTGGGAGGTCGTCGCTCGGTTTGATGCCAGAGTCAGGCCATAACTACCCGCGTTTGCACCTCAAGCTTGAGTGCGCGCTTGATGGCAGCAAAGACAGCCGAGATGTTGCTCATGGTCGGGTTGCCTGACTGCGAGAGCATCCGGCGCAGGTTCTTGGTCGGTTTGTGGATTTCTTCGGTCAGCGGCTCGAAACCCACGGTAGCGTTGACGAGGCCGCGCAGAATCAGCTCGGCCGACTCCGGCTCGCCATTGACGAACAAGGTGATTGCCTCATCCAGAATGGCCTGCGCAAAGGCCGGATCGCTCTGCTCGCGCGCGACCGCCGATTCATTGCGCGGGTCAGGGTCATGGTCACCTTCGTTTCTGGGTTGATGCCTGACGGCCCTTGCAGTCTTCCCACGGCGTCACCGCTCGATGTCCTGTTGCCATGCATCGAGCGGTGGCAGAACGATAGCCTGAACCGACAGCCGCTCAGCCCGCCTTGCCGTCCACCCGCGCCCGCAACAGGAAAGGTGCGTAGCGCCACAGATAGAGCAGGAAGCCCAGAGCCCACATGGTGGCCGCGGCATGAACACCGGCCAGTACCGCGGTCGGAATCGCAACCACGGTCAGCACGCGAATCACGACCGCGAGTTGCACGCAGACGTATGCAGCGGTCTCGATCGGCCCGGCCCCAAGCATGCGCCCGGTGTGACCGAGCGCGGTGCGCGTCATCATGCCGATGATGAGTCCGCCGGTGGCACCGATGGCCAGGGCGTGGATGCCGGCCGTGCGCGGCAACACGCCAAGCTGGGCCAGCGCAATGAGTGCCAGCCCGGTCGGGATCCACATGTAGGACAGGTGCAGGATCCACACCAGCGGGGTCTTGCGTGTCGCCCACGGGTTCCAGCCCCCGACCCGGAGCGCCTGCAACAGCGCAGCAAGGATCGACACCGGCGCTGCCCATGCGC
This sequence comes from Thauera sp., assembly GCA_035433105.1. Lineage (GTDB taxonomy): Bacteria > Pseudomonadota > Gammaproteobacteria > Burkholderiales > Rhodocyclaceae > Thauera. The sequence goes on from DAORUJ010000018.1 coordinate 34,146, forward strand.
CCGCACCCGTTGCCCACAGCAATAGGGCAACACCGGTCAAAATCACTGCCGCCCAATCCACCCGTGCGTTGCGCCACTGCCTGATGTTGCGCACGGCGTTGGCAGTGAACATCGGAATCACCCTTCCGCCGATCACGCTCTCAAGCACGATGATCAGGCCCAGCGCCAGGTGCATCGCCATCAGCGGATCGACCTCGATGACCTCCAGCACGCCAAGGTGAAAAACCAGATTGGCCAGCGCCAGCATGACCGGTAGCATCCCGACGAAGTAGTTGCGCTTGCTTTTTGCCTTCACCAGCACACGCAGCATCACGGCCGCCGCAACCGGGAGAAAGGCGAGGTCGACCACGGCCACCCAGGCACCGCTGCCGAAGGCCATCGCCAGCCGGCCTGCCAGCCAAAGGCCCGCGAGCGCAGCGAGCGGACCGTCGGTTGGTGTATCCAGGCCCGTCCAGTTGCGCCCGGCGGTAAGCAGGAAACCGATGATCACCGCTACCGCAAAGCCGAAGATCATTTCGTGCGAGTGCCACCAGATACCGGGAATCGGCATTTCGAAGCCGCCGGAATACACCACTGCCCACACCGGGATGGCCAGCACCGCGAGTGTCGCGGCAAGCAGGTAAAAGGGACGGAAGGCCAGCGCCCACAGCGAAAAGGTATTGGGCGGGATGCGTTTGGTGGTCGGTTCTTCCAGGGGAATCAGTGCCATGTTGCGTGCTCTCTTTCAGGGTATTGCAGGGGCACTCAGTGACTGGTGCCTTCTTCGCGCGTGATCTTGTTCCACACGTTGTACTTGCCCACCGGCTTGCTCATCGGCAGGCGCTTGATTTCCTTCAGGCTCTGGGCGTCGTAGACGATCACCGCGCCTTCGTCTTCCCACAGGCTGGCCAGCGCATAGCGGCCATCGCGGGTGAACTCGACGTGGGCGAGCGTCTTGCCCGGCTCGCCGCTGATCTCCTTGACTACCTCCAGTGTCTGCTTGTCGATCACCTGCAGAATGTGCTTCGCTTCGCGGCTCATCATCGAATCGACGAAGGCATATCGGCTGTTGGCATGGCTGCGCAGGAAGAAGCCCGGGCCGCGGGTCGGAATGCGCTTGATGACTTCCCAGCTTTGCATGTCAATCACCGTGACCTCGCCGGCCTTCAGGTTGGTGCTGGCCATCACGGTATGCGGCGTGCCGCTGGCGTCGGTCCATTCCCAGGTGATGCCGGAGCCCAAGTGCGGCATGCCGTCCAGCGGCAGGTTGGCAATCTTGCGCCTGACGTCCAGATTGACCACCTGCCCCACCCCGTCACGCGAGGCGCCCATCAGCTCGGAATAGTCCTGGGTAAAGAAGAAGTCGTCGAGCACTTCTTCCAGCATTGTGCGGCGCGGGTTGAGGTAGCCGGGGATGAAGCTGCCCTCGCGTTGCGCGTAATCGTGGATGAAGCCGGTCGGAATGTCCTCCACCGCCTTGGTGTAGCTGATCTCCCACACCTCGGGCACGTCCTTCAGCGCGGCGATGAAAGACTGGCGCGGCGTGGCGTCATACACCGCCGAAACCCGCGAACTCTTCTTGCCGT